>NZ_JBVHLW010000003.1:0-6470 GCF_055558795.1 Streptomyces sp. NPDC025618 | reverse complement strand
CCTCCCCCAACCCCCCCCCGAACCAGCGCCGCACACACAGGCAGTCTACCCCCCCCCCCCCCCCCCCCCCCCCCCCCCCCCCCGGCGCCCGGAAGGGCCGGCTAGAGGGCCTTCAGGCCCGCCATCCAGGTCTCGACGTCGGCGGACGTCCGCGGCAGGCCCGCGGAGAGGTTCTCGTTGCCCTCCGCCGTGACGAGGATGTCGTCCTCGATCCGGACGCCGATGCCGCGGTACTCCTCCGGCACGGTCGTGTCGTCGGCCTGGAAGTAGAGGCCGGGCTCGACGGTCAGCACCATGCCGGGCTCCAGCACGCCGTCCACGTACGTCTCCGTACGGGCCACCGCGCAGTCGTGCACGTCCAGGCCGAGCATGTGGCCGGTGCCGTGCAGCGTCCAGCGGCGCTGGAGGCCGAGCTCCAGGACGCGCTCGACCGGGCCCTCGACCAGGCCCCACTCGACGAGCTTCTCGGCGAGCACCCGCTGGGCGGCGTCGTGGAAGTCGCGGTACTTCGCGCCCGGCCGCACCGCCGCGATGCCGGCCTCCTGGGCCTCGTACACCGCGTCGTAGATCTTGCGCTGGAGCGCGGTGTACGTGCCGTTGACCGGCAGCGTGCGGGTCACGTCGGCGGTGTAGAGCGTGTGGGTCTCCACCCCCGCGTCCAGGAGCAGCAGCTCGCCGGAGCGGACCGGGCCGTCGTTGCGCACCCAGTGGAGGGTGGTGGCGTGCGGGCCGGCGGCGCAGATGGAGCCGTAGCCGATGTCGTTGCCCTCGACGCGGGCGCGCAGGAAGAACGTTCCCTCGATGAAGCGCTCCGACGTGGCCTCGGCCTTGTCGAGGACCTTCACGACGTCCTCGAAGCCGCGCGCGGTGGAGTCGACGGCCTTCCGCAGCTCGCCGATCTCGAAGGCGTCCTTCACGAGCCGCTGCTCGCTGATGAAGACGCGCAGCTCCTCGTCCCGCTCGGCGGTGACCTTGTCGGTGAGGGCTTCCTCGATCGCGGCGTCGTGGCCGCGCACGGCGCGGACGGGGCCGGTGGCCGCGCGCAGCGCGTCGGCGAGGTCGCGCACGTCCGCGCACGGCAGGCCGTAGAGGCGCTCGGCCTCGGTGAGGCTGTGGCGGCGGCCGACCCACAGCTCGCCCATGCCGTCGAGCCAGAACTCGCCGTTCTCACGGTTGGAGCGGGGGAGCAGGTAGAGCGTGGCCTCGTGGCCCTCGGCCCCGGCCGGCTCCAGGACGAGCACGCCGTCCTGGGTCTGGTCGCCGGTGAGGTACACGTACTCCGTGGACGCGCGGAAGCTGTACTCCGTGTCGTTGGAGCGGGTCTTCAGATTGCCGGCGGGGATCACCAGGCGCTCGCCGGGGAAGCGGGCGGAGAGCTCGGCACGGCGCCGGGCGGTCTCCGGGGCCTGGGCGATCGGCTCGAGGTCACGGAGCTCGGTGTCGGCCCAGCCGGACTTCATGTTCTCGGCAAGCTCGTCGGACACGGCCGGGTACAGACCGTTCTTCCGCTGCTTGATGGGCTCGTCACCCTCGGGGTTCTCGGGCGCGGGCTGCTGCTCGGTCACTGCTCTCCTCCTCGGACGGGGCGTTTCCATCGTATGTGCGAGGAAAAGTGAGGGAGAAGGTCAGCAGCGAAGGTTTGAACGGGAAAGCGCGCAGAAGGCAGGTCGCCGACCGGGACAATCACGTACGGAACAAGATCATTCGAAGTGCGCGGCCAACAGGACGACGTCCTCACCGCTGTCGCTCCCGTCCGCCGCCTCGTCGGTGTCATCGGCGCCGTCCGGGGTGGGGAGCATGGTCCGCAGGACGTGCTCCGCGATGGCGTCCGGGTCGCGCAGCGCGGCCCGCGGGACGCTCGCCGCCGCCGAGCGCAGCCGGGCGAACGCCCGGTCCATCGTGTCGCCGGTGCGGTGCAGGAGGCCGTCGCTGTAGAACAGCAGCGTCTCGCCGGGCGCGGGCTCGATCTCGACGCTCGGCGCCTCCCAGCAGGCGAGCATGCCGAGCGGTGCGGAGAGGGAGGTCTCGACATACTCCACGCGGTGCTCACCGATGATCAGCGGCGGGCAGTGCCCGGCACCGGCCAGCACGACCTTGCTCCCCCGGCTCGCCGGGCGGTCGGTCCCGGCGGGCTCGCAGTAGGCGAAGAGAGCGGTGGCGGCGCGCGCGGGCTCGGTCAGCCGCAGCAGGAGTTCGAGGTCGGAGAGCACGGCGACCGGATCCTCGCCCTCCATCACGGCGTACGCCCGCAGGGAGGCCCGCAGCCGGCCCATCGCGGCGACGGCGCTGGGTCCGGAACCCGTCACTCCGCCGACCGCCAGGCCGAGCGCGCCCTCGGGCAGCGGCAGCGCGTCGTACCAGTCGCCCCCGCCCCGCGGGCCCGACCGGTGGCGCACGGCCAGCCGGACCCCGGCGACCCGGGGCAGCCGGCTGGGGAGCAGCTCCTCGCGGAGGGTGGTCACGGTGTCCCTGGCCGCGGCCAGTTCGAGATGGCGGGCGAGGTGCTCGGTGGCGTAGTCGCGGTAGAGGCCGATCAGGTGCCGCTGGCGCCCGCTGGGCTCGGCGGGCTCGTCGTAGAGCCAGACGGCCGCGCCGATGCGGCCCGCGGCCTCGGACTCCAGGGGGAGGGCGTAGCTGGCGCCGTAGCCGAGGCGGGCCGCGACCTCGCGGTGGCGGGGGGTGAGGCCCTCCTCGGCGGCGATGTCCGGGTGGGTGACGCCGGCGCGGGAACCGGCCGGAGGGAGGTCGTCGAAGAGGCGGCCGTAGGAGTCGGCGCCGGGGGCGTGCCCTTCGCGCCGGGCGGGGGTGTGGTGCGGGATGGTCTCGATGTGGCCGAGGTCGGCGCGGCCGAGCCCGAGTCCGACGGTGGTCGGGGGGTCCTGGCCGGGCCGGAGGGTGACCAGGCCGCGGCCGGCGCCGACGAGCGAGGACCCGGCGCGCAGCACCTCGCGCAGGGCCGCGTCGAGGGTGGCGGTGCGCGCGAGCCGCTCGGTGAGCTCCTGGAGGGTGACCAGATCGGAGATCCAGCCCGCGAGCCGGTCCTGCACGAGGGCGTTGGTCGCCGGCAGGGACAGGCCGTCCGGGTCGGCGGCCGGGCCGTGGGGGTCGGCGGGGCCGTCCGTTCCGGAGGGGTCCGGGGTGGCGGGGTCGCCGGGAGGGGCGGCGGAGGAGGGGGGAGGAGTGTGCGAGGGAGCGGGAAGTGGAGGGTTGATTCCGGCCACTTTCGGCAGATGTGGGGTCGTCATGGCCGTCTGCCCGGGGCGGGCCGCGCGGCGATGCGGTGGCCCGGGCTCCGGAAAGCCGCGCGCGGCATCTCGGCGAACCCTCTTGACCAGCTGGTTGGCCTGTGCTTTTTCGTCAATAGCATCGCAAACCCCCTGTCGTGTTGCGCGCTATCAGTGCTCCACATGTACACGCCTGAGTAAGCCGATGTCCAGCACTGGACCGGTGGGATTGGTGGTGTCTATGGGGTTTCAAAGTTGGCCGGAAAATGGTCCCGAGGGCATGGATTTGAGGTCGACTGGCGTTGCTCGACAGCGCGTCATATCCACCCCGGTGGGTACGTACTCGGAGAAGGGCAGGGGCAGTTGGGGCCGCCCCGGAACCCCGCGGCGGACCCGAGCGTCTTCCCCGGCAAGGCCGCGCCCGCCCCCGAGGGCGTGGGGGAACCCGTTGCCGCGGACGAGGGGTGCTTAAGGCTCGGCACAAAGCGCCATGGGCGCGCCACCCCCCGCCAGGTTTCACGCTCCGCCCGTGGCGTGATGCGCTGCGTTGTAGATGCAGTGACTTTTGATCCACGTGGTGTGCCGGCCTCGAAAGGGCCACGGCGTGTTGAGCAGCGCGTGAGGTCGGAGCCGTAGTGCCATGGAAGCCGGTCGCGGCCCGACGCAGTGCCACCGCGATGCCACGCAGTCCGTACGGCCCAGGCAGTCCGGCAGCTCCTCGCAGTGCCCGGCAAGTTCACGCAGTACCGATGGCTCGGTCAGTTCACGCAGTTCAGGCAGTTCCACGCAGTGCGATACGACCCTTGTCTCCGACAAGGGCCCCAACTTCGGCGTTCACGGAAAGGAACGAGCGCTCATGCGCGAGATCCTCGGAAGGCGACGCAAGCTCTCGCTTCGGCGGGGCGGCCGCTCCGCGGTGCTCACCGCGGCCCTGGCCTATGCCACGGAGTGGCAGTGGCCCGTGCTCCCTGGTGTGGGGCTGCGGTCCGGCGGCGGCCGCGAGCGCGAATGCGCCTGCCCGCACCCCGACTGCGCCGCCCCCGGCGCCCACCCGTTCGACCCCGGCCTGCTCGCGGCGACGACGGACGCCCGGATGGTCCGCTGGTGGTGGACCAACCGTCCCGACGCCCCCGTCGTGCTCGCCACGGGCGGGCGCGCGCCGTGCGCCGTGAGCCTGCCGGCCGTCGCGGGCGCCCGCGCGCTGGTGGCCTTCGACCGCGCGGGCGTGCGCCTCGGGCCCGTGGTCGCCACCCCCAGCCGCTGGGCGCTGCTGGTCGCGCCCTACTCCCTGGAGGTCCTCGGCGAGCTGCTCCACGAGCAGGACTGGGTGCCCGGTTCGCTGCGCTTCCACGGTGAGGGCGGCTATGTGGCGCTGCCGCCGTCGCCCACGGGGGCCGGCCGGGTGCGCTGGGAGCGGGCGCCGCAGCCCGCGGGTTCCACCGGTGGCACGGCCCGTACGCTCCGGGCGGACCGGGGGCGTGCGGCGGTGCCCGCGCGCCCGTGGCTGCCGGACATCTCCACCGTCGTCGACGTCCTCGTCGCCGAGAGCGCGGGCACGCCCGGGGGCGGCAGCAAGCTCGCCTACTGACCGGCCTCATGGGCCGCGGACGGAGCGAGGAGTGGCTGCCCTTCAGGGGCCGCCGGTGCGGGAAGCGGAGAGCGCGTACGGACGGGAGACGCACGCGCTCTCACTCGTAAGGGTGTAAGCCGCTCCGAGAAGTGCGGTTACCGCCGCGCGGCCGCCCGGGAGGGGCCGTCCTGCCCGCTATGTTCTGGTGAGGGCCTGCGCCGGATGTTCTGCCGGGCGCCGTCGGCCCGGCGGGGTCTCGGAAGCCGTCCCCGCGTCTTCAGCGTTCGCGGCGAGTTGCAGGTGATCCTTATGGAGCGTCGGTCCGGTGTGCCCGGAGAAGCCAGTGCGTCCCGGCAGCGGGGGGCCGGTCTTCGGATGATCGCGCTCGCCGGCGTGGTCGCCCTGGCGATCGTGCTGCCGCTGGCCGCCGCCACGGCGGGCCCGGCGGGAACGGCGAGCCCGGAGAAGGGCCGCGGCCGGACCGGGAACGGCCCCAAGGGCGAGCGGGCGCGGACTGCGGTGCCGCTCACGGCCGTGGCCGGCGCCCCGGACGCCCGGGAGCCGGGGCCCGCGCCGGCGGCCGACGAGAGCGAGGGCTCTGACGGGAAGGGCTCCGGCGAGGACGGCGTGCGGGACTCCACGCGCTGCGGCCCCGAACTCGCGGCGCCCGAAGGCGTGGAGGCGCAGACCTGCGTCCTGCGGCAGGGGAACGACACCTGGGCGCGCACGTACTACCGCAACGCCACAGGCGGGCCGCTGACGGCCGTACTCACCCTCATGGACCCGACGGGCCGGACGGTCGAGGTGCAGTGCCAGATGGGGCCCTCGGACGACCCTGACGGGTGCGAGACGCCGCACGGCCGGACCGTGCGTGATCCGCGGCAGCGCGACGCGTACTCGGCGGTGGCGGAGATCGCCGGAGCCGACGGGCGGATGCTGCTGCGGTCGGGCAGCAACTCGGCGGGCGGCGGGGCGGATTAGGGCCGGCCGGGGGCTGGAGTCGGACACTCGATCCCGGCGGTCGGCGGGCGCCGTCACCAGAATGGTGACGCGGGGCATCCGGGGCGTCGGTCTGTCGCTGACGCCGGCACGTCGAGCCCGTCCGGCGGTTGAGGACATCGCCGCGTAGCGGTGGTGCGGGGACGGGACGCCCGAGGGCTGGCACAAGACCCGCCGGACGCGGCGGCGAGGCATGGAAACGCCCGGTCGCTGGCGACGGGGGATGCACCAGCGACCGGGCTCCTAGAACGGTAACAAGAGATCGGCCGTTCGCAAATTCGATCGCGGATATCCGGACGTGTATTTCCGGGCAGACAGCGGGAGTTGTGACAGGAGTCACGTAAATGGCGCCGCCGACGCACCGGAATCAACCACTCCGCCGCCCGCGACGGCTTCCGTGCGGTCGATGTGTCGACCAGAGGGTGGACGGATGCGCGGAGGGGGCGCGGACGGATGACGGACCGGCGCACGCTCGTTGTCGGCGTGCCGGTGGTGCGCTCGCGTCTGCGGGCCCGGTGCGTCGGCGGCGGGCCGCCCCGGAACGGCCGGACGGGGCCCGGGGGGGGGGGGGGGGGGGGGGGGGGGGGGGGGGGGGGGGGGGGGAGGAGGGGGGGTGGGGGGGGGGGGGGGGGGGGGGGGGGGGAGACGGGGGGGGGGGGGGGGGAGGAGTTAGGATG
>NZ_JBVHLW010000002.1:62471-397193 GCF_055558795.1 Streptomyces sp. NPDC025618 | reverse complement strand
TGTGCTGGCTACGGTCCGCACAATCCAGCCCGTCCGGCGTTTGAGGACGCGCCCGCAGGGCGCTCCCGCCGCAGGCGGCGAACCGGCCCGCAGCCGGGGGCCTGGGGCACGCGCCCCAGTTTCGGGAAGGGGCGGGTAGGGGAAAAAGCCCGCCGCAGGCGCCACCGAGCCGTGCCGACTACGCGCGGCACTCCGGAACGCCCCCGTGGAACTCGATCATCTCCCCGAACAGCGCCGTCATATCGACATGACTACCCGGCAAAGCCCCCCGCTCCTCCGCCACAGCCCGATGCAGATTAGGCACAAGCCGCTCCGAGTCGAGCCACTCGCCGAACGGACCCAGATCCGTCGCCCGGGCGATCTCGACCGGGGAGAGACCCGCCGCCATCCCCTCGCGGGCGAGCTCGCGGACGTAGAGGAGATAGCGCTCGGCGTCGTCCAGGAGACCGGGACCCGACACCGGCCCGTGCCCCGGCACGATGACACGGGGGCCCAGTTCGCGGAGGGAGGCGAGGGCGGCGAGCGAGCCGCTGACCGAGCCCATGGGGACGAAGGGGGTGGCGCCGTTCATCACGAGGTCGCCCGCGAAGAGCACGCGCTGTTCCGGCAGCCAGACGACGGTGTCGTTGCTGGTGTGGGCGGGCCCCAGGTGCAGGAGTTCGGCGCGGACGTCGCCCACGTGCAGCGTCAGCCGGTCGGTGAAGGTGAGGGCGGGCGGCACCAGTTCGATGTCGCCCCAGCAGACGTCGGGCCACAGCCCGGTCAGGTGCAGCCCGGCGGAGAGCATCTCCGTACGGGCCCGCTCGTGGCCGATGACGAGGGCCTCGGGGAAGACGAAGTTGCCGAAGGCGTGGTCCCCGTGGAAGTGCGTGTTGACCAGCGTCCGCGGGGCGGCGGGGGCGACCGTCAGGACGGCGCCGCGCAGCGCCCGTGCGCGGGCCTCCGTCGCGGCGGTGTCCACGAGCACGGCCTGCCCGCCGCCGACGATCAGCCCGGCGTTGTTCAGACACCAGCCGCCGTCGGGCTGCACATAGCCGAACACCCCGTCGGCGACCTCCTCCAGCCGCCCTTCCGTCCCCTGCACCGCACCACTCATTCGGGCCTCCTCCAGCACGTCGTCGATCCGGCCCATCGTCGGACGGGCGGATGGAGGCGTGCTGGAGTCACCCCCGCGGAGGCCGTCGGCGCGCGGCGCCGGGTATCCGCAGGAAAAGCAGGAAAAAGGGGAACAGCGCACCGCCACCGCCGGAAGCCGCTGACATACGGAAAAGCCCCGTCGACGACGGGGGCTTCACCTCTCCCGTGTCGTCAGCCGACGACAATGGCGACCTTCCCGCGCACGTGACGGGTCTCGACTTCGCGGTGCGCGTCGGCGGCGCGTTCCAGCGGAAACGTCCGGGCGATCTCGATGTGCAACTCGCCTCGCGCATAGCGATCGACGAGGTCCCGCAGCCTTTCGGTGGAGCGCTGGCTGAAGATGCCGAGCACCCCGAGCTCCGCCACCCGGTCGAACCCGACCAGCGTGCCGATCCGGGCCTTGTCCTTCAGGAGAGCGACCGAGACGTCGAGCGCCTCGCCGCCCGCCCCGTCGAGAACAGCCGTGATCCCGCCGGGTGCCAGTGCGCGGACCCGGTCGGCCAGCCCGTCGCCGTAGGCCACCGGAACGGCGCCCAGGGAGCGCAGGTAGTCGTGGTTGCGGGGGCTGGCGGTCCCGATGACCTTCGCGCCGTACGCCGTGGCGAGCTGGACGGCCACGGTCCCCACACCGCCGGCCGCGGCGTGGACCAGCAGGGTGTCCCCGGCACCGACCTTCAGCTTCTCCAGCGCGGTATGGGCGGTCTGCCCGGAGGCGGAGAGCGCCCCGGCCACCTCCCAGGGCATGGAGGCGGGCTTCTCCACGATCTGGTCGGCGGGCACCACCACGTATTCGGCGTGGCAGGCCAGCACGCACCAGCCGAGCACCTCACTGCCGGCCGGGAATCCCCCGACACCCGCGCCGACCTGGTCGACCACCCCGGCGAACTCGTTGCCGATCTTCTGCGGGAAGGACAGGGTCTGCCCGGGGGGCGTCCAGCCGCCCCGCACCGCGCAGTCGGCGGCCTGGATGCCGGCGGCCCTGACCTTGACCCGGACCTGACCCGGCCCCGCTGTGGGAGTTTCGACATCGAGCAGTTCGACGACCTCCGGCCCGCCGAACGCATTGACAGCCGCTGCCTTCATGAATCGCCTTTCTTCGGAAGCGGAGGCACGGAGGCTTTCCGCGTCCAGTGCCTGGATGCGTTCATGCTGAAAGATCAACTGCGCTTGAGGTCAAGCCTGATGGAGGGACCTTCGAGCGGCGCCCGGCCGCGTATCCCCTCACGGCCCAGGCATGCCGCCCGCCCGCTCTCCGCGGGCCGAGCCACCGCCACACTCAGCAGATACGGCTCCGGGAGGGCGGTCCGCACCAGGCGGGTGGCGAACGACCACCGCCGGTACGGGTCCGGTCCTCCCTCGCCGTCGTCCAGCAGCACGGGCCCGCGCGCGCCGGGCGCGAAGCCGAAGCTGCGCGGGGAGCGCCGCAGGCCCACGCCCAGGGCCTTGGTGTACGCCTCCTTCAGCGTCCACAGCCGCAGCAGTTCCGCCGCGCGCTCGTCGTCCCTGAGCCCCGCCAGCCGCCCCGTCTCCTCGGCGGTGCAGACGTGCGCGGGGGACAGCGACGTCCCCCGCCCGGCCCGCTCGGTGTCCACCCCGACCGGCCCGTGCCCGCTCACGGCCGCGGCCAGCACCGGCCCGCTGTGGCTGAGGCTGACCCGCAGCCCCGGCAGGCCCCGGACGTACGGGCGACCCGTCGTCGTACGCGCCGGGCGCACCCCGCGCCAGCCCGTACCCGTCACCGCGCCCACCAGGCTGCGCAGCAGGAAGCGCGAGGCGAGGAACCGGGTCCGCAGCCCCTCGCCGCGCAGCCCCGCCCAGCGGCAGGGCTCGTCCGCCGCGAGCCGCTCCGCCGCGGCATCGGACGGCGGCGCCCAGTCGGCGACCAGGCCGTAGACGAGCACCGTGCCCTCGCGCGCCCAGTCGTCCGCCACCCCCTCCCAGGGCCCGGACGGGGCGAGGAGCCGCACGGGCAGCAGCACGGCCGGCGAAGGAGCGGACACGGGGACCTCCTCGGTCAGGTGCCGCCACCGTGCCGCACCCGGCTGGAACGCCGGTCGAGCCGCGCGTCGTCCACGCACCCTCCAGTGCAGCTCAAGGCGGCCTCGCGACGCTCACGGCAGAACGGCCGCACTCTCGACAACGGAGGTCACATGTCCACCACCCCTGCCCCCGTCGCCCTGGTCACGGGAGCGACCAGCGGCATCGGCCTGGAGATCACCAGGCGGCTGGCCGGGCTCGGCGCCCGCACCTTCATCTGCGCCCGCGACAAGGCCCGGCTGGAAGGCGTGCTCAAGGAGCTCCGGGACGAGGGCCTGGACGTCGACGGCACCGTGTGCGACGTCACCGACGCGGGCCAGATCCGCTCCTGCGTGCGCTCCGCCGTCGAGCGCTACGGCCCCATCGGCATCCTGGTCAACAACGCGGGCCGCAGCGGCGGCGGTGTCACCGCCGAGATCCCCGACGAGCTGTGGCTCGACGTCATCAATACCAACCTCACCGGCGTCTTCCTGATGACCAAGGAGGTGCTGAACACCGGCCGGATGCGGGAGCGGGGCCGCGGCCGCATCATCAACATCGCCTCCACCGGCGGCAAGCAGGGCGTCGTCCACGCCGTCCCGTACTCCGCCTCCAAGCACGGCGTCGTCGGCCTGACCAAGGCCCTCGGCCTGGAACTGGCCCGCACGGGCATCACGGTCAACGCCGTCTGCCCCGGCTTCGTCGAGACCCCCATGGCGGAGAAGGTCCGCGCGCACTACGCGGGCATCTGGGGCGTGAGCGAGGAGGAGACCTTCGACCGCATCACGAACCGCGTCCCGATGGGCCGTTACGTACAGACGCGCGAAGTGGCGGCGATGGTGGAGTACCTGGTGAGTGACGACGCCGCCGCGGTGACGGCGCAGGCGCTGAATGTGTGCGGTGGCCTGGGCAATTACTGATCGACCCGGGTCGCGCACACGCCGGCCGGGCCGCACGGCACCCTCCGTGCCACCGGCTGCGCCCCGATCGTCCGGACGCGGTCCGGTGAGCGGCCCGATGCCCGGACCGGCCGCGTCGCGCGCGGCGTGATCGCGGCCGGCGAAGAGACCGTCCTCCTCGAGTCGCGCCATGTGTCCTACGACCGACCTTCCTCACCAAGGAGTTCGCCACCATGCACAGCACCGCAGGAACCACCCCGTGACCCGGCGCGTGGTGATCACCGGGATCGGGGTCCGCGCGCCGGGCGGGTCCGGGATCAAAGAGTTCTGGAGCCTCCTCAGCGAGGGCCGCACGGCCACCCGGGAGATCAGCTTCTTCGACGCCGCGCCGTTCCGCTCCCGCGTCGCGGGCGAGGTCGACTTCGACCCGCGCGCCGAAGGCCTCAGCCCGCGGCAGATCCGCCGCATGGACCGGGCCACCCAGTTCGCCGTCGCCTGCACCCGGGAGGCGCTGGCCGACAGCGGCCTGGAGACCGCAGGCCTCGACCCGCACCGGATCGGCGTCACCCTGGGCAGCGCCGTCGCCTCGGCGACCAGCCTGGAGAACGAGTATCTGGTGATGTCCGACTCCGGCCGCGACTGGCTCGTCGACCCCGCCCACCTCTCGCCGTACATGTTCGACTACCTCTCGCCCGGCGTCATGCCCGCCGAAGTGGCCTGGGAGGTGGGCGCCGAGGGCCCGGTCGCGATGGTCTCCGACGGCTGCACCTCCGGCCTGGACGCGGTCGGGCACGCCGTCGCGCTGATCCGCGAGGGCTCCGCAGACGTCGTCCTCGCCGGCGCCACCGACACCCCCATCTCGCCGATCGTCGTGGCCTGTTTCGACGCGATCAAGGCGACGACCTCGTACAACGACGACCCGGCGCACGCTTCCCGGCCGTTCGACGGCAGCCGCAACGGCTTCGTTCTCGCCGAGGGCGCGGCGATGTTCGTGCTGGAGGAGTACGAGGCGGCCAGGGCCCGTGGGGCGCACATCTACGCGGAGATCGGCGGGTACGCGACGCGCTGCAACGCGTACCACATGACCGGTCTGAAGAAGGACGGCCGCGAGATGGCCGAGGCCATCCGGGTCGCGCTCGGCGAGGCCCGTCTGGACCGTACGGCGATCGACTACGTCAACGCGCACGGCTCCGGCACCAAGCAGAACGACCGGCACGAGACGGCCGCGTTCAAGCGCAGCCTCGGGCAGCACGCCTATGACGTGCCGGTCAGCTCGATCAAGTCGATGGTGGGCCACTCGCTCGGCGCGATCGGCTCTGTCGAGATCGCCGCGTCGCTGCTGGCGATCGAGCACGGGGTCATCCCGCCGACCGCGAACCTGCACACTCCCGATCCCGAATGCGACCTGGACTACGTGCCGTTGACCGCGCGCGAGCAGCGCGTGGACACCGTGCTGACGGTGGGCAGCGGCTTCGGCGGCTTCCAGAGCGCGATGGTCCTGCACCGCCCGGAGGCAGCGGCATGAGCGCTCCCGTCCGCACCGTCGTCACCGGCATCGGCGTCGCCGCCCCCAACGGCCTGGGCCGCGAGGAGTTCTGGAAGGCCCTGCTCGCGGGCGAGAGCGGCATCGGCGCGGTCACCCGCTTCCACACCTCCCGCTATCCGTCCCGCCTCGCCGGGCAGATCAAGGACTTCGAGCCCAAGGAGCACCTGCCGTCCCGGCTGCTGCCGCAGACCGACGTCTCCACCCGCTACGCCCTGGCCGCCGCCGACTGGGCCCTCGCCGACGCGGGCCTGGGCCCCGGCTCCCCGCTCGCCGACTACGACGTGGGCGTCGTCACCTCCACCGCGCAGGGCGGCTTCGACTTCACCCACCGCGAGTTCCACAAGCTCTGGAGCAAGGGTCCGGAGTTCGTCAGCGTCTACGAGTCGTTCGCCTGGTTCTACGCGGTGAACACCGGCCAGATCTCCATCCGCAACGGCCTGCGCGGGCCCAGCGCCGCCCTCGTCACCGAGCAGGCCGGCGGCCTCGACGCCATCGGCCACGCCCGGCGCACCGTGCGGGCCGGCGCCCGGGCCGTGCTCACCGGAGGCGTCGACTCCGCCCTCGACCCCTGGGGCTTCGCCTCCCAGCTCGCGGGCGGCCTGGTCAGCACCTCGGCCGACCCGGAGCGCGCGTACCTCCCCTTCGACGCCCGGGCGGGCGGCCATGTGCCCGGCGAGGGCGGCGCGATCCTCATCGCCGAGGACGCCGCCTCCGCCCGGGAACGCGGCGCCGAGCGCGTCTACGGCGAGATCGCGGGCTACGCGGCCACCTTCGACCCGGCCCCCGGCAGCGACCGCCCCTGTGGCCTGGGCCGCGCCGCCGGACTCGCCCTGGCCGACGCGGGCCTCGCGGCCGCGGACATCGACGTCGTCTTCGCCGACGGCGCCGGGCGGCCGGACGCCGACCGGGCGGAGGCGGAGGCGCTCCGCGGGATCTTCGGGCCGCGCGGCGTCCCCGTCACCGCGCCCAAGTCCCTCACGGGCCGGCTCGCGGCGGGCGGCGGCGCCGCCGACGTGGCCACCGCCCTGCTCGCCCTGCGCGACGGGCTCGTCCCGCACACCGCGCACACCGGCTCCGTACCCGAGGAGTACGGCCTCGACCTCGTCGTCGGCCGGCCCCGGGAAGCGGAACTGCGGTCCGCGCTCGTCCTCGCGCGCGGCCGGCACGGATTCAACTCGGCGGTCGTGGTGACCGCGGCAGACCACTGTTCATGAGGGGGAACTTCCATGGCACAGCTGACACTTGACGACCTCCGGCGCGTCCTCGTCGCCTGCGCGGGCGAGAACGACGACGTCGACCTGAGCGGCGACATCCTCGACGTGCCCTTCGAGGAGCTCGGCTACGACTCGCTCGCCCTGATGGAGAGCGCCGCCGCCATCGAGCGCGAGGCGGGCATCTCCGTGTCGGACGACGCGGTCTCCGAGGCCGGGACGCCGCGCGCCCTGCTCGAACTGATCAACGGGGCGGTGCGGGCGTTGTGAGGCGGGCACGCTCCGGGCGCCGGACGGCCGTCCGGCGCCCGGAGCGTGGGGTCTCAGCCGAAGGTCTGGACGTTGGTGTGGGCCACCGCCCGCCGCAGGCACTTAGCGAGCTCGACGGCGTCGCCCACGCCCCAGATGTGCGCGAAGAACAGCCGGGGTTCGTCCCGCAGACTGTGGTTGTGGAGATCGACGACCTCGATCCCGTCCCGGGTCAGGGTCCGCAGCACCTTCTGGACCTCGTCGGCCACCATCACGACATCACCGTTGACCGCGGCCCGGCCGCCGCCCAGGGACTGGAAGTTGAAGGCGGAGATCGCGCCGAGCCCCGGCGGCAGGACGTGCCCGCCGTCGACGATCGTCTCGCGGCGGGCGAAGACGCATTTGTAGACCCCGTCGTAGTGGGACCCCTTGGCGGACATCGCGGCGTCGATGCCCTCGGTGTCCAGGCCGGTCGCCCGCGGCGGCTGGTGCTGCCGCGGCGGCGGGGTGCCGGTGCGGTCCATCGCCGCGCGCACGCCGCGGGCCAGCGCCACGGGGTCGTCGCCGTGGCCGTGCACATGGGTCCACCACACGTCGGGGCGCTGCGCGAGGAGGTGCTTGTGGATCGCGGTCTGCTCCAGCCCGTGCCGCTGCAGGGCCTTGGTCACGTGCTGGAGCTCCGACTCGGCGACCGCGAGGTCGCCCATCACCATCGTGCTGCCGTCGGCGTAGCGGACGAAGGCCACGTGCGAGCCGAGGGCGAGGCCCGAGGAGACGGTGATGCCCCGGGAGACCACGTGCAGGTCCTCGCGCGGATAGTCGGTGTGGTAGACCGTGCCGCGCGCCATGTTGCCCTTGCGGCCCAGGACGTCCGCGATGTCCGTCCAGTCCGCCGCGGTGGTGGGCATGGGCCTGACGGGTGTGACGAGGCCGCTGCCTCCCTCGTCCGCCGGCCGGGCCCCGGCCGCGGCCGCCGTGCCCGCCAGGGCCGGCACGGACGCGAGCGCGCCTGCGGCCAGCAGCGAGCGTCTTGACACGGGCTGTCGGGCCCTGCCGTGTGACTGCGGTTCCGGACCGACCGGTTGCGGGTCTCCACTGACCATATGAGCACCTCCGTGATCAGATCGAATCACGAGTGTGCGGAGGCGTCGTGACCGCCGGGGCGGACGGGTGACGGGGCCGCTTCCGACCCGATAGTACGTTCCGTACCCCCATCACCTGTTCGGGCTAATTGGGCTACTTCGGTACATGCGTTTGGGGGACCATGGGCATGAACGCCCTCACTGGCCCGCCGCATGGCCGGGCACCTGGCGCAAGCACCCGTCTGGAGTACCTGCGATGGAACCCGACGTTCGCACATGCCCTTTCGACTTCGCCCAGGCCCTCGAATTCGACCCCGTGCTCGAGCGGCTGCTGACGGAGGAGCCTGTCGCCCGCATCCGCATGCCCTATGGAGAGGGCGAGGCATGGCTCGTCACCCGCTACGAAGACGTGCGCACCGTCACCACCGACCGCCGCTTCAGCCGCAGCGCGGTCGTCGGCCGTGACTATCCCCGGATGACCCCCGAGCCGATCATCCAGCCCGAGGCCATCAATGTGATGGACCCGCCGGCCAGCAGCAGACTCCGCAGCCTGATCGCCAAGGGCTTCGCACCCCGCCATGTGGACCGGATGCGGGTCCGCACCCAGCACGTCGTGGACGACCTGCTGGACCGGATGGAGCGGCACGGCCCGCCCGCCGACCTCGTCGAGCACGTGGCCTCGCCGCTGCCCATGACCACGATCTGCGAGGTCCTCGACATCCCCGAGGCCGAGCGCACCCCACTGCGGCGCAACGCCTGGACGATGATGGGCGTCGGCGCGAGCGGCCGGGAAGCGGCCGTCAAGGCCAAGGCCGAGCTGCGCGCCTATTTCGACACCCTGACCGCCCAGCGGCGCGCGAACCCCGGTGACGACCTCATCAGCACCCTGGCCCTCGCCCGCGACGGAGACGAGATCCTGAACGACGAGGAGCTGTCCGTCATGGCCATGGTCCTGCTGATCACCGGCCAGGACACCACGTCGTACGAGATCGGCAACATCTCCTACACCTTGCTCACCCGGCCCGATGTGACCGCCGTCCTGCGCGACAAGCCCGAGCGGCTGCCGCAGGTGATGGAGGAGCTGCTGCGGTTCATCCCCTTCCGCAAGGGCGTCGGCATCCCGCGCGTCGCCCTGGAGGACGTGACGCTGAGCGGCGTCACGATCAAGGCCGGCGACATGGTGCACGTCTCGTATCTGACGGCCAATCGCGACGAGCGGAAGTTCGAGCGCTCCGGCGAGCTGGACATCGACCGCAAGTCGCCACCCCATATGACCTTCGGCTGGGGCTCCCACCACTGCCTCGGTGCCCCCCTGGCGGCCATGGAGCTCCAAGTGGCCCTGGGCACCCTCCTCCAGCGCTTCCCGGACCTGGCCCTGGCGGTCCCGAAGGAGGAGGTCCCCTGGAACACGACCTCGATCTGGCGCTATCCGACCGCGCTGCCCGTGCGGTGGTGAGGCCCTGACGGGCGGGGCGCCCCCGTCGCTCACCGGTCGGCGGTGAGCTTCCCGCCCGTGCCCCAGCTGTCGGTGGGCACCTCGTGGATCCAGACCTGCACGGCCTCGGCCGGGATCCCGTACGTGTCCACGAACGAGTCGGTGATCTGCTTGACCAGCTCCCGCTTGAGCTCGACGCTGCGCGGACCCTGGTGAACGGTGACGATCGGCATGACCGGACTCCTTGTCTCCCCGGCGGCGCCCCGGCTGTTCCGGGCCGCTCACCGGCAGACCCCAGTCCACCGCCTGCGGCCCGGCCGGCCAAGAAGCACTTGCCGCCGGCAGTGATCACGAATCGAGATCACTGCCGGCCGCCTGCCGCTGATGTCCCTCCGGTCTGCCTGTGACCTGCCTCTGACCGGCAGGACTCAGTGCCCCTCCGGGGTGGACCGCCCCGACGGAACGGGGTGCTCCAGGGTCCGCGGGTCCGGCTTCGGCGCGTCCCAGGCGGGCCCGACGGAGAGGTAGGTGGTCCGCATGAGGAGGTCCCCGGCCCGGAGCCGCTGCGTCCCCCACTTCAGACCGTCGTCGCGCGCCGTGTTCGCGGCCTCCAGCACGTGGAACGTCCCGGGGTCGATGATCAGACGCTCACGCCAGGTGTCGACGTCCAGGTCGACGGCCGTGCCCGCGCGCCCGGTGCTGTCCTGGACCCGCTCCGTCACCCGCGCCCCGGGAATCCCGGTGAGGACCTTGAACAGCGCGGCGCGCAGCCGGGGTTCGGCGGGGGAGCGGGCGAGCAGCTCCTCGATGCCGTTGAAGAGCCCCTCCGCGGCCTCCTCCCCGGTGGCCTCCCCGACGAGCAGGTCCCGCAGCGCGTCCGGGTCGGTGGGCAGCTTGCCGAGGCCGTCCCACAGGACCGGTTTGCCGCAGATCTTGTAGGCCGTCCCCGCGATGTCCACGGAGTAGAGCTGGACCGGACCGTCACCGGACTGCCCGCGGGTGTCGCTCCGGCTCAGCCATTCGGTCTTGTACGCCCCGTCCGGCCGCTGGGTCCCCTCGCTGCCCCGGCTCCACTCGGAGGTCCGCACCTTCCAGTACGGTGCCGTCCCCGTCTGCTCCCGCGGCATCGTCGACGCCGCGGGCGAGCTGCCGCGCGTGTCCGCGGAGTCCTGCCAGGGCTGGAGCGCGACACCCAGCACGACCGCCGCGACCGCCGCCGCCGAGGCGAGCACGGGAAGACGCCGCCGCCACGTCCGCACCGGGACGACCGCGGCCGCCGGCTCCCATTCGAGCTCGACGGCGGTCCCCTCCGCCTTCTCCTCCCGGCCGGCCGCAGACCGCACCGCGGCGAGCGCCGCGGCGACGGCGTCCGCCGAGGGCGGCGCGACCTTGCCCGCGGCCTTCAGCCGCCGGGCACCGGGGAAGTCGAGGAAGTCCTTGTCGTTCATGTCCTGCTGCCCGGTCATGCGAGGTCTCCTGTCAGGGAAAGCGAGGCGGAGGGGCCGAGCGCGGCGCGCAGCCGGGTGCGCGCCCGGTGCAGCCGGGACCTGGCCGTGCCCGCGGGGACGCCGACGACGGCCGCGGCCTCGGTGGGGCTGAGCTGCTCCCACGCGATCAGGAGCAGCAGCTCCCGCTCCACGGCGGGCAGCTCGGCCAGGGTCCGGCGCATCAGCGGCGCGACCGCCGCCGCGTCCAGCCTCTGGTCGACGGCGTGCCACGGGTCGCTGCTCGCCTCACCGGCGAGCGCGGCGGCCGCGGGCCGGTCCTGGCCGCGCCAGTGCGCGGCCAGGACGTTGCGGGCCACGCCGAAGAGCCACGCCCGGACCGGCCCCCGGGCCGCGTCGTAGGTGCCGCGCCCCGCGTAGGCCCGCAGCCACGCCTCGGCCAGCAGATCGTCGGCCGCGCCGGGCGCCCGGCGCGTGAAGTAGCCGTGCAGCGCCCTTGAATGGCGCTCCACGAGCGGTTCGAAGGCCGACGCGTCGGTTCCCGAGCGCGCCAGCAGTTCCTCGTCCGTCGCCACGAACCTCCCCTTCCACGGGCCACGCCGTCCGCGGCCCCCTCCTTTCTTGCGCCCACCCCCCAAAAGCGTTCGCACCCGGGAAACCGGGCACGGCTCACGCCCCTGCCGCGGCCCCTCGCCGGCGCGGGGTCCTTGGGGCCATTGATCTTCGCATCAGGTCGCTGCTCAGCCGGCAGTGTGGAGACACCCAGGCGGCGCCACGCCGCCCCAGCCCCGCGGGCGCCTCTGCGGGAGGCCACTTGGGCAGGGAAAACGCAACTTCGACAGAGTCTGGGACGAGGGCTATCTTCACCTGGCATTCGGCGCCGCCCGCAGGGGTTCCACCAGCCTGAGTCACCCGCGAGGGGACGCATCGATCACGCCCTCAGCTCCCCGCCCCCCCCCACGGGCCCGAATCGAGTCCACGCCCGGACAGCGAGAGCGTCAGGGATTTCCGCACCAGGCCCCGCCAGGGAGAGACGCATGCCTCATCTTGCTCTGTACACGTTCGGCGTCCTGAAGTCGCCCCTCACCGATCCCGCGCGTCTCACTCGGGAGTTCCACGAGAGCGGTGGGGCCGTCTACCGGGAGATCGGCCGGCACCCCGGATATATCGCCCGTGCCGAAGCGGCAGACCGCAGCCTGGGCGCACGGACGGATTTCGACTCGGACTGGGGTGAGTGGGGAGAGTTCGCTGTTCCGGCCTGGTACGGGAAGGGCCGCACCGCGGAAACCGCCGCCCTGGCCGCGACCCTCTCCCTCTGGACCGATCTGCGATCCGCCTTCGACGCCATCTACACCGGCCTGCACCGCACGGCGCTCAACAGGCGTTACGACTGGTTCGAGAGGACGGGACACCCGGGTCACGTGTTCTGGTGGGTCGCCGACGGCACGATACCGACCTGGCGGGACGGGGTCGCCAGGCTGGAACACCTCCACGACCACGGCTCCGCGCCGCACGCCTTCACCTTCCACCACTCCTTCGATCCGGACGGAACCCCGACCGGGCTCAAAGGCATCGGACCGGTCGCCGCCCCGGCGTTTACGCCCCCGCTACCGCCCCCTCGCTAGCGTGCGCCTGAACAGCGAAAACGCCCCTCCCGCAAGGGAGGGGCGTGCGGCACAAACGGAGCGCCCCCGGCAGGACTCGAACCTGCGGCCAAGCGCTTAGAAGGCGCCTGCTCTATCCACTGAGCTACGGGGGCCGGTGTACGGCGGTCGCGGACGGGTGAAGCCCCAGGCTCGGTGGTGCCGTGACCTTGCCGGGGACAAGGATAGGGCTCCGCTCGCCCCGTCCCGGTTGCTTCACCTCCGTGCCACGATGTGCAGGTTTGGTGAAGCGGTCCTGATAATCGCAGGCAGGTACGAATCTTGCACCGTTTTTCACGCCCCAGGCGTCGGGTGTTGTGTACTCGTTATGCCTGAGTCCCTTTCGCCACGCCTCGCGCGCCATGGGCTATACGCTTCAAAATCACACCAGAATTGGGCATTCTGCACGTGTGGCGACCTTGGACGTACGGCCCCGGATGCTCGACGCGCTCTCCGCACTGCGTGACCGTGTCGACGCCGCACGCTTCCCTCTCCCCCTTCCCGGCGCCGCCCGCGCCCGTCGAAACCGTGCCGAACTCCTGGCGCAACTCGATGACTACTTGGTGCCCCGGCTGTGCGCCCCCGAAGCGCCGCTGCTGGCGGTCGTCGGGGGGTCCACCGGAGCGGGCAAGTCCACCCTCGTCAACTCCCTGGTGGGCCGCCGGGTCACTGCGGCGGGGGTCCTACGGCCGACGACCCGCACGCCAGTGCTGGTCTGCCACCCGGACGACCACCACTGGTTCGCGGGCCGACGGGTGCTGCCGGAGCTGCGCAGGATGTGGGTCCCGGCCCAGGAGATCACCGAGTACGAACCCTGCGACCTGCGGCAGATGCAGGAGCTGATGGGCACCCACGAACTGCTCGACCCGCGCGAGCTGCTGGACCCGCACGCCGGGCGCAAGCCGCACGCCCAGGGCGTGCGCGACGCGGCCGGCCGGGAGGAGGACGGCCGGGGCGACGACCCCGAGGAGCTCCCCGCGCTGCGCATCGAGACGGACCGGAGCCTTCCGCTCGGACTCGCCCTGCTCGACGCCCCCGACATCGACTCCCTCGTCGCCCGCAACCGCGACCTCGCGGCCGAGCTGATCTGCGCCGCCGACATCTGGGTACTCGTCACCACCGCGACCAGGTACGCCGATGCGGTGCCGTGGCACCTGCTGCGCACGGCGAAGGAATTCGACGTCACGCTCGTCACCGTGCTCGACCGGGTGCCGCACCAGGTCGCCGCCGAGGTGTCCCGGCACTACGGCGCGCTGCTGGCGGCGGCGGGTCTCGGCGACGTGCCACGGTTCACGATCCCGGAGCTCCCGGAGTCCGCCGGCGGCGGAAACGGGCTGCTGCCCGCCTCGGCCGTCGCGGGGCTGCGGGCCTGGCTCGACCAGCGGGCGCAGGACCCGGCGGCGCACACCGTCGCGTCCGCCCGCACGGTCGCGGGGCTGCTCGCCTCGCTGGGATCCCGGCTGCCCGGTCTCGCGGGGGCCGCCGCGATGCAGCACGCCGCGGCCGTACGGCTGCTCCAGCGGGTGGAGGACGCGTACGGGCGGGCGAGCGAGCGGGTGCGGCAGGAGGTCGCCGCGGGCGAGGTGCTCGCCGGTGACGCGCTCACGCACTGGCGCGGACACCCGCAGGACAGCACCGCGGACGAGCTGCTCACCGCGCTCACCAGCTCGCTGGCGGCGGTGCTGAGCTGCGCCGTCGCGGCCGCCGACGAGGAGATCGCCGCGGCGTGCGCGGGCGACCCGGCGGCCGCCACCGTGCTCGCGCCGCGCGACCCGGACGGGGCGCTCGGCCGGATCGGCGTGGCCGTACGCCGCTGGCGCCGCTGTCTGGAGGAGGTCGCGGAGGAGGCGGTGCGGGCGGCCGAGCGCGGCACGGGCCTCGATGCGGACCGGGCCGGCGCCCTGCTCGCCGTGTCGCTGCTGGGCGGCCGCAGGTCCCGTACGGCGGGGGAGGTCCTCGCCGGGACGCTCGGCCGGCAGGGCGTGCTGCGGCTGCGCGACCGAGGCGCGCAACTGCTGGCCGACTGCCTTGAACGGGTGCTCGAAGGAGAGCGCGACCGCCGGACCGCGCCGCTCGAAGCGCTCGACATCACCCCCGACCACCAGGTCGAACTCATCGCCGCGCTGTCCGTACTGCAGAGGGAGAGGTGACCGCCGTGTCCACGTCCGACAGTCGTGAGGAAGTCGCCGAGAAGCCTGTCCCCGAGGCCGCGCGCGGCACGTGGGACGACGGGCTGATCGCACGTCGCGCGCGCCCGGAGCGCACGCCCCGTCCGTACGCCGTCCAGGAGACTCCGAGCGCCGAGCGCGCGGTCCGCACCGAGGACAGCGCGCCACAGGAGCGTGCGAACACCTCCGAGCGCTCCCTGTACGCGCCTGACCCCACTCCCACGCCCCCGGTCGGAGCCGTCCTCAGGCCCCGCCTGGACGCCCTGCGCGAGCTCGTGGGGCTGTCGCGGGCGCGGCTGGACCGGCGGACGCTCGCGGAGGCGGGGCGGGTGCTGGAGGCGGCGGCGGCCCGGCAGCGGCACTCGCTGGACCTGACGGTCGTGGCGATCGCCGGGGCGACGGGCAGCGGCAAGTCGACCCTCTTCAACGCCCTAGCCCGGACGCAGCTTTCGGAGGCCGGGGTGCGCAGGCCGACGACGGCCGTGCCGATCGCGTGCGCGTGGACGGACCGGGCGGACGGCGCGGACGGGCTGCTGGACCGGCTCGGCATCCCGCTGCGTGCGCGCCGGCAGCCGGTCCGCCCGTACGACCCGGGCATGCACGGGCTCGTCCTGCTGGACCTGCCCGACCACGACTCCGCGACGACCGGCCACCGCGAGCAAGTGGACCGGCTGCTGCGGCTGGTGGACGCGGTGATCTGGGTGGTGGACCCGGAGAAATACGCGGACGCGGTGCTGCACGAGCGCTATCTGCGGCCGCTGGCGGGCTACGCCGAGGTCACCTTCGTGGTGCTCAACCAGGTGGACCGGCTCTCGGAGGACGCCGCCGACCAGGTGCTCGACGACCTGCGACGGCTGCTGGACGAGGACGGACTGGCCCTGGGCGAACACGGCGAGCCGGGCGCCGTCGTGCTCGCCCTGTCGGCCCTCACGGGGGCAGGGGTCGGCGAACTGCGCGAGACCCTCACCCAGTTCACGGCCGGGCGCAACGTGGCCGAGCGGCGGCTGGTGGCCGACGTGGACGGCGTCTCCGCGCGGCTGCGGCCCGCCTACGTGGCCAAGGGCAGGCCGGGGCTGACGGAAGCGGCGCGGCAGGAGTTCGAGGACCGGCTGGCGGAGGCGGTGGGCGCCCAGGCCGCCGGACTCGCGGCGGAGCGCGCGTGGCTGCGCGACGCGGACCGCGCCTGCGGGACGTCCTGGACGCTGGCCCACCACTGGTTCGGACGGAAGCGGGGGGCGCGGAAGGCGGCGCGCGTGAAGGAGAGCGCACAGCGGAGCGCACTCGGGCGTACGGGCGAGCGCGCGAGCGGGAGCGTGATCGACACCCCTGCGCCCCCCACGGCCACCGACGCCCTCGGAGCCCTCGCCGAGCTCGCGTCCTCGCCATGCCGCACGGTGTCCCGGCCCCTGGTGGAACAGGCGGTACGGGCCCTGGCGTACGAAGCGTCCGCCGGGCTGCCCGACCCCTGGGCCCAGGCGGTACGGGAGGCGGCGGGCCGTGGCGCGGAGGGCCTGGCGGACGCCCTCGACACGGCGGCCTCGGAGGCGGCGGCCATGGCCAACCGCTGGACGGGACGGACCGGGGTGGGCCTGCGCGCACGCGGGCCGCGCACGGGAGCGGCAGGCCGCCACGCCACGGGCGGCGGACCCCGCACGGAGGCGCGGGGCGTCAGGACGTCCGGCGCGTTGGCCGAAGGAAACGGCGGCCGGCGAGGGCCGGGGGAGGCGGGCGGAGCCGCCCAGGCCCTCGCGCTCGTGACCCAGGAACCCGCTACCTCCGAGCTGGTGCCCGCCGGGCTTGTGGGAACGGGCGGTGCGGGTGCCGGTGGTGCCGGTGGCCGGAGCGGGGCGGTCGGCGCGGCCGGCGGTGTCGGCCGGTGCTCCGCGCCCGGAGGCGCTTCGGCCAAGCGGGCCCGCTTCCCCCTTCCGCGTTTCGCGGCTGCCTCAAGGCCCGTGAAGCGTTCCGGAAACAAGGGTTCCGGAGGTCCGGGCGGTTCGCGTACGCGCTCGGGGCGGGTGAGCACCTGGCGCACACGCGGGGGTGCGCGCCCGGCGCGCCCCGGCTGGTGGGCTGTGGCGGGGGCGATGCAGGGCGCGCTCCTCGGACTGCAACTGGCGGGGGCGGTGTGGCTGATGGGCCTGGCGACGGAGGTGGTCGGGGGCGAGTGGTGGGCTCCCGGGCTGCTGCTGACGGGTGGGGGCGTGGGCGGCCCGGTCCTCACCTGGTGCTGCCGGATGCTGGCGCGGGGCCCGGCGCGGCGGTACGGCCTGGAGACGGAGCGGCGCCTGCGCAGTGCGGCTGCCGGGTGCGGCCGGGAGCGCGTGCTGGAGCCGGTGGCGGCGGAGCTGCTGCGGTATCGGGAGGTGCGGGCGCAGTTCGTGATCGCGGCGGGCGGCTCGTAGGCGCCCGCGGCTGCGTTGAGCGGGCTGAACGGCCGTCGTCTGCCGGGCTGTCGCCTGCCGCGCCGTGACCTGCTGGTCCGCCAGGTGCCGAGGTGTCATGTGCCGAGCCGTCATGTGCCGGGCCGGCACCTGCCGGGGCATCACCCGCGCGCGGTTCCCGTCGCGTCCGTCAAGCCCGCCCGGCGCCCGTGAAGCCGCTCCCGGTCGGCCCACACGGGTGACGGATTTATCCACAAAGCGCTCGTCGTCCACAGCCCTCAGCGGGTTCGTGTGAGCGCGGGCAGCATGGGTCTCGTTGCAGGTCCAACGCGGTGGGGGAGGCGGCTCGGATGAACGAGACATTGGTGACGGTCGTGGGGAATGTCGCGACGCGGCCGGACTACAGAGAGGTGGCGAACGGCTCGGCGGTCTCGAGGTTCCGTCTGGCGGCGACGGTGCGCCGCTGGGACCGCGGCCGGGACGAGTGGGTCGACGCGTACACGAGCTTCTACACCGTGCGCGCCTGGCGCACGCTGGCCGCGAACGTGGTGGCCTCGGTCACGGTCGGCGAACCGCTCATCGTGCAGGGCAAGTTGCGGATCCAGGACCAGGAGCGGGACGGAAAACGGTGGCTGTCGGCGGAGATTGACGCCGTCTCGATCGGCCACGACCTCACTCGCGGCACCTCGGCCTTCCGCAGGGTCTCGCCGGCCAGACCGCTGCCGGTCGAGCCGGTGCGAATGGCGGGAGCGAGAGCGGAGGCGATGGCTCCGCCGGGGGCGCGAAGGCCCGCCCCGGACGGTCCGCCGACGGATCCGGGGGCCGTGGGGGTGGGGGCGATGAGCGCGGTAGCCGCCGCAACCGACGAGGTCGCGGCCGGGGCAACGCCCTTGTGAAATGGGTGGTTTATCCCGCCGATTTATCGATAATGCCAGGTCAGGCGGCCTTCTCCGATAACGATTCCGATTCGGATCGGTTGGGCGGAGCCCTCGGTGGGGAAGCCGTCGCGCCCGCTCCTTAAGATCACGTTCGCAGCACGTGGCAACGGGGGCTTCTGAGTTTTGAGTTCGCTGGCGAGGCGTGTCGACTGGTTCTGCGCGCGCCCGGAAGGAAATCGATGACTTCTGTCAAGAGGCGGGGAGCAGCCCGCCTTGCCGCAGCGGCCTTGGTGTCGGGTCTGGCTGCGGTAGGCACGATAGTCGTGGTGGGCCCCGCCGCCGCGGAGGACGCGCCGAGGAATTCGGGCGGCGTCAGTGCCACCCTCGGCAGGATCACGGCCGGGTCGGGAGCCGTCGTCCACGACCGGCGGAAGACCGGCGACATGCAGGCGGGCCTGTTCGAGATGAAGGTCGAGGGCGGGGGCTCGCTCCAGACGTACTGCGTCGACATACTCACCAGCACCGTGGACGGCGCGAAGTACAAAGAGGTCGGCTGGGGCGAGTCGCCCCTCCACGGCAACAAGAACGCGGGCCGGATCCGCTGGATCCTCCAGCACTCCTATCCCCAGGTGAACGACCTCGCCGCGCTCGCCAAGGACGCCGACTCGGGCCCGCTCGACGCGAACACCGCCGCCGCGGGCACCCAGGTCGCGATCTGGCGCTATTCGGACGGCGTTCAGGTCGACGCCAAGGACGGCGCGGCCGAGAAGCTCGCCGACTATCTCTACAAGAACGCGCAGGACGTCGAGGAGCCCCCCGCGTCCCTGACGCTGACCCCGTCGGCGGTCTCCGGGAAGTCCGGCGGCCGGCTCGGCCCGGTCACCGTCCGCACCAGCGCGAGCAGCGTCACCGTCACCCCGGCCGGGGACGCCGAGGCGAAGGGCGTGAAGATCGTCGACAAGGAGGGCAAGCCGGTCACCTCCACCGGCGATGGGGGCGAGCTCTATTTCGACGTGCGGCCCGGCGCCCGTGACGGCTCGCTGTCCCTGAAGGCCGCCGCCGTCACCAAGGCCCCGGTCGGCCGGGTCTTCATCGGCGACCACACCACCACGCAGAGCCAGATCCTGGCCGGCTCCAGCGAGAGCACCGTCTCCGCCACGGCCACCGCGACCTGGGCGGAGAAGGGCGCCATACCGGCCCTGTCCGCCAAGAAGAACTGCGCCAAGGGCGGCGTGGACATCACCGCCGACAACAAGGGCGACGCCCCGTTCGCCTTCGATCTCGACGGGACCAGACACTCCGTCCCGGCGGGCCGGTCGGAGACGACCTTCGTGAAGGTGGGCGAGGACCAGGCGTACCGCTTCACGATCAAGGGCCCCAACGGCTTCACCAGGACGTTCTCCGGGATATTGGACTGCATGACCGCGGAGAGCGGCGCGGCCGCCGCCACCGACGGCGGCACCGCGGCGGGTACGGGCACCAAGGCGGAGCGCGCGTCCCGGATGCGCCCGGCCTCGGCCGGCGGCACCGGGAAGGGCGTGGTCAACGCCTCCGCCGAGGGTGACCTCGCCGAGACGGGCGGCAACCGCACCGACCCCACGTTCACGGGCGTGGCGATCGCCCTGATCGTCGTCGGCAGCGGGGCGGTCTACCTCCTGCGCCGGCAGAAGGCGGCCTCCGGGGAGTGATCCCGGGCCCCGGCCGTGGTGCGCGGGCGGTCCGCTCCCGCCCGCGCACCACGGGGTCGGACCGCTGCCGGACGACCGCGCGCCACCGGACCGGACGGGCGCAGGCCGCCCGCGCACCACGGGGGCGGACGGCGGCCGCTTTCGCCCCGCGCGGCGCTCGGACGCGTACGGCTGTGACCAACCCGTTTCCGCCAGGGGCTACCAGTCCGGCATGATGGGGTGTATCTGCCCTCACGCGGCGGAGCCGCACATTGGCCCTTCTCGATTGCCGGACGGTTTCTCTTGGCTGAGTACATCTACACCATGCGCAAGACGCGCAAGGCGCACGGCGACAAGGTCATCCTCGATGACGTGACGCTGAGCTTCCTGCCCGGTGCGAAGATCGGTGTGGTCGGCCCCAACGGTGCCGGTAAGTCCACCGTGCTCAAGATCATGGCGGGTCTGGAGCAGCCGTCCAACGGCGACGCCTTCCTGTCGCCGGGCTACAGCGTCGGCATCCTCATGCAGGAGCCGAAGCTGGACGAGGCCAAGACGGTCCTGGAGAACGTCGAGGACGGCGTCGCGGAGATCAAGGGGAAGCTCAACCGCTTCAACGAGATCGCCGAGCTGATGGCGACGGACTACTCCGACGCGCTGCTGGAGGAGATGGGCAAGCTCCAGGAGGACCTGGACCACGCCAACGCCTGGGACCTCGACGCCCAGCTGGAGCAGGCCATGGACGCGCTGGGCTGCCCGCCCGGCGACTGGCCGGTCGTCAACCTCTCCGGTGGTGAGAAGCGCCGCGTCGCCCTCTGCAAGCTGCTGCTCGAGGCCCCCGACCTGCTGCTCCTCGACGAGCCCACCAACCACCTCGACGCCGAGTCGGTGAACTGGCTGGAGCAGCACCTCGCCAAGTACGCCGGCACCGTCGTGGCGATCACCCACGACCGGTACTTCCTGGACAACGTCGCCGAGTGGATCCTGGAGCTCGACCGCGGCCGCGCCATCCCCTACGAGGGCAACTACTCCACCTACCTGGAGAACAAGGCCGCCCGTCTGAAGGTCGAGGGCCAGAAGGACGCGAAGCGCGCCAAGCGCCTCAAGGAAGAGCTGGAGTGGGTCCGCTCCAACGCCAAGGGCCGCCAGGCCAAGTCCAAGGCCCGTCTCGCTCGCTACGAGGAGATGGCCGCCGAGGCCGACAAGATGCGGAAGCTGGACTTCGAGGAGATCCAGATCCCGCCGGGCCCGCGCCTGGGCTCCGTCGTGGTCGAGGTCAACAACCTCTCCAAGGCGTTCGGTGAGAAGGTCCTCATCGACGACCTGTCCTTCACGCTGCCGCGCAACGGCATCGTGGGCGTCATCGGCCCGAACGGCGCGGGCAAGACCACGCTGTTCAAGATGATCCAGGGCCTGGAGACGCCGGACTCCGGTTCGATCAAGGTCGGCGACACCGTCAAGATCTCCTACGTCGACCAGAGCCGCGCCAACATCGACCCCAAGAAGACGCTGTGGGCCGTCGTCTCCGACGAGCTGGACTACATCAACGTCGGCCAGGTCGAGATGCCGTCCCGCGCCTATGTCTCGGCGTTCGGCTTCAAGGGCCCGGACCAGCAGAAGCCGGCCGGGGTGCTCTCCGGTGGTGAGCGCAACCGCCTGAACCTGGCGCTGACCCTCAAGCAGGGCGGCAACCTGCTGCTCCTCGACGAGCCGACGAACGACCTCGACGTCGAGACCCTCTCCTCGCTGGAGAACGCCCTGCTCGACTTCCCGGGCGCCGCGGTGGTCGTCTCCCACGACCGCTGGTTCCTGGACCGGGTCGCGACGCACATCCTGGCGTACGAGGGCGACTCCAAGTGGTTCTGGTTCGAGGGCAACTTCGAGTCGTACGAGAAGAACAAGATCGAGCGCCTCGGCCCGGACGCGGCCCGTCCGCACCGCGCCACCTACAAGAAGCTCACCCGGGGCTGACCGTGGCGCGTCACGTGTACTCGTGCCCCATGCGCTGGTCGGACATGGACGCGTTCGGCCATGTGAACAACGTGGTCTTCATCCGCTATCTCGAAGAGGCGCGGATCGACTTCATGTTCCGGCTGGCGCCGGGGGAGGGGAGCGCGTCCTTCACGGGCGGCTCCGTCGTGGCCCGGCACGAGATCGACTACCTGCGCCCGCTGGTGCACCGGCATGCTCCGGTGACCGTCGAGACGTGGGTGACGAAGCTGGGTGCGGCGTCCATGACCGTCGCCTATGAGGTCAAGGACGAGGACCGGGTGTACGTGAAGGCCACCACCGTCGTCGTGCCGTTCGACTTCGAGACGGGCCGCCCGCGGCGGATCACCGCCGAGGAGCGGGCCTTCCTGGAGGAATACCGGGACGACGACGGGGATCCGGACGGCCGTCCGGCCGCGAAGGGGGCCGTCGCCGCATGACGGAGCGATCCGTTCCGTACGGGCAGCGGCTGTGCTTCGCCGATGCCGGGGAGGCGGCCGACCTGGCCGCCTTCCTGGCCCGGCTGATCCACTACGACCGGGCCGCCGCGGTCCGGATCCAGGCGAGCGGCGGGGTGCTGGGTATCTTCGGCCGCCCGCCGTCCTTCGAGGTCCTTGCCATCCGCACCGCGCGGCTCGCCGAGCCCCCGACGGCCGGGGAGCGGACCGTGCTGGACACCACCGTCTCCGCCGGCCAGCTCGCCGACGCCCTGGACGCGGCGGAGGCGGCTCCCGGCGCCGGGCCGGTCGTCGTCGTCCCCGAGGCCGTCACGGGCCCGCCGTGGGCCGGGGTGCTGCCCCCGCGCAGCGGCTGGCAGCGCGTGGAGGGCCTGCCCGACGTGGAGGCCGTGCGGGGCGCCGTGGCCGCCGCCGTCGCCGAGTTCCGCACCCGGGACGGGGCCCTGCCCGACCAGCGGCGCACGCGCGCCGAGCGGGACCGCATCGGCCGGGAGATCTGGTCCCGCACCCTGGGCGGGACGGCGCTGCCGCTGCGCGCGGTGCATGCCGCCCAGTCGCTGGGCTTCCTGCGGCCCGTACGGACGGCGGCGGCCGCCGGGCCCGCCGCGGGCCGGGCCGGTGCCGCGCTCGCCGTCGGCCCCGAGCCGCTGGCGCTCTTCGCCGCGGGCGGCTGGCTGCGCCTGCGCACCCCGTACGGCTCGGTCGCCGTGCGCACGGGCGGCCTGCAGAGTCTGACGGTCACGCCCGCCTGAGGCGCGCCGTGACCACGGGCAGGGGCGCCCGGACCGGCGCCCCGCCCGGGCTCAGCCCTCGGTGTTGATCATCGAGGCGGCGGCGTAGGTCAGGTACTTCCACAGCTGCTCGGCGTGCGCCGGGGAGAGCTCCAGCTCGTCGACCGCGACCCGCATGTGCCGCAGCCACGCGTCGTGCGCGGCGCGGTCCACCGCGAAGGGCGCGTGCCGCATCCGCAGCCGCGGGTGGCCGCGGTTGTCGCTGTACGTACGGGGGCCGCCCCAGTACTGGATCAGGAAGAGGACCAGGCGCTCCTCGGCGGGGCCGAGGTCCTCCTCCGGGTACATCGGCCGCAGCAGCGGGTCCTCGGCGACCCCCTGGTAGAAGCGGTGGACCAGGCGCCGGAAGGTCTCCTCGCCGCCCACCTGCTCGTAAAACGTCTGCTCCTGCAGTGTGCCGCGCGGAATCTCAATCACCCCTCCATGGTCTCAGACCACACGGCCGACGACCGGAGAAGTAGGACCATCGCCCTTTTCGGGGGCCCACGCGCCCGGCGGCCTTCGCACCCCGCCCCGCGGCGGCGCACCCTGGACACATGGCCGATGACGCCTACGACCGAGAGCTCGCGGCCGCCCTGCGCGCCGGGCTCGTACGGGAGCTGACCGCCCGCGGCGAGCTGGCCGACCCCCGGTGGCGGGCCGCCTTCGAGCAGGTCCCGCGCGAGCTGTTCGTGCCGTACTACTACGTGGGCGCGCCCGGCGGATACCGGCGGCGCTCCCGTGCCGACCCGGACCCCCGGGCCCGCGAAGCCTGGCTGACCGGGGTCTACGCGGACGAGCCGCTGGCCACGTACGTCCGGGACGGCGAGCTGATCTCCTCCAGCAGCCAGCCGTCCCTGATGGCCAGGATGCTCGCGGTCCTGGACCCGCGGGAGGGCCACGCCGTCCTGGAGATCGGCGCGGGCACCGGCTACAACGCCGCCCTGCTCGCGCACCGGCTCGGGGACGCCGCCGTCACGACCGTCGATCTCGACCCCGAGATCACGGAAGCCGCCCGCGCGCACCTCGCGGAGGCCGGTTTCCACCCCACGGTCGTCACCGGCGACGGGGCGCTCGGCTGCCCGTCACGCGCCCCCTTCGACCGGACCATGGCCACCTGTGCCCTGCCCTCCGTGCCGCCCGCCTGGATCGCGCAGAGCAGGCCGGGCGCGCTGATCCTCGCCCCGCTCGCCACCGGGCTGATCGCCCTGCGCGTCGCGGACGCGGCGCACGCGGAGGGGCGGTTCCTGCACACACCGGCCTACTTCGTGCCGCTGCGTGGTGCCGCCGTGCCACCGCCGCCCGACCGGAGCGGCATCCCCTGGCGCCTGCTGCGGAACGACCAGTTCCAATTCCTGCTTGCGGTGAGCCGGATGGCACCGGCGGCCGCCCTCGCCCTGTGGCACGACGAAGGCCGCCCGCCGCGCGAACGCTACGGCCTGACCGTGGCCGGGGACCGCCAGTGGACCTGGCTGGACGCCCCGGAGGGCCCCTGGCGCTGGCCCCTGGACCGGGAGATCAGCCCCGGCGGAGCGTGATCGTGGTCCAGGCGCCCACGTGCACCCGGTCGCCGTCGTGGAGCGGCACCGGCACGTACGGCTGGATGGGCTCCTCCGAGCCGTTGATCGTCGTGCCGTTGGTGGAGTCCTGGTCGACGACCGCCCAACTGCCGTCCGGCTGCTGCACCAGCATGGCGTGCTGGTGCGAGACGCCCGGATCCTCCGGCGGCCGGGACAGGTCGATGTCCGGGGACTCCCCGGTGCTGTGCCGGCGGCGGCCGATCGTCACCTGCGGGCCGCTCAGCGGGAGCTGGAGCTCGGGGGAGTAGGCGGGCAGGTTCAGCCCGGCCGCCTCCGGCCCGCTGCGGTTCATCATCGCCAGGAAGTAGTCGCGGTCCGGCGCCACCACGGCCGTCCAGCCCGCGGCCGCGGCGGGTGGCCCCGCCTGCGGCGGCACGCCCTGCGGCGCCCCCTCCGCCGTGTGCTCCTGATACTCCTGATACGGCGACGCGTGCTCCGCGTACGGATAGGCCGACGCCGGCGCGGAGTTCGGGGGCGGGAGCATCCAGTCGCCGTCGTCGCCGTACGACGGCGTCGCCGGGTGGGTCTCCGGAGTGAGCGGCTCGGCCGGGCGGTTGATCCGGGACGGACGCGAACCGTAGTACTCGTACGACTGCGGCGGCTGCGTGTGCTGCGGGGCCGGCGGCGGCGCCGACTGGAGGTCCTGCGCCTGCGGCACCGGCGGCGGGCCGAACGAAGCCCCCGTGTGCGTCAGGAAGTTGTGCCGGCACTCCTCGCAGAACGGCGCCTGCGCCTCACGCGGCGTACGGCACCGCGGGCACAGCTCCGCCTGGACGGTCGTCTCCCCGTAATAGCCACCGCCCGGACCGGACAGGGGCGGTGCGGAGGGCGGTGGTGGCGGGGGCACGGCACCCGCGGGGGCGGCCGCCGACATCCGGTGGCCGCACACCTCGCACCAGTCGTCGGCCGCCGACTGGTGGCCGTTCGGGCAGGTCGGCATGTCGGTTGATCCCCCTTGTGTGCCGTTTCGTCGCCGGTCTGTGCACCGGTCGCTCGCACCGGATCGTCTCACCGGGCCGCGCACCGGTGACCGCCGGGCCGGCACCGGACCGGGGCGGACCCGGCCCGGACCCAAGGCGCGAGGCCCGGCCGGTCTGCCGCCGGGAGGCTCCACCGCGGCCCTGGCGGCCGCCGCGCGCCCCCGCGCGGTTCCTCGCTACTTCTTCACTCGTACGGTCTTGGTCGAGCGCGTTTCGAGCGTCATCCGGGCCTCGGCCGTGACCTTCGCCTTCAGCCGCACAGTACCCGTCGCGGCGTCCACGACGTCCACCACTTTCGCCAGGAGTTTCGCGGTGTCCTCGTTGCCGGACCGGTTCGCCAGCTGCACGGCGCGGCCGAGCTTGGCCGTGGCACCGTCGACGTCACCCGACTTCCGCAGGTCCAGGCCCTGTTGGATGACCTCGGCCAGCTCGGCCTGGCCGGTGTAGTGGGCCACCTGGGGGTTGATGGACGTCGACGCCGCCGGGTCGTCCGTCCAGATCGCCCGGACCAGCCCCTGCGCGAGCACCTCCGGCGGGGAGCCGTCCGGCGACGGCAGCACGAGCGAGACCCGCGCGGCCAGCATCTCCTCGCCCACCGCGGCACTCGGCACCCGTACGCACACGTGGTAGTCGCGCGACTCGTCGCCCCACGAGCCCGTCGGATAGTCGCCCGTGCGCGGCCCCGACTCCGCGCGCCTGCCGGTCAGGTCCTCCATCGACGGCGCGACCTGCTTGACGAACCGCACCTCCGCGCCCTGCGGGGTCCACAGCCGCAGCGCGACGTCCGCGACCTCCTTGCCCATGGTGGCCCGCATCATGCGCGTGAAGTCCGTGGCCAGCCCGGCCGGATCGGCGACGATGTCGGCCGTGCCCAGCAGCGCCGAGGCGATGCCGGTGACCTCCTTGACCTCCCAGTCCGTCCCCACGCCCCGCGCGTCACAGGTGAACCGGCCCGCGCACACGTCCAGCGTGGCCCGCAGCGCCTCCGGCTCCTCGTGCTCGTTGCGGCCGTCGGTCAGCAGGATGCCGTGGCGTATCGCGGCACCGGAGGCGTCCAGCAGCCGGTCGGCCAGGCGCAGCCAGGTGCCGATCGCGGTGCCGCCGCCCGGAGCGAGCTTGCGCAGCGCCTCCTTGGCCTGCTGCCGGGTGACGGGACCGGCCACCGCGAGCCGGCCGCCGCCCGGATACGCCTCCTTCGCCTGGTGCGTTCCGGCCACCACGGCGAAGGCCACGCCGTCGCGCAGGGTGTCGATGGCGGCAGCGGTGGCATCACGGGCGTTGCGCATCTTGGTGGGCGGATAGTCCATCGAGCCCGAGCAGTCGACCATCACGACGACGGCGGCGTCCGGGGCCTGCGCCCGCGGCGCGTGCCCCGCCGGGGAGAGCTGGGCCGGGATGGGCGTCTCTCCCGTCGCGCTGCCGCTTGTCGAGGCGCTTGTCGAGGTGCCGGTCGAGGTGACCGTGACGATCGCGTCGACATCGCGGCCGCCCTCGGGCAGATGGGCGTTCTGATACACCTCGACCGCGAACCGGGGCACACCCGGCTTGGAGAATGTGGCCATCTGATCCGCTCCTCGGTACTCGGCAAAGCAACAAGTGGGCGGGGACGGCCGCGCGCCCGGCACCGCGGCGTGCATCCCCCGTGGACACGCGCGTCAGGCCGATCCTGCCCCTTCGAGCGGCAGCGGGAACGGCAGGACCGCCACCGTTACGTTGTCGTGGCCCCCTCCGTCGAGCGCGTGGGCCAGCAGCCGCCGCGCGCACTCCAGCGGCCGCTGACGGGCGTCCGCCGGGGTGATCGCGGCCATGTGCTCCGCGGATTCGGCGTAGTTCCACAGCCCGTCGGTGCACACGATGACGACGCCCTCCCGGTCCGGGTGGAACGACGCGGTGTGCGGCTCGACCTCGTACGCGTCGGCGCCCAGCCAGCCGGTGATCGCGTGGGCGCGCTCGTCCGCGTACGCCTCGGTCTCCGTGAGCAGACCCGCCGCGACCATCTGGGCGGCCCACGAGTCGTCCTCGGTGAGCCGGGCGGGCTGGGTGGCGCGGTCCTCCGGCACCCAGTAGGCGCGGCTGTCGCCGATCCAGCCCACCGTCAGGAGGTCGCCGGTGATGACGGCGCTGACGATGGTGCAGGCGGGGGCGTTCTCGTGGCGGTACCCCTCGTGCCGCCGGGCCTCTTCCGCGGGCGGTGCCGAGGCGAGCGCGGTGACCGCCTCGGCGGCCTGGACGATCGCGTCGTGAGTGGCCTGCCGGGGGTCCGCGCCCGTCGGCAGGGCCGCCACGAGCCGCTCGCGCGCCGCGGCGCACGCGGCCGCCGACGCCTCGTCGGGCCGGGTGGCGGACGACACGCCGTCACTGACGACGGCGACGGTGGCGGGGCCGCCGTCCGCGAGTGCCACGGTGGACACGGCGTACGCGTCCTCGTTCCGGTGGTGGCGCAGGCCGCGGTCGCTGACCGCCGCGACGCCTGGCAACTGGTGCTCCATGTGATCCCGTTCGCGCGGCTGTGCATGACCGCAGTGTTCGCAGTACCCGTCCTTGTCGATCATGCCGGATCGGCAGGACCCGCAGATCCTGCCGGTGCCGTCCGCGCCGGGGTGCGCGTGGCCCGGCTCCGGCGGCGCGCCGAAGGCACCGTGCGCCGCCTGCGCGGGCACACCCCCGAACGCGCGCGTCTCACGCGGGTCCGGGCCGGTCCCGGGCGCCGCGGAGGCATCACCGCCGGGCGGCGGCCCCGGGGCGGTCCGGCCGGCGGCCCGCGCGGCCGCGTGCCCCTCCGGTGCCGGGCGCGGAGCCGCGGGAGACCCGGCCGGCGGCAGCGGCGGCGCCGAGAGATCGGCACCGCAGCCGCCGCAGAAATTGTCGGCCGGCTCCAGCGGCTCGTGGCAGGAGGGACATACCGTCAGCTGTGGGGGGCGCGGCAGTTGCGACATCGATCACACCCATGTCCTGGGGCGGAAACGGTTGGCCCGCTCCACCAGTTCGATCCGTTCCTCACCGCGCTGGGCGAGGCGCGCGAGCACGCGGTACGAGCGCTCCAGCCCGAACCGCAGCCCGCGCTCGTCCAGGCCGCAGCCGAGCAGCGTGGCGGTGTGCCCGCCGGGCGCGGCCGCGCCCGGCGGGGCCGCCAGCACCCGGTCCAGAGCGGTGCCGAGCACCTCCGTGCACAGCCGCTCCCGCCGCACGGCGTCCAGCCCGGAGTCCGCGAGCCGCTCCACCTGGCCGGCCGCGGCCAGCAGGTCGTCCAGCCGCACGTCCTGGGGGAGGCGTCCGCGCAGCCGGGCCCGTACCGCCGCGACCCGTGCCGCCGTGCAGTGGACGGACGCCTCCGGTATGGACTCCAGCGCGGCCACGGCACCCGCACGGTCGCCGGCGGACAGCCGCACCCGGGCCAGCCCGAACGCGGCGCCGACGAAGCTCTGGTCCGTCTCCCACACCAGGCGGTAGTACTCGGCGGCGTTGTCGAGCTGCCCCAGCACCTCCGCGCACACCCCCAGCGCCAGCTTCGGCGCGGGCTCGCCCGGGAAGGCGTCGTAGACGGCGTCGAAGGACAGCGCGGCCGTCTCGTGGTCACCGGTGGTCAGCGCGTGCAGCCCGCGGTACCAGACGACCCGCCAGTCCTCGGGGTGCGCGGCCTCCAGCGCCTCGATCGCCTTCGTCGCGAGCCCCTCCTCGCCGAGCTCCAGCTGGGCCCGCACGCGCCGCAGCCGCAGCTCCGGCGAGGCCGTGGGCGCCGCCTGGAGCGCGGCGTAGAGCTCGGCGGGCTGGGAGGCCAGCAGGCCCGCCAGGAAGCCCGCGTTGGGGTCGTTCGGGTCGACCAGCGGCACCGGCAGGGCCAGCGCCGCGGCCCGGGTGTCCAGCGGGGTGACGGCCGCCGCCGGGCCGGTGCCCGGGCCCGCGGGCCGCCGCTGCGCGGGCACCGCGGCGGCCGCGCCCTTGCGGCCGCGGCCCGTCACCCGGGCGCCCAGCACCGAGGTCTCGCGGACCGCCTCCTCGAACAGCCGGGTGTCCACCACCCGCAGCTCGGGCCCGAACAGCGTCGACAGCGCGGGCCGCGGCCGCCCCGTCTCGAGCGCGACGACCTCCCGCAGCACGCCCGTCAGCTGGTCCGCCATCTCCTGCGCGGACCCGAACCGCCGCCCCGGATCGGGGTCGGTCGCCCGGACGAGCAGCCGGTAGAAGGACTCGTAGCGGGTGAAGACCTCGATGTGCTCGGGGTCCGGGAGGCTGTCGGCGAAGACGTTGGTGTAGCCCTGGAAGTCGAAGGTGAGTACCGCCAGCGTGCGCGCCACCGTGTAGAGGTCGGAGGCGACGGACGGGCCCACCTCCGCGACCTCCGGCGCCTGGTAGCCCACGGTGCCGTAGATCGCGCTGTCGTGGTCGTCCATCCGCCGGACCGCGCCCATGTCGATCAGCTTGAGCTGGTCCTGCTGCTGGATGGCGTTGTCGACCTTGAAGTCGCAGTACAGCAGATTGCGGCTGTGCAGATGGCCCAGCGCCTCCAGGGCCTCGATGCCGTACGCGCACGCCTGCCCGACCGGCAGCGGGTCGCGCCGCCCGTCCGGCTGCCGCCGGGCGTTGGCGATCTCCTTGAGCGACTTGCCGCCCACGTACTCCATGACGATGTAGCCGTCGAGGCTGCCGGTCCGCTGGTCGAGGTGCTCGACGAAGTTGTAGATCCGGACGATGTTGGAGTGCTCGATCTCCGCGAGGAAGCGCCGCTCGGAGACGGCCACCGCCAGCGCGTCCTCGTCACCCGTGTCCAGCAGGCCCTTGAGGACCACCCAGCGGTCGGAGACGGCGCGGTCCACGGCGAGATAGATCCAGCCCAGCCCGCCGTGCGCGAGGCAGCCCGCGACCTCGTACTGCCCGTGCACCACGTCGCCCGCCCGCAGCTTCGGCACGAAGGAGTACGGGTGCCCGCACTTGGTGCAGAAGCCCTCTGTGCGCCCCGGCAGGTCCCCGCGCGAACGGCCCACCTGCGCACCGCAGTCGCCCTTGCTGCAGAACCGCTTCCGCTCGGGCACCTGAGGGTTCTCCAGCACCGCCGCGCGCGGATCCGGGCGCGGCACCTCCGGCACGCTCACCAGCCCGGCGCCCAGCTTGCCGCGCCCGGAGGCCGGGGCCGCCGAGGAGTGCGAGCTGCGCACCGACACCGACCGGGTGCCCGCCGTGCCCCCGGACCCCTGGGAGCCGCCGGCCAGCGCGCGCGACAGCCTGCCGGACACCGACCGGCGGGAGGACGAGGACCGGGACGATCCCGACGACGAGCCGGGCGCGGACCGCCCCGAAGGGCCGCTCGGGCCCGAGCCCAGGCCCCCGGCCGTCATCCCGGTGGCCGGGGACGCCAGCATGCCGTGCGGCGAGACCACCGGGGTCAGCCCGCAGGTGTCGCAGTACAGCTCACCGCCGCCCACGTCCTCGTACGCCCCGGCGCAGCCCGGGCGCTGGCAGGCAACGCTCAAGATTCCCCCCTACGGTCCACGGGCTCCGGGGCCCCGGTCGGTGGCGGCGCCAGCGCGTCGGCGAGCGCCTGCTGATAACGCAGAACAGCCATTTCGGCGGCCACCAGATCACATGGCGCGCTCCACAGCATGCGGCGCGCCGCGTCGTGCCGCTCGATCAGGAAGGAGTCCTCCGTCAGGCCGTGCCTGCCCGCCTTCGCGCGGTACGCGTCCAGCCGCCCGCGCAGCTCGGCCCGCACGGCCAGCGGGGCGGTCACCGCGGCCAGCGACTCGCGGGCCCGCAGCAGTTCGTCCTCGGCCCGCTGCTCCAGGCCCTCCAGCAGGGGCGACAGGCGGTGCCACCGTGCGTGCCTGCGGTGGTCGGCCGCCGCCGCCAGCTGTTCGTAGAGCGCGGTCGGCGGGCCCGACACGGCGGGCACCTCGAACGCGGCGATCTTGGACAGGACCTCGGCGCGCGCCTGCCGCGCCTCCGTCAGCGTGCGGTCGGCCCGCGAGAGGACGTCCCGCACCTGGAGCAGCCGCTGCTCGGCGTCCTGCCGGACGTCCAGGACGGCCTCGACCTCGCGGCGTACGTCCTCCAGGGCGCGGGCCGCGCGGTCGTAGCGCCCGGTGTCGGGGCGGCCGCCGCCCGGCGCGGAGCTCGGCGACGCGCCCGCCCAGAAGGCCAGCGGATCGGCTATCACCTCGGACCGCAGTGCGGCCAGCTCCAGAGTGATCTCCTCCAGGTCGTCGCCGGAGGGGTGCTCGCCGGGCCGCACGCCCACCGAGTGGGCCAGGGAGCGGACGCGCTGCAACTCCGCGGCCAGCAGGTCGATCCGCGCGGGCAGCGCCGACCAGACCGCGTCTGCGGTGACCACCACGTCGAGCGCCTGGGCGTACCAGCCGTTCATCCGCTCCAGGAGCTCCTGGAGGCTCAGCCGCTCGCTCAGGCGGGCGGCGGTGCCCTCGGCGGCGAGGGTGAGCGTGGCGTCGCCGGGCAGGGTGACGCCGCTGCCGCGCAGCAGCTCGGTGAGCTCGGACAGCTCGGCCTGGCTGGGCCAGCGGCGCCGCGCGCGCAGCTCGCGGGCGGCCGTCAGGGCCGCCGTATAGGCGTCGAAGCACACCCACAGCCGGCTGATGAGCAGCTCGGCCGCCGCCCACCGGCTCTTGGTGGTGCCGGTGAGCTCCGCCCCCTCCAGGAGGCGGCGCCCCGCGTGGTCCTGGAGGGCGAGCAGCGAGGTCTCGACGGCCTCGTGCTCGGCGCCGAGCCTCGCCAGCGCACGGTCCACCTCCTCGCGGCTCAAGGCCGGCCCGGTGGGCCCCGCGACCGCCATCGGTCCCCTCTCCTGTCCGCGGCCCTGCCGCCGACCTCTCCTCAACGGTGGTGCTCGTCGCTCCTCGCGCGCGCCCGCTGTCAGTCCCGGTACTCGGGTGCCGGCGGGGCGTCGGCCTCACCGAGGCCGGAGGCGAGCCAGTGCTGGTACGCCTTCATCCACGGGCTGTTGGTGCCACCGCTGCGGTAGTCCTCCAGCACCTTGTTGACCCGGCGTACCAGGTCCACGTCCTTGAGGTTCATCGCCACGCCGTACGGTTCGGTGGTGAACGGCTTTCCGACCAGCTGCACGGAGGGGTCCTGGGCGGCTTGCCCGGCCGCCAGGGCGTTGTCGTTGACCACCGCGTCGACCTGGCCCAGCTGGAGCCGCACCAGGCAGTCGAGGTGGTTGGGGACGGTCACCAGGGTCGAACCGTGCGGCTCTTCCCGCACCTTGGCCTCCGCCGTGGATCCCTCGGCCGTACAGACCTTCTTCCCCTTCAGCGAGTCGTCGAACGCCTTCACCGGCGACCCCTTGGGGACCAGCACCTGCTGCCCCGCCTGGAAGTAGGCGGTGGAGAAGGCGACTTGGCCGATCCGGGTGCAGTTGACGGTCATGGTGCGCGCGACGATGTCCACCTTGCCCGACTGCACGGCGGGGATGCGGCGGTTGGTGGGGATCGTGAGGAAGACGACCTTGTCCGGGTCGCCCAGGATGTCCTTGGCGATGGCGCGCACCAGGTCGATGTCGAAGCCGCTCAGCTCGTTGGTGGCGGGATCGCGGTAGCCCCAGCGGTAGCTGTTCTGGTCGACGCCCGCGATCAGCTTGCCGCGGGCCTTGATGCGCCGGACGGCCGGGCCGTCCAGGTCGCCCGTCGGCCGCAGACTCGCCTCCGGGTCGGTGCACTTCGGCGCCGCGGCCTCCCGCGCCGGCCCGGCGGCCGCGGCGGGGGGCCGCTCCGGGCGCTCCGCGGCGGCGCCGCCCTGGACGGGCAGCAGCACGGCGGCCGTCGTCGCCAGCGCGCAGCCCGCCGCCGTCACGGCCGTGAGCAGTGGCCTGGAGCGCACTCGTGTCCCGAGCGCCCGCAGTGGTGCGTTCACGCCCTCGCCTCCCCCCGTCACCGGTACTCCGACAGTCTGCGCCCGATGCCGAGGACGGCGCCCGCCGCCCCCAGGACGGCGAGCACGGCGGCGCCGGCCGCCAGGCCCGAGAGCGCGCCGCGCCCGTCGTCGGCCGCCTGCCGGAACTCGTTCTGCTCGTGGTCCAGGGCCTGCCGCAGTTCGTCGTCGACGCGGTCGAAGGACTCGCCCGTGCTGCCCTTGTCGCCGATGACCTCGGAGACGGCCTTGTCGTAGAACCCGCCGTCGTCGGCCGCGCGGGCGTCGCCGTGCCGGCGCTGCCACTCCCGTACGTCCGCGATCGCCGCGTCCACGGGGTCGCGCCCGGCGCGGTCGTCGGCGAGGCCGCGGGCGCGCTCCAGGAGGGAGCCGGCGGCGGGGCGGCCGTGGCCGCCGCCGATGAGCTTGTCCATGCCCTCGCGGTAGCTCGTCTCGTACGCGTCGTCGCCGCTCTTGGTGAGGACGGCGCCGCGCGCGACCAGGGTGAGGTTCTCGTCACCGCGGGCCTGGAGGGAGCCGATCCGGGCCTCGTTGAGGACCTGGAGGGACTCGGCGCCGTGGGAATAGGAGCGCTCCAGGCAGGAGCGGGCCACGGCGTGGCCGACGGTCAGCCAGAGCAGCACCACCGTGGCGGCGCCGGTCGCGGCCAGCAGGCCGTGGTTGAAGACGCGGTTGGTGCGCAGGAAGGAGCGCCGCTGGGTCCAGCCGAGCGCGGCGAGGGCCGGCACGCCGGTGCCCAGGGCGGCCCAGGGCCAGGACTTGGCGTCGGCGTAGTCGGAGCCGAGGCGGGCGGTCTCCGATTCGTAGAGCCCGCGGGCGGCGGGCAGCAGCCGGTCGCGCATCCGGTCGCCCGCGTAGCGCAGATAGGCGCCGCCGAGGGGGAGGCCCTGGCGGTTGTTGGCGCGGGCGGCCTCCACCAGGCCGGTGTACTGCGGGAGCTCGGCGTTGAGCTCGGCGATCCGGCTGCGGGAGGCGTCCGGGCCGCTGCTGTCGGTGGCGGCCTTGACCAGCAGCTCGGAGGCGCGCGCGATGTCCTTCTCATAGCGCTCGCGGACCGCGCGCGGCTCCTGCCCGCCTGCGAGGAAGCCGCTCGCGGCGGTGGTGTCGGCGTCGGCGAGGGAGCGGTAGATGTCGGCGGCGTCGGCGCTCAGCGGCTGGCTGCGGTCCACGACGGCGTCGGCCGCGGAGGCCCGGGAGGTCACCTGCCAGGCGGTGACCGCGCCGAAGGCGACCAGCAGCACGACCAGGACGGCGCCGATGATCCGCAGCCGCCCGGGCTCGGTCGTCGCCGCGGCCCGCAGCCGGTCGAGCGCCTCGCGCCAGGCCGGCGTCCGCTCGGGCGGGCCCGGCGGTACGGGCGAGGCGGGCGGAGGCGCGGGCGTCGTCGGCGCGACGGCTCCGGCCGGCTGCGGATAGGACACGAGACCTCCCCCTCGGTCGCTGAGGGCGGCCCGTCACCCGATGCGGTGGAGGACAGGTGCCCGGCCAGTCAGTATGGCCGCAGGGACTGACAAACACACCGGTCTCCGGCCGATCTTGTTCGGATCGGGATCTTCACCGGGGCCCGCGTCGGCCTCTGTACCCCACCACGTACGGCGGGCCCGTTCGGTTCCCGGGCCCGGCCGGACGACCGTCAGCGGTCGTAGGTGTAGAACTTCGTGTGGTCGAGCATGTCGGCCGGAGTGACGTTGTTCCAGGGGCGCATGGTGTCGTTGAGGTCCACGACGTTCGGGGTGTTGCCGGCGGGCAGGTAGCCCGAAGTGGGGTGCATGCGCTGCCAGTCGGACCACAGCTTGTCGATGAAGCAGTGGTGCAGCCAGAAGGCCGGGTCGTTGGGGGAGGTGCCGGTGGCCATGTGGCCGCCGATCCACACGTGCACGCTGTTGTGGATCCGGCCCGGTCCGCGCCAGCCCTCCAGGAGGTTGCGGAAGCCGCCCTCCGACTGGCCGTTCCAGGGCGCCATGTCGTAGACGGGCACGGCGAGCACGGCGTCCACCTGCGCCCGCGTGGGCAGCTGGCCGCCGGCGCCCAGCTCGCGCTGGAGGTAAGGGCGGTTGTCGACGCTGACGTTGATGTTCCACTTGCCTGTGGAGTACGCGAACGGGCCGGTGGTCACCTGGGCGTCGCGGCTGCGGCCGTTGCCGCCGAGGAAGTCGGCGCCCCAGATGGAGGCGTTGGTCCCGCGGTCGGCGGTCCAGTCCCAGTAGGGGAGCGAGACCGAGGAATCTATCTTCTGGAGCTCCTGCTCGAACTGGATCAGGAAGCGGCGGTGCCACGGCAGGAAGGACGGCGCGTGGTGGCCCACACGGTCGCTGTCGTCGCGGTCGCTCATGATGAACTGGTCGTGCGTCCGGACGAATTCGTCGTAGCCGCCCTTGCGCTTCAGCTCCAGCACGGCGTTGACGAAGTTCCGCTTCTCGGTAGCGGTGAGGTTCGCCTGGTTCTTGCGCACTGCCATGGGGTGTCGTGTCCTTTCGGGTCGGGTTCGTGGGAGGGCAGTGACGCGTCAGTGGGACATCGTCATCGGGACGAGCGTGGCGCCCCGGAGCTTCTCGACGGCGGCGCGGGCGAGCGCGCGCGGTTCGTCGAGGGGGAGGTAGTGGTTCACGACGCTGATCCAGGTCCCGTCGCCGAGCCGCATGATGTGCAGCTCACGGTCGTCTATGAAGACCGCGAAGGTGCCGCCGTGGTGGGCGCTCATGCTGCCGGGCTCGGCGGCCTTACCGACGATGTGCCGGCCCTGGTAGATCTCGTCGAACGGCTGGGGATCGCTGTGTCCGGTGTGGCCGGAGTGGTCCATGGTGCCCGTTGCGGCGCTCCGGGTGGCGGCCAGCGCGGTCGGAGCGGCCAGCGCGGCACCGGCCACGGCCACGGCGGTGCCTCTGAGTACAAGACGTCGGGTGACGTTGGACGACATGGGTCGAACCCCCCTCGAAAGGTGATCAGGTGCAGGGTTGTCACGAATGCACCCGCAAATCCCTTTTGATGGCGGTTGCTTGTTGTATTTCGTGATCAATCCATGCGGACCGGATGTTTGCACGGGTGCCGGGAGGGTGAGGAATGGTTGGCCGCTTTATGGACATTCGGTGCATGAAAGGTCAACTATCGCCAGGGGAGAAGTTTCTGGCGTATGGCGTTATTGACGCCGTGTCAGGAGATTCTGCGGCCGCAAATGATCTTGAGCGGCATTTCTTCGGAACGCGCCCGTCCGCAGTGACGGTTCTCACGGCGCGAGGATGACGCGAACAGGCGCCCGGTGAGGGAATGCGAGAGACCGGGCTGGGGTTGCCAGCCCGGCCGGTGAGGGGGGATCAGGCCCTACGCGAAGTGCCCCCGCAGCCGGGCGTACGCGGAATCCGGAGCCTGCGCCCGGTCCAGGGCGAGGAGCGCCGCGCCGAGCACCGGCGGCGCCGTCACCACCACCGGCACGGCCTTGGGGGCACGCGCCGCCAGCAGTTCCACGACCCGGTCGTGCAGCAGCGGATGGCGTGCCGCCAGCACACCGCCGCCCAGCACCACCGGCACCGGCTCCGCCAGCAGCCTCAGCCGTCCCAGCGCCACCGTCGCCATGGCCACGACCTCCTCCGCCTGCCGGGCCACGAGCGACCGCGCCACCGCGTCCCCCGCGGCGGCCACCGCGAACAGCAGCGGCGTGATCTCGTGCTGCCGCTCCTCCCGCACCGTGCCCAGGTGCAGCGCCTCGATCAGCGCGGGCATGTCCGCCAGCCCGAAGTGCGCGGGCAGGACGCGGGCCAGCTCGGTCGCCTCGCCGCGCCCGTCGTCCGCGCGCGCCGCCCACCACAGGGCCTCGGCCGCCAGGTGCCCGCCGCCGCCCCAGTCGCCCGAGAGGTGGCCGATCGCGGGGAAGCGGGCGGTGCGGCCGCCCGGCGCCAGCCCCGCGCAGTTGATGCCGGCCCCGCACACCACGGCCACGCCCGCGGGCTCGTCCCCGTCGGGCAGCCCCGCCCGCAGCAGGGCGAAGGTGTCGTTGGCGACCGTGACCGTACGCCCCCAGCCGCGCGCCTCGACCGCCGCCGTGAGCCGCTTCTCCTCCACCGGGAGATCGGCGTTGGCCAGGCACGCCTGGATGTGGCCCACCCGGACCGGGCCGCTGTGCCCGGCCCGCGCCGCCGCCTCGGCCAGCAGCGGCCCCAGGGCCGCGACCGCCTCCCCGGCCCCGGTCCGCTGCGGCTGGAAGCCTCCGCCCCGGGCCTGGCCGAGCACGGTCCCGTCCGCGGCCACCAGAGCCACGTCGGTCTTGCTGTTACCGGCGTCGATCGCCAACGCCGAGTCGCTCAGGCCCACGCGAGGTGCTCCCGGTTGTGTGCGATCAGGTCGTCGGCCAGCCGGTCCGCGTAGGCGGCCTGGCCGATCAGCGGATGCGCGAGCAGGGCCTCGAACACCCGGTCGCGACCGCCCTTGAGCGCGGCTTCCAGCGCCAGGTGCTCGTAGGCGGTGACACCCGCGACCAGCCCGGCGAACAGCGGCTCCAGGGGGCGTACGGGCGCCGGGTGCGCGCCCCGGGCGTCCACCGCCGCGGGCACCTCGATGACCGCGTCGTCCGGCAGGAACGGCAGTGTGCCGTTGTTGAAGGTGTTGACGACCTGCACGTCGCCGGTGTCACGCAGCAGCGAGGAGGTCAGCGCGACCGCGGCCTCCGAATAGAACGCGCCACCCCGCTTGCCCAGCAGCTCCGGCTTCTCGTCCAGCGTCGGATCCCCGTACAGCGCCAGCAGTTGCCGCTCCATCGCGGCCACCTCGGCGGCGCGCGAGGGCTTGCTCAGCAGCTCCTCGACGACCTCGTCGTGCTGGTAGAAGTAGCGCAGGTAGTACGAGGGCACCACGCCGAGCCGGTCCAGCAGCCCGCGCGGCATGCGCAGGTCGGCGGCGATGGCCTCGCCGTGCTCGGCGAGCAGCTCCGGCAGCACGTCACGGCCGCCGACGGTCACCGACCGCTCCCACGTGAGGTGGTTGAGCCCCACGTGCTCCAGCGCGACCGCCTCCGGCGCGACGCCCAGGTGACCGGCGAACTTCCGCTGGAAGCCGATGGCCACGTTGCACAGCCCGACCGCCCGGTGCCCGGCGGTCAGCAGCGCCCGGGTCACGATCCCCACCGGATTGGTGAAGTCCACGATCCACGCGTCCGGGTTGCGCCGCCGCACGCGCTCCGCGATGTCCAGCACCACGGGCACCGTGCGCAGCGCCTTGGCGAGGCCGCCCGCGCCCGTCGTCTCCTGGCCCACGCAGCCGCAGTCCAGCGGCCACGTCTCGTCCTGCTCGCGGGCCGCCTGGCCGCCCACGCGCAGCTGGAGCAGCACGGCGTCGGCGCCGTCCACGCCCGCGTCCAGGTCGGCGGTCCAGGTGATGCGCCCGGGGTGGCCCTGGCGGGCGAAGATCCGCCGGGCGAGCGGGCCGATGAGCTCCAGCCGGTCCGCGGCCGGGTCGATCAGGACGAGTTCCGTCAGCGGCAGCGTGTCGCGCAGGCGGGCGAAACCGTCGATGAGTTCGGGGGTGTAGGTCGATCCTCCGCCGACCACTGCGAGCTTCATGTGCGCATCATGGGATTCAGCCCTTTACTCCGGTGAGAGTGACGCCTTCGACGAAGGCTTTCTGTGCGAAGAAGAAAACGACGATGACCGGCGCCATGACGAGCAGCGTCGCCGCCATGGTGAGATTCCAGTTGACGCTGTGCGCGCTCTTGAAGGACTCCAGACCATAACTGAGCGTCCAGGCGCCCGGATTCTGCGCCGCGTAGATCTGCGGGCCGAAGTAGTCGTTCCAGCAGTAGAAGAACTGGAAGAGCGCGACCGCCGCGATGCCCGGCTTCGCCATCGGCACCACGATGCCCAGCAGCGTGCGCAGCTCACCGCAGCCGTCGACCTTCGCCGATTCCAGGTATTCCCTGGGAATCGTCAGCAGGAACTGCCGGAGCAGGAAGATGGAGTACGCGTCCCCGAACGCCATCGGGATGATCAGCGGCCAGAGGGAGCCCGACAGGTGCAGCTGCTGCGCCCACACCAGATACATCGGGATGACGACGACCTGGGGCGGCAGCATCATCGTGGAGATGACGAGCATGAGCGCCGTCCGGCGGCCGCGGAAGCGGAATTTGGCGAGCGCGTAGGCCACCGGGACCGACGAGCACACGGTGAAGAGGGTGCCGAGGCCCGCGTAGAGGAGGGAATTGCGCCACCAGTCGAGGAAGCCCGGGGTGTCGAACACCTCCGCGTAGTTCGACCAGTTCCACTCGTGCGGCCACAGCTCGCCGCTCATCGCCTGGTCGTCGCTCATGACCGAAGTCAGGAAGACGAAGACGAACGGCAGGACGAAGAAGAGCGCGGCGGCGATGGCGGTGGTGTGGACCGCTATCCAGTGCAGAGCGCGGCGACGGGTCATCACGCTCAGTCCTCCGCCGTCAGCAGGCCGGCCCGCTTGCGCATGAGCAGCGAGGTCGCGGTCATGGCGATGGCGAAGAGCACGAGCGAGAGCACGCACGCGGCGCCGGTGTTGAAATTCTGGAAGCCCAGCGAATAGACGAGCTGCGGAACGGTGAGCGTGGAGTGGTCGGGATAGCCGGGCTGGATGACCGTGCCGGGCCCGATGCTGACCCCGGAGGCGAGTTTTCCGGCGACCAGCGCCTGGGTGTAGTACTGCATGGTCTGCACGACGCCCGTCACCACCGCGAACATCACGATCGGCAGAATGGCCGGCCAGGTGACGTAGCGGAATGTCGCGAACGGGCCCGCGCCGTCCAGTTCGGCCGCCTCGTACTGCTCCTTGGGCACGTCCAGCAGGGCAGCCATGAAGATGACCATCAGGTCGCCGATGCCCCAGAGGGAGAGCAGCACCAGCGAGGGCTTGGCCCAGTCCGGGTCGTTGAACCAGTTGGGCGCGGACACCCCCACCGCCGAGAGCGCCTCGTTGACCGGCCCGGTGCCGGGGTTGAGCAGGAAGACGAAGGCGACCGTCGCGGCCACGGGCGGTGCCAGATACGGCAGATAGAAGGCCGTACGGAAGAACCCGGCACCCGTCTTGATCTTGGTGATGAGCAGGCCGACGCCGAGCCCGAAGGCGACGCGGAGGGCGACCATGACGACCACGAGCCAGAGGGTGTTCCACAGCGCCGGGCCGAAGAGGGGCATCTGCTCCAGCACATAGCGCCAGTTCCGCAGGCCGACGAAGGTCGGGGCCTGGATCTGGTTGTAGTGCATGAAGGAGAAATAGACGGTGGCGAGGAGCGGATAGCCGAAGAAGACGGTGAAGCCGACCAGCCACGGCGAGAGGAAGCCGAGCGTCCGCAGCCGTTCTCGGGTGCGTCTGCGGCGCAGTTCGGGTGCTGGGGATATGGCCATGGCGGGCTCCGTCAGTTGCGGGACTGGAGGTTGTCGTCGTCTATCTGCCGGTCGAGCCGGCGCAGGCCCTTCGCGAGGTCGTGGACCCGTCCCGCCTCGACGTCGTAGGAGAAGTCGCGGAGCGAGACGATGTACTGCCCGCCGTTGACTGACGGCGGCATGCCGACGCTGCGGGGATTCGCGGCGATGCCGAGGAAGGTCCGGAGAGTGGCGTCGCGGTCCAGTTCCGGTGAGGCGAGCGCGGCGTTGGTGGAGGGGAGATTGTGGATGGCGTTGGCGAACGCGACCACCTGACCGGTGTCGGCCGTCAGGAATCTCAGCAGTTCCCACGCCGCGTTCTGGTGCTTGCTGCTGTGCGCGATGCCCGCGACCGTGCCGGTGAGATAGCCGCGGCCGTAGGTCTCCGGGCGGTCGTCCGGCACCGGCATGGGGGCCGTGGCCCAGCGGAAGGAGGGCTTGGCCTCGTCCAGCATCCGCCCGCGCCATTCGCCGTCCATGTGCATGGCCACCTTCCCGGTCAGAAAGGCGTTCTGCGAGGACATCTCGTCACCGAAGGTGGTGCGGAACCTCTCCAGCGGGCCGTAGCCGCCCTGCGCGCCGATCAGCTCCCGCTGGACGCGGAAGAATTCCGCGGTGTCGGGGGAATCGGCGAGCCGGGCCTTTCCCTTGTCGTCGAAGTAGCGCGGCCCCCACTGGGCGAGGAGCCGGTCCGGGCTGTTCTGGTAGAAGCGGAAGTCCGGCATATAGCCGAGCTGCCGGTACGAGCCGCCGGAGGTCCGCCGGGTGAGCTTCGCCGCGTCCTCGCGGAATTCGGACATCGTGCGCGGGGGACGGGAGATGCCCGCCTCCTCGAAGGCGTCCTTGTTGTAGTAGAGGCCGTAGGCGTCCGCGAGCAGCGGCAGGGCGCACTGCCTGCCCTCGTAGGAGGTGTAGCTCAGCAGGGTCTTCGGGAAGACCTTCTCCTTGTCGAGGCCCGATTTCCGCATGAAGGGGTCGAGATCGGCCCACATGCCGGAGGAGCAGTACTGCCCGACGTTGTCGGTGGTGAAGGAGGACACCACGTCGGGCGCGTCGCTCCCGCCCGCGCGCAGCGCCTGGCCGGCGGTCGCGTCGCTGACGTTCCCGGTCGCCTTCACCCGGATGTTGGGGTGCAGCTTCTCGAACCGGGCGATCGACGCGTCGATCGCCTTGACCTCGTTCTTCTCCGACCAGCCGTGCCAGAACCGCAGGGTCACCGGCCGGGTGGGGTCGTCGTCGGCGCTGCCCCGGGCCGGGTTCGCGCAGCCCGCCAGCAGGCCCACGCAGAGCAGCAGGGGGAGGAGGAGGGCCGGCGCGCGGCGGTGCGTTCGCGGCATGGCTGGACTTCCTTTGCGGCAGGGGGCGGGGAAGTGGCGCGCGGGAACGCGGGGGACGCGGGGGAGAGGCGGGGCGGCCGGTCAGGCGGTGTCGAAGACGGTGTCGCGGGCGGCGGCGAGCGCGACCCGCAGCGCCCCGGTGATGATCGGCGAGCCCTGGACGGCGCTGAGCCGCAGCAGCGGCCGGGGCAGGGACAGCCCCGTGAGCTCGGCCTCGACCATCGAGCGCAGCCGCTCGCCGCCCGCCTGGCAGACCTCGCCGGAGAGCACCACCAGCTCCGGGTCGACCACGGCGACGACGGCCGCGAGCCCGACGGCGAGCCGCCGCCCGAGCTCGGCGAGCAGGTCGTCACCACCCCCCGGGGTGGCGGCGGCCAGCGTCAGCGCCTCCCGCGCGGTGGTGGCGTCGATGCCGTGGGTGGCCGCGAGCGCGAGCACGGCGGGCGAGGCGACGAGCATCTGGAAGCCCCCGCCGCCGTCCGGGCCCGCGGTCGCGTCCTCGCCGCCGCGCGCGAGCGGCGCGCCGGGCAGCGGCATATAGCCGATCTCGCCCGCGCCCCCGGTGGCGCCGCGCAGCAGATTGCCGCCGAGCACGACGGCGGCGCCGACGCCCTCGGCCGCCCAGACGAGCACGAAGTCGTCGAAGTCCTGGGCGGTGCCGTCGTGCTGCTCGGCGACCGCGGCGAGGTTGACGTCGTTCTCGATGACGACGGGCGTCCCGAGCGCCGCGGCGAGCTCGTCCGGGAGGGCACGGGACTGCCAGCCGGGCAGGTGGGGCGCGTAGCGGAGGGTGCCGCTGCGCGGGTCGAGGGCGCCGGGGGTGCCGATGACCGTGCGGTGCAGGGCGTCGCGGCCGAGGCCCGCCGCGGCGAGCGCCCCCTCGACCGCCTCGGTGACCAGGGCGGCGGTGCGCGTCCGTACGGGCTCGGCGCTCGCCTCCGCCTCGACGCGGTGCTCGCCGACGACGCGGCCGGTGATGTCCGCGACGGCGGCGGTGATGCCCTCGGGGTCCACGGCGAGGGCGGCGACGTGGGCGACGCCCGGGTTCACCTCGTAGAGCTGGGCGCTGGGGCCGGGCCGGCCGGTGACGTTGCCGGTCGGGCGGACCAGCCCGGCCGCCTCCAGCCGGGTGAGCAGTTGGGAGGCGGTGGGCTTGGAGAGGCCGGTGAGTTCGCCGAGGCGGGTGCGGGTGAGGGGGCCGTGGGCGATGAGGAGGTCCAGGGCGGCCCGGTCGTTCATGGCCCGCAGCACACGTGGGGTCCCCGGGGCACCGGCCATGGTCTCCGCCTCATCTGTTCGGGAACGCAGCTGTCGGGAAATCAGCCGCCGACGATGCGGCCGCACAGCTGTTAGGAAACTTTCCTATCAATGAGACAGGACGTTAAGGCCGCGGTAGGGCGACGTCAATGGGTGCGGCGGGGTTCTTTCCCGGCCCCGCCGCGACGGATCACTTCCCGAGCGTGGGGCCCGGCGGTATCGGCACGGTGGCCTGGGACTGCGGGGAGGTGGGGTTCGCCAGGGCCGAGGGGGCGGCCACCGCCGCCGCCGGGTCGGCGGCCGCCGTCTCCAGGTCCGCGTCCAGCGGGCGCCCGACGATGCGGATGCCCTCCGCGTCCAGCGCCCGCTTGATCCGCCAGCGCAGCTCCCGCTCCACGCCCAGCGCCACGCCGGGCATCGTCTTCGCGGACACCCGGATGACGACGGAGTCGAGATAGACCGCGTCCAGCCCGAGCACCTCGACCGGCTCCCACAGCCGCTCGTTCCACGGCTCGTCCTTCTGCATCTCCTCGCCGGCGCGGGTGATGATCCCGCGCACCCGGTCCAGGTCCTCGTCCGAGCGGACCTGGATGTCGACGCCCGCCGTGGCCCAGCCCTGGCTGAGGTTGCCGATGCGCTTCACCTCGCCGTTGCGCACGTACCAGATGGCGCCGTTGGAGCCGCGCAGCTTGGTCACGCGCAGGCCCACCTCGATGACGGTGCCGGTGGCGACGCCGGCGTCCACCTCGTCACCGACGCCGTACTGGTCCTCCAGGATCATGAAGACGCCGGAGAGGAAGTCCGTGACGAGGTTGCGGGCGCCGAAGCCGATGGCCACACCCGCCACACCGGCGCTCGCGAGCAGCGGGGCCAGGTTGATCTTGAGTACGGACAGCACGGTCAGCGCGGCCGTGCCCATGATGAGGAACGAGGTCACGCTGCGCAGCACCGACCCGATGGCCTCGGAGCGCTGCCGCCGCCGCTCGGCGTTGACCAGCAGACCGCCGAGCGCGGTGCCGTCGAGGTGTTCCGTGGTGCGGTTCATGCGGGCTATGAGCTTGGTGATGGCCCGCCGGATCAGCGACCGCATGACGACCGCGATCACCACGATCAGGATCATGCGCAGGCCGTTGCTGAGCCAGATGGACCAGTTCTCCTCCACCCAGCCCGCGGCGTCGTTGGCCGTTCGTTGAGCCTCGTCCAGGGACACGGGACGGGGCGTCGAGTCGGCGGCCGGGGCAGCGGACCAGATCACAGCGGTAACCCTCCGTATGAGCCACGCCCGCGGGCGAAGGGCGGCGCGGGCAGCACACCACACTAACGGGGCAGCCGCGTTCCTCCGTTGCTCTGTTCGAGATGGAGCAGGTCTTGGGCGGGGGATGAACACACTGTGTTCCAAAACACCCGTGGCCCGTTACCTGACGATGGTGGCGCTCCGGCCGGGGGCCGGGGGACACTTGCAGGAGATCGTCCCGGCGCGAGCCACGCGCCGCCGGCGTACAAGGAGGCACCCGTGCCGCATGTCCTGGTCCTCAACGCGTCGTACGAGCCGCTCGGCGTCGTACCGCTCCGCCGCGCGCTCATACTCGTCCTCAATGAAAAGGCCGTCAGCCTTGAGGATTCCGGCGCCTTCATGCACAGCGCGACCTGCACCATCCCCGCACCGAGCGTCGTGAGGCTCAAGCGCTTCGTGCGGGTGCCCTTTCGGGGGCCCGTTCCGCTCACCCGCCGCGCCCTCTTCGCCCGTGACGGCGGCCGATGCGCGTACTGCGGTGGCGTCGCAACCAGCGTCGATCACGTCGTCCCGCGCAGCCGTGGTGGCCAGCACGCCTGGGAGAACGTGGTGGCCGCGTGCCGCCGCTGCAACCACGTCAAGGCCGACCGGCACGTCGCGGAGCTGGGGTGGAGGCTGCGGCACCAGCCGGCGCCGCCGTCCGGGCTGGCATGGCGCATCATCGGCACGGGACATAGGGATCCGCGCTGGCTGCCTTATCTGGAGGCATTCGGCGCGGAGGACGCGATGGCCCGGATCGACGGCATTTCCGCCTGAGTCGACCGGGCCATCGTCATAGGTGCGCGCGGTCGCCCGCGCGCGGGCGGTGGCCCGGTCTTCAGGGCTTGCCCTGCTGATCGACCACGGCGTACGCCTGCACCTCGGTCAGGGCGTACGCGTCCTCCGTCGCCCGCTTCCCGCCCTGGACCCGCACGAACCGGGCCCCGGGCGCGTCCATGCGCACCGTCTCCGTACCGCCCGCGCCGTGGCCGACGACGGCCGCGTCGCGCCAGGTCCGGCCGTCCGGCGAGACCTGGACGCGGTAGCGCGAGGGGTGGCCGTCCTGCCAGTGCAGCACGAGGCTGCCCAGCCGGGCCGGGCGCGCCAGCTCCAGCTGCCACCAGGCGCCGTCCACCGGCTCGGCGGTCCACCGCGTCGCCGGATTGCCGTCGACGGCCGCCGACGCGGGGGAGTCGGCCGAGGCGTCGCCCGAGGACGCCGCCTTCGCGCCGCGCGCCAGATCCGGGCCACCGGACCGCGGGTACGCCCGTACGGTCAGGGTCCGCTCCACGTCACCCAGCCTGACCGGCACGGTGAAGGTGCGGGCCGCGGACCCGGCGGGCACGGACAGCTCGATGCGGGCCGTGGCCACGCCTCCGCGCGCCACCTCCACCTCGGCGGGCGCCTTGACCGTGACGCCCGACGGCGCGCGCACGGTGAGCTTCTCGCGGACCGTCTCCGGCCGCCGGTTGATCATCCGGGCCTCGGCGACGGCGGGCTGCCCGCCGTTCTCCGCGGCCACGTCGGAGTCGGTGAGCTCGAAGTCGGCCGAGGGGGTGTCCCCGAACCACGGCGCGATCTCGTGCACGGCCGGCCGGTCGCTGCCGTCCGCCCAGACCAGCCGCAGCGCGTCGGCCCGTACGTCCTTGCCCGGCACCTGGGTCCAGCCGCTGTCGGACACCGCGCCGAGCGGCTGCCAGCCCTTGGCCGGGTCGTGGGCCCAGGCCGTGCCCCGCACGCCCTTGCCCGGCGCCGTGAGCACGGTGACGGCCGTGAGCGGGTGCTGCCCTGTCAGCCGTACGGTCAGCGGCTCGCCCGCGGGCGGGGTGACCGCCGTCGCCGGGTCGCCGTCGGTGGCCGCGCCCGCCGTGCGCACCGGCCGGTCCACGCCCGTCCAGCCGTCGGCGCGGGCCAGCGCCTGGTCGAGGAACGGCGCCAGCACCCCCTTGCCGACCGTCACCGGGCTGTCGTCGATCTTCTCCCGCAGCTCCTGCACGTCGAGCTGGGCCCGCCAGGCCGCCGCGCCGTCACCGCGTGCCTGGGCGGTCAGCATGTCCACGGCCCGGATGCCCGCCCGGCCGTGCCGCGCCAGCTGGTCCAGCCACGGCCGCACCTCGTCGCCGAAGCCGTCGGGCTGCCGGGTCAGGAGGTCCGGGGCGTCCCGCATCGTGCCGAAGGCCGACCGCAGCCGGTCCGCCGCGTCGGTCAGTCGGCCCTGGTCCGTACCCGAGCGCGCCTCCCAGAAGGCGTCCAGCAGCGGCCGCAGATACGCCGACTCCTCGCCGCCGAGCACGGACGACGCGTCGTTGCCCGCCAGCGCCCGCAGTGCTTCACGGGTCGGCCCGTCGGTGCCCGCCAGGTCGTCGACGGCCGCCTGCCACGACTCGTCGGGGCGATAGCCCTGGGGGTTCCAGGCGTAGTCGGCGGCGGTGAACAGCGGGATGCGCGAAGCGGTCGGCTGCGCGGCCGCGTTGGCGAGCAGCGCGGCGGAGCCGGTCGCGACGGCCGGCTCGCGGCCGGTGTACGGCCCGAGGAAGACGCGGTCCTCGGCGAAGTCGTTCACCGGGTAGTTGTCCATGGTGACCAGCGGGTGCCCGAACGCCGCGCGGGCGTCGGAGAGTTCGCCGCCGGTGATGGTCCTGGGCACCACCCCGACACCCGTCCACGCCACCTCCACCCGCGGGTCCAGCTGGTCCGCGAGCGCCCGGCGGAAGTCGGTCCGGCCGTCCTGGTAGTACTCGGTCGGCAGCAGCGACAGCGGCGCGGCCTCGGCGCCCTTGGCCGCCAGGTGCCGGGCGATCGCGCCCGCGACCTTCGCCTGCGCCTTCGCCGCCGCCTTCGGCCCGGAGCCGAACGCCCGCGCGTCCGCGTCGCAGTGCCACTCGCTGTAGCTCACGTCCTGGAACTGCAACTGGAAGGCGCGCACGCCCAGCGCCCACATCCCGTCGATCTTCCGTTCCAGGGCCCGCAGGTCCCCGGCGGAGGAGAAGCACATCGACTGCCCCGGAGCGACCGCCCAGCCGAGCGTCACGTGGTTGCGGCGGGCCCGCTCGGCCAGCGCGCGGAAGTCGGCGCGCTGCTCGGCGGGGTACGGGGCGCGCCAGCGGGCCTGGCGGTAGGGGTCGTCACCGGGCGCGTAGAGATAGCGGTTCTGCTTCGTGCGCCCCATGAAGTCCAGCTGCGCCAGCCGCTGTTCACGCGACCACGGCCGGCCGTAGAAACCCTCGGTCAGCCCGCGCACCGCCGTGCCCGGCCAGTCGCGGATCACCGCGCCCGCGAAGGCGTGCCCGCCGTCACGCGCCACCGCCAGCTGCCGCAGCGTCTGCGCGGCGTGGAAGAGCCCGTCCGGCCCGTTGCCGGAGAGCGCGGCCGTGGGCCTGCCGTCGACCTGGCCGGTCGCGAGGCGGTAGCCGCCCGTGGGCAGGTCCCCGGCGGCGGGCGCGCCCAGCGACTTGAGGGCGTCCTCGGCGGCCTGCCCGCCCGCGAGGACGATCAGCCCGCTCGGCGGCGGGGTGCCGCCGGGCGCCGCGTCCACGACCGTGCGGGCACCGGCCGCGCGCAGGATCTCGCGCAGCGCGTCCAGGGCATACGGGTCGGTGCCGCTGTCGGCCATCAGGGTGACCTGGTCCCCGACCGGTACGGACGCGCCCAGCGCGCGCGAACTCTGCGGGCGCGGCCACACCGGCGGCAGACCGGAATCGCTCTCCCGGTCGGGTGCGGAGGCCGCGGTGCCGTCGGGGCGGGGCGTGGCGAGGGCCTCGGCCCCGCCGCCGAGGAGAGCGCCGAGAAGCGCGGCGGCCAGGACGGTGGCCCCGGCGCGGCGAGGGTGGGAGAAGGCGGAGTCACTGCTCCGGAAATGCACGGTCCGTTTCCCCTTTTCCCACGTTCCCCGTGTTTCCCCGTGTCGGTGAGGGTCGAGCCCATCACCAGCGGATGAAGGTGTCAACGGACGTGACCGAAGTGCGGTTATTGTGCGGCGGGTTCTCTGGTTGCTGCCGGTGCTTGGGTGCGGGTTTCGTTGCCTCCCCCAGCTACCTCCCCCAGACTCCGTCCGGGGGTGCCCCCAGAGGTGCCCCCAGCGGCGGGGGCGGCCCGCGGCCGCGTCCTCAAGCGCCGGACGGGCTGGATGTGCGGCTCCGTAGCGCCTGCGGCGGGCGCCCTCAATCGCCGGCCGGGCTGATTGCGCGGACCGTAGCCCGCAAACCTGCGGCCCGCAGGCCAAGAACCCACGGCCCGTGAAATTCAGCCCGTTGGGGGCACCTCCGGGGGAGGTAGCTGGGGGAGTTCGAGGACAGCGCGCGAAGCGTGCTTCGGGGGTCGGGGGGCTTGCCCCCAGTTTCGGGAAGGGGCGGGTAGGGGAAAAGGCCCGCCGCGGGCGCCCACCGACCCGCCGCCGAAAGAACTGGGTCTGCGCCCGCCATCCGTGGGTAGGCCATGACGTGACCCACCCCCGTCACCCACAGGAGGCCCCCGTGGCCGCGTCCGCTCTTCTGCTGCTCTCCGGGCTCACCAGCTGCACCGAGCCGCCGCTGACCAGCGAGCCGCCCCTCGCCGACACCACGCCTCTCACCAGCGAGCCCCCGCTCACCCCCGAGCCGCCGCTGACCAGTGAACCCACCGCCCGTAATCCCTGCGGCACGGACAGCCCGGAGATCTGAGGCGGTGGGGATGGGCAGAGCGCGGCTCGCCGCCCTGCACGGCGTCGCCACCTCCTACGCTCCCGCCCCGGGCAGGAGCGTCGCGGTGTCCGAGGACACCGTCGTCGCGGTCCTCGCCGCCCTCGGCGTCGACGCGTCCACCCCCCGGTCCGTCCAGGAGGCCCTGGAGGCCCGGGAGCAGGCGGACGCCCTGCGGCTGCTGCCCGCCACGGTGGTGCTGCGCCCCTCGCGGCCGGAACTGCCCGCGCTGCCGGAAGGCACGCTGCTGCGGGTCGAGACCGAGGACGGGCGGAGTGTGGCGTGGCAGGGGCCCACATGGGATCCGGCAGGCGCGCGGAATACCGTGCGCGCCGGTCGCGTGCCGGACGCCTCCGATTTCTCCGGCGGCCTGCCCTACGGCAGGCACCTCCTGCGGGCCCAGGCCCCCGACGGCCGGAGCGCCGGCGCGTCCCTGATCGTCTCTCCCGAGCGGCTGCCCGAGCCGCCGGAGCGCTCCCACGGCTTCCTCGTCCAGCTGTACTCCCTGCTGTCGGCCCGCTCCTGGGGCATGGGCGACCTCGGTGATCTGGCGGAGTTCGCGGCCTGGTCCGGGCGCACCTACGGCTCGGACTTCGTGCAGGTCAACCCGCTGCACGCGGCCGTGCCCGGCACCCACGGCGCCCCCACCGACCCCTCGCCCTACCGCCCTTCCTCCCGCCGCTTCCCCGACCCCGTGCACCTGCGCGTCGAGGACGTCGCGGAGTACGCCCACCTGGCCGGTCCCGCGCGCGAGCGGGCCGAGGCGCTCCTGACCCGGGCGGCCGCGCTGCGGGAGGGCGTGCTGCGCGGCGGCGAGCTCATCGACCGGGACGCCGTCTGGGCGCTCAAGCGGCGCGCGCTGGAGCTCGTGCGCGCCGTGCCGCTCGGCCCCGGGCGCCGGGCCGCCCACGACGCCTTCCTCGCCGGGCAGGGGCCGGCGCTGGAGGACCACGCCACCTGGTGCGCGCTCGCCGAGGTCCACGGCACCGACTGGCGGGGCTGGCCCGGCGGCCTGAGCGATCCGCGCTCCGCCGCCACGGCCCGCGCCCGCGAGGAGCTCCACGACCGCGTCGGCTTCCACCGCTGGCTGGCCTGGCTGACCGACGAGCAGCTGGCCGCGGCGCAGCGGGCGGCGCGCGAGGCGGGCATGCGCGTGGGGCTCGTCCACGACCTGGCCGTCGGAGTCCATCCCTCGGGCGCCGACGCCTGGGCGCAGCAGGACGCCTTCGCCGCGGGCATGTCCATCGGCGCGCCCCCCGACGCCTTCAACGCCCGTGGCCAGGACTGGGGTCTGCCGCCCTGGCGGCCCGACGCCCTGGAGGCTGGCGGCTACGGCCCGTACCGCGATCTGCTGCGCGGCCTGCTGCGGCACGCGGGCGCGCTGCGGATCGATCATGTGATGGGCCTGTTCCGCCTGTGGTGGGTCCCGGAGGGCCGGGAACCGACGCTGGGCACGTACGTCCGCTACGACCCGGAGGCCATGCTCGGGGTCCTCGCCCTGGAGGCGCACCGCGCGAACGCCACCGTCATAGGGGAGGACCTCGGCACGGTCGAGCCGGGCGTGCGGGACGCGCTCGCCGAGCGGGGCGTGCTGGGCACCTCGGTGCTGTGGTTCGAGCGGGACTGGGCGCGCGAGCCCGCCGAGCCCCTGGAGCCCGCCCGGTGGCGCACGTCCTGCCTGGCCACCGCCACCACCCACGACCTGCCGAGCACCGCTTCCCGCCTGTCCGGCGACCACGTCGGGCTGCGCCACCGGCTGGGCCTGCTCGGCCGCCCGCTCGCCGAAGAGCAGCGGGAGGACGCGCGCGAGGTCGCCGAGTGGCTGGCGCTCTTCCGGCGGCTGGGCCTGCTGCCGGAGGGGGCCGAGGAGGAGGCCGCCGTCCGGGCCGTGCACCGCTATCTGCTGCTCACCCCGGCGCGCATGATCGGCGTCTGGCTGCCGGACACGGTCGGGGACCGGCGGCCGCAGAACCTGCCGGGCACGTGGGACCAGTACCCCAACTGGCGGCTGCCCGTCGCCGACGCGGAGGGCAGGCCCCTCTCCCTGGAGGAGCTGGTGGCCTCGCCCCGGCTGCGCGCGCTGATGGAGGAGGTCAGGGCGGTGAGGTCCCCGTAGGGCCACCCCGGACGCGCGGGGCGAGCAGGTGTCCTATACGTTGAGCGCGTGAGCAATAAGGTCAACAAGAACGCCGTGCGTGCCGGTGCCATCGCCACCGGCACGATGCTGATGCTGCTGATGTCGTCCCCCGCGTTCGCGCTCACCCGCGACGACGGTGACGACCCGGGTCCGGGTCTGAGCGTGCTCGACACGCTCGGCCTCTATGTCGCCGCGCCGATCGTCCTCTTCCTGGTGATCGCCGGCATCGTGATGGTCGCCTCGCGCCACGGTGACAACCCGCACACCCGCGACACCCACCACGCGCGCACGCGCTGACCCTTCCTCTCTTCCGCCGCCCGGCGTCCACGGTCCTTCAAGGGCCGAGGACGCCGGGCGGTTCTGTTGTGCGCCCGCGCCGTCCTTGTCCGCGCCCGCCGAGAAAGTGAGAGATCAAATTCCGGTCACCCTTGCCGTTTACCGCGGTCTTAACCTACGGTGTCGTAACCTACGGATCCGTAAGTAAGATCATCCCCCCTGCCTGGAGCTGTCTGTGACCATCGCCCCCCTCCGCCACCATGCCCGGGCCGTGTGGAGCGACAGCCGACTGCTGTTCGCGCTCGAAGAGGTCGTGGAAGCCGAGCTCAACCGGCATCTGACGGTCGCCAAGGAGTGGATGCCGCACGAGTACGTGCCGTGGAGCGACGGGCGGAACTTCGACGGGGTGATGGGCGGCGAGGCATGGGCGCCCGAGCAGTCCAAGGTCACCGACATCGGGCGCACCGCCCTGATCGTCAACCTGCTGACCGAGGACAACCTCCCCAGCTACCACCACGAGATCGCCTCGCTCTTCGGCCGCGACGGCGCCTGGGGCACCTGGGTGCACCGCTGGACCGCGGAGGAGGGCCGGCACGGCATCGTCATGCGCGACTACCTGCTGACCTCGCGGGCCGTCGACCCGGTCGCGCTGGAGCGGTTCCGGATGCAGCACATGTCGGAGGGCTTCGAGTCCGACAACCGGCACAGCATGCTGCACTCCGTCGCGTACGTCGCCTTCCAGGAGCTGGCCACCCGCATCTCGCACCGCAACACCGGCCACCACTCCGGCGACCCCGTCTGCGACCGCATGCTCGCCCGCATCGCCACGGACGAGAACCTGCACATGGTCTTCTACCGCAACCTCCTCGGCAAGGCGTTCGAGCTGGCCCCCGACCAGACCATGGCCGCCGTCCGCGACGTCGTCGTGGGCTTCCGGATGCCGGGCCACGGCATCCCCGGCTTCGAGCGGGCCGCCGCGCAGATGGCCATCGGCGGGATCTACAACCTCCGCATCCACCACGACGACGTGCTCCAGCCGGTGCTGCGCTTCCTGAAGGTCCTGGAGATCACCGGCCTCGGCCCGGACGGCCTGCGCGCCCAGGAGGAGCTCGGCCTCTACATGGGCGGCCTGAACGCGGAGGCCACGAAGTTCGACGAGCGCCGCGAGGCGCTGCTCGCCCGCCGCAAGGCCCGCGCGGAAAAGGCCTGAGCCGGCGCGGAGGCGCTCGGCCGGCTGCCCGTCCCTCGGCTGTCCGCCCCTTGAACAGCGGATTGGACTTTTGGGCCACCCAGCACCACATGATGGAGCCGCACATACAGGAGTACAGGAGTAGGGAGTACCCGTGAGGATCGGAATCGTCGGAGCCACCGGCCAGGTCGGCGGAGTCATGCGCAAGATCCTCGCCGAGCGGGTCACGGCCGGCCCCATCGGCGAGGTCACCGAGCTGCGCCTGTTCGCCTCCGCGCGGTCCGCCGGATCCACGCTCCCGTGGCAGGGCTCCGAGATCACCGTCGAGGACGCCGCCACCGCGGACTACTCCGGCCTCGACATCGTGCTCTTCTCCGCCGGCGGCGCCACCTCGCGCGCGCTCGCGGAGAAGGTCGCGGCCCAGGGCCCGGTCGTGATCGACAACTCCTCCGCCTGGCGCATGGACCCCGAGGTCCCGCTCGTCGTCTCCGAGGTCAACCCGGAGGCGATCGCGAACCGCCCCAAGGGCATCATCGCCAACCCGAACTGCACCACCATGGCCGCCATGCCCGTGCTGCGCCCGCTGCACGACGAGGCCGGCCTGACCGCGCTGATCGCCACCACCTACCAGGCCGTCTCCGGCTCGGGCCTCGCCGGTGTGGCGGAGCTGGACGGCCAGGTGCGCGCCGTCGGTGACCGGGCGCCCGAGCTGACGCACGACGGCGAGGCCGTCACCTTCCCCGAGCCCGCGGTCTACAAGCGCCCCATCGCCTTCAACGTGCTGCCCCTGGCCGGCAGCATCGTCGACGACGGCCGCTTCGAGACGGACGAGGAGCAGAAGCTCCGCAACGAGTCCCGCAAGATCCTCGGCATCCCGGAGCTCAAGGTCTCCGGCACCTGCGTGCGCGTCCCGGTCTTCTCCGGCCACTCCCTGCAGGTCAACGCCCGCTTCGCGCGCCCGCTGACCGTCGAGCGCGCCTACGAGCTGCTCAAGGGCGCCCCCGGCGTCGAGCTGTCCGAGATCCCCACGCCGCTCCAGGCCGCGGGCAAGGACGCCTCCTACGTGGGCCGCGTCCGTGAGGACGAGACCGCCGAGAACGGCCTCGCGCTCTTCCTCTCCAACGACAACCTCCGCAAGGGCGCGGCGCTCAACGCCGTCCAGATCGCGGAGCTGGTCGCCGCGGAGCTGCGCGGCTGAGCCGCGCCGTGGCATGAAGGGCCGCACGTGAGACGAAGGGCCGGACGCGACCGCGTCCGGCCCTTCGCGCTGTCCGCACCCCGGCCCCGGCCCCGCCCGGGGGCGGCATGGAAGGATGGCGCGAACGTCGCAATGCAGAAGGAGATGCCCAGGTGCCTGGAACGAATCTGACCCGCGAAGAGGCGCAGCGGCGCGCGCGGCTGCTCACCGTCGACTCGTACGAGATCGAGCTCGACCTCTCCGGTGCGCAGGAGGGCGGCACGTACCGCTCCGAGACCCTGGTGCGGTTCGACGCGGCCGAGGCGGGCGCGGAGTCGTTCATCGACCTGGTGGCGCCGGCCGTGCGCGAGGTCGTGCTGAACGGCACCGCGCTGGACGCGGCCGAGGTGTTCGCGGACAGCCGCATCGCGCTGCCCGGCCTGCTCGCCGGGCGCAACGAGCTGAAGGTCGTGGCGGACTGCGCCTACACCAACACCGGTGAGGGTCTGCACCGGTTCGTCGACCCGGTCGACGAGCAGGCTTATCTCTACACGCAGTTCGAGGTGCCGGACGCGCGCCGCGTCTTCGCCTCCTTCGAACAGCCCGACCTGAAGGCGACGTTCCGGTTCACCGTGAAGGCCCCCCAGGGCTGGACCGTGATCTCCAACTCGCCGACGCCCGAGCGCCCGGCCGACAACGTCTGGCGCTTCGAGCCGACCCCGCGGATCTCCACGTACATCACCGCGCTGATCGCCGGCCCGTACCACAGCGTGCACAGCTCCTACGAGAAGGACGGCCACAGCATCCCGCTGGGCATCTACTGCCGTCCGTCGCTGGCGGAGTTCCTCGACGCGGACGCCGTCTTCGCGGTCACGCGCCAGGGCTTCGAGTGGTTCGAGGAGAAGTTCGCCTACGACTACCCCTTCGCGAAGTACGACCAGCTGTTCGTGCCGGAGTTCAACGCGGGCGCGATGGAGAACGCGGGCGCGGTCACCATCCGCGACCAGTACGTCTTCCGCTCCAAGGTGACGGACGCGGCGTACGAGGCGCGGGCCGAGACGATCCTCCACGAGCTGGCCCACATGTGGTTCGGCGACCTGGTCACCATGGAGTGGTGGAACGACCTGTGGCTGAACGAGTCGTTCGCCACCTACACCTCCATCGCCTGCCAGGCGTACGCGCCGGGCTCGAAGTGGCCGCAGGCGTGGACGACCTTCGCCAACTCCATGAAGACGTGGGCCTACCGGCAGGACCAGCTGCCCTCCACCCACCCGATCATGGCCGAGATCCGCGACCTGGACGACGTGCTCGTCAACTTCGACGGCATCACCTACGCCAAGGGCGCTTCCGTGCTCAAGCAGCTCGTGGCGTACGTCGGCCAGGACGAGTTCTTCAAGGGCGTGCAGGCGTACTTCAAGGCGCACGCCTTCGGCAACACCCGCCTGTCGGACCTGCTGGGCGCGCTGGAGGAGACCTCCGGCCGCGACCTGAAGACCTGGTCGAAGGCGTGGCTGGAGACGGCCGGCATCAACATCCTGCGGCCCGAGATCGAGGTCGCCGAGGACGGCACCATCACCTCCTTCGCCGTCCGCCAGGAGGCCCCCGCCCTGCCCGCCGGCGCCAAGGGCGAGCCGACCCTCCGCCCGCACCGCATCGCGATCGGCCTGTACGAGCTCCAGGGCGGCAAGCTCGTGCGCACCGACCGCATCGAGCTGGACGTCGACGGCGAGCTGACGCCCGTCGAGGCCCTCGTCGGCACCAAGCGCCCGGCCGTCGTGCTCCTCAACGACGACGACCTGTCGTACGCGAAGGTGCGCCTGGACGAGGAGTCCCTGCGGGTCGTCACCGCCCACCTGGGCGACTTCGCCGAGTCCCTGCCCCGGGCGCTGTGCTGGGCCTCCGCCTGGGACATGACGCGCGACGGCGAGCTCGCCACCCGCGACTACCTCTCGCTGGTGCTCTCGGGCATCACCAAGGAGTCGGACATCGGCGTCGTCCAGTCGCTCCAGCGGCAGACGAAGCTGGCCCTGGACCTCTACGCGGCCCCCGACTGGCGCGAGAAGGGCCTGGCCACCTGGACCGAGGCGGCGCTGGAGCAGCTGCGCGCGGCCGAGCCGGGCAGCGACCACCAGCTGTCGTGGGCGCGCACCTTCGCGGCCACCGCCCGCACGCCCGAGCAGCTCGCCCTCCTCCAGGCGCTGCTGGACGGCACGGAGACGATCGAGGGCCTCGCCGTCGACACCGACCTGCGCTGGACGCTGCTGGAGCGGCTCGCCGCGACCGGCCGCGCCGACGAGCGGGCGATCGCCGCGGAGCTGGAGCGCGACAAGACGTCGGCGGGCGAGCGGCACGCCGCCGCGGCCCGTGCCGCCCGGCCGACGGCCGAGGCCAAGGCGGAGACGTGGGCGCAGGTCGTCGAGTCCGACAAGCTGCCCAACGCGGTGCAGGAAGCGGTCATCGGCGGCTTCGTCCAGACCGACCAGCGCGAGCTGCTCGCCCCCTACAGCGAGAAGTACTTCGCGGTGGTCAAGAGCATCTGGGAGAGCCGCAGCCACGAGATCGCCCAGCAGATCGTGGTCGGCCTCTACCCCGCCCTGCTGGTCTCGCGGGACACGCTGGACGCCACCGACGCGTGGCTGGCCTCCGCCGAGCCCAACGCGGCCCTGCGGCGCCTGGTCACCGAGTCGCGCGCCGGTGTGGAGCGCGCCCTGAAGGCACAGGCCGCGGACGCGGCCGCTGCCTGAGCGCGACAGTGAGCGCCGGGCGGGCCTTTCCAGGCCCGCCCGGCGCTCGCCGGTTTCACACAGGTCAGCTCGCGCCGAGGCCCTGGGCGGTGACCGTCAGGGTGTACGGGTTCGCCGGCAGCGGTGACGTGCGGCGGGACTCCACCTCGAACTCCCAGACACCGGGGACCGGGTTCGCGTAGCTCCGGCCCTCGGGGCGGCAGGTGTTCGCCGGGTTCGGGTAGTTCGGGTAGCAGTTGACCGTGGAGGTCGGGTCGGCCGGTACGCCGTAGGGGTCGATCGCGATGAAGCGGGTCTGGCTGCCCGCCGCGAGCCCGCCGAGGGCGGCGTCCAGCGACTTCGCGCCCTTCGGCACGGTCACGAAGTACGAGGTCGTGGCGTTGCGCGCGGCCTTGCCCGACTTCGTGAGCGTGTGGGAGGGGGCGGCGAGCGGCTCGGCGGCGATCACGGTGGTCATGATCTGCTGGTCGATGCCCTCGGTGCGGTCGTCGTCCACGGTGAGGATCGCGCTGTGCAGCCCGGCGGTCCTGGCCTTGGCCCTGACCTTGACGGTCACCGGCTCGTTCAGCGGCAGCTTCACCTCGTCCGGGCTCGCGAGCCTGAAGGTGCCGTCGTTGTTGCGCCACTTCAGCTCGTGCCACACGGCCTTGGCGGGACCCGAGGTGCGGGTGACGGTCACGTCGTACGTCCGCGTCTCACCCGGCTTCAGGCCGCCCTCGCGGTCGTAGATCCCCGTGCCGAAGCCGGGGGTCCTGAGCTTGCCGGAGAGCGCGGTGGAGACGGGCGCCCGCACCGTGTAGGTGTGCGCGGTCGCGTGGTCGCGCAGCGCCTCCCAGGCGTCCTCGATGTCGATCAGGCCCGCGCCCTGCTCGTACGCCTGTACGCCCTTGATCTGCTTGGCGGTGCTGGTCAGCGCGGTGCGGAGGTCGGCGGGGGTGAGCTTCATCCGCCTCTGCTTGGCGGCCGAGATCAGCAGCGCCGAGGCGCCGGCGGCCTGCGGGGAGGCCATCGAGGTGCCCTGGAGCATGCCGTAGCCGGGCGGCAGGTCGTAGCCCGCCTCCTTGACGGGGGCGCCGGGCTCCCAGGTGGGCGTGGTGTTGACGGACGCGCCGGGTGCGGTGAGCGTGGGCGTGAAGCCGCCGTCCTCGCGCGGGCCGCGGGAGGAGAACGGCATCATCGCGTACTTCGTGGTGACCTCGGAGCCGTAGTTCGCGGCCCAGGTCTCCTTCGACACGGACGCGCCGACGCTGATGACCTTGTCGGCCAGGCCGGGGTCGCCGATGGTGTTGGCGCCGGGGCCGCTGTTGCCCGCGGATATCACCAGCTGCACGCCGTAGGTGTCGATGAGTCGGGTGTAGAGCTCGGCGCGGGCGTTGTTGCCGTCGTTGAGCGCGGGGAGGCCGCCGATCGACATGTTGACGATGTCGACACCGCGGTTCACGACGAGGTCGATCATGCCCTCGGTGAGTGCCACGTTGGTGCAGCCGCCGCTCCAGGTGCAGGCGCGCGAGGAGACCAGCCGGGCGCCGGGCGCCGCGCCGTTCATCCGCCCGCCGAACAGCCCGTTCGCCGCCGTGATGCCCGCGACGTGCGTGCCGTGCTCGGACTCGATGACGCCGATGTTGACGAAGTCGGCCTTCTTGCCGATCCAGTCGCCGCCCTTGGGGTCCATCGGCACGTCCTTGCGGATCTGCACGACGAAGGGGATGCGCTCGGCGACCGGGGTGGCGGGGTCGTCCTTGCCGAAGTATCCGACCTGGAAGCCGTCCTTGTAGGGCTTCATCTCCGTCTCGTCCGAGAAGTCGCCGTTGTCGTTCAGATCGACGCGGACGGTGCCCCTGGCCTTGTCGTAGAGCACCGCCCAGGAGTCGGTCGTGTCACCGTCCCGGTTGAGGTCACCCTTCATGTCGCCGCCGGTGGTGGCGCTCTCGCGGAAGAGCGCGACCTCGTAGGCGCCGTTGCCGGGCGCGGTGTAGGTGCGGCCGCCGAAGGCGAAGCTGGGGCCGGTGACCTCGGAGGTCATCGGCAGCCAGGTGTCGTCCTTGTCGGCCAGCGGGTCGGTGGCCGTGACCCAGTCGACGATCTTGCGCTCGCCGGTGGTCGTCCGCTGGAGCGCCGGATGCCCGAGGTCGACGCCGGAGTCGAGGATGCCGATGGTCACGCCGCGGCCGTCGGCCTCGGGGTGGTCCTCGACGAAGTCGACGGCGCCCGTCTCGAAGGCCGGCTGGTAGGGGTTCTTCGCCGGGGTGTCCTTGCCCGGACCGGGGTAGGAGCCCGCCTTCCCCCGGGCGCCCTGGACGGCGTCGGCGCGCGGCGAGGGGTCGGGGAGCCTGATCTCCTGCTTGAGGTCGATGCCGTGCACGGAGCCCAGCCGCTGCGCCTCGGCGATCGCGGCGTCGGCCTTCGGCGTCGGCACGGTGGCCCGGACGTAGCCGAGCTTGTCGTAGGTCTGCCCGACCGAGGCGCCCTTGATGGCGCCGAGCTTCCCGGCGACCTGAGCGGTCTGCCCGGGAGCGGTCGCGATCATCATCGTGACGGTCGCGTCGCCGTCGGCCTTGGCGCCGGCGAGCAGGGCGGCATTGTGCGAACCGAGCTTGGAGGGGGACGAGTTCGGCCCCGGCGCGGGGGAGGGGTCCGCGGCGAGCGCGGGGGCGGCGCCCGCCGCGGTGAGCGCGGCCACCAAGGCGGCCGCGGTGGCTATTCGGGTCAGGCGGTACGGCGTGCGTCTCGCGCCGCCGAGGGGCGCGGAGAGGTCTGCGGGGGTCATGAACATCCCTGGCTGGGTTGACGGCAGGAGCGGGCTGTACAGCGGGCGTCCGGAAATCGGAGCCGAGTGACCGATCACTTTTATGCAAGTGACAGGGGTTTGGGGAGAGTTGTCAGTGAGGGAAAGAAAGAGTGGCGTAAACCCGCCATGCGCCACGGGGGAGGAAGTGTGCCGAAGGCCGTGAACCGGTCAGGGGTCTCGCGCGGTCCGGCGGGTGCGGGCCAAACGGGCGACATCGTGCGGCCCAATGCCGCCCGGGAGTTCCCCACGCGGGTGAACGCTGAGTGAGCGTCAGCTCGCCAGGGGACGAGTGGTGTATGTCGATTCGCAATCGCCATGATCGATGTGAGGTGATCGGCGGCGGCCGTTGCGGCCGCGTTCACGCCCACGCCACCCCCACTGCCAACCATCCTCAGTGAAGGAGCCAGGACCGCACGGACCGCATCGCAGGACCGCCGTCAAGCCCAGCATTCGCGATCGCACTCGGGGAGACCGCATATGTACCGCAGATCTGACGGGCCCGCAGCCGCCGGCCTCGACCGCCGTACGTTCCTCGCCGCGGCCGGTGCCGTGACCACCGCCACCGGCATCGGCATGGCCCTGGGATCGGACGACCGCGCGGCGGCGACCGGGCCGAACGACGCCGCGGCCGCCTCGGCCAGACAGGCGGGGGCCGCCGCCGCGGGCGCCCCCACGGGTGCGGGCACCACCCTCGTCTCCGTCGCGGCGCCCCGCGGCAGCGGCGGCTACCGGCGGCTCGGCGACGGCCCCGGCTGGCCCCGGGTCACGCGCTCCGAGCTGGCCACGGGGAAGAGCGGCCGCGAGGACCGGCGCTCGACGCTGGCCTGCTTCGTCCAGTTCACCGACCTCCACCTGACGGACGTCCAGCACCCGCTGCGCTACGAGTTCTTCCGCGCCGGGGAGCCCGGCGCCTGGCGCCCGCACGAGGCGCTCACGCTGCCCGGGGTGGTCTCCCTCGTCGAGCGCGTGAACAAGGTCCGCCGCGGCCCGGCCACCGGCACGCCGCTGAGCTTCGTCATCACCACCGGCGACAACGGCGACGAGAACGCGAAGATCGAGGTGGAGTGGTTCCTCACCGCCCTCAGCGGCGGCCGGATGAACCCCAACACCGGCGACCCGCGGCACTACGAAGGCGTGCAGAACAGCGGCCTCAAGCTCTTCTGGCACCCCGAGAGCGCCCTGCGCGACCAGGACAAGCAGCTGGGCTACCCGCGCATCGACGGCTATCTCGCCGCCGCCACCCGCAGTGTCAACAGCCCCGGCCTCAACATCCCGTGGTACTCCACCTTCGGCAACCACGACCTGCTGTCCGGCGGCTGCTACCCCGCCGCGGGCTCCTTCATCCAGGACGCCGCCGTCGGCAACAAGAAGCTCCAGATCATCTCCGCCGCCGACGCGAAGTGGCTCATGGACGGCGAGTCCAAGGGCGCCGACCCCAAGGGCGAGCGCATCCGCGAGCTGCTGCGCGCCCACAAGAAGGAGATGCGCACCGTCACCCCCGACCCGCGCCGGGTCCCGCTCACCGCCCAGCAGTACGTCTCCGCCCACCTCGACCGCGCATACGCCGGCCACGGGCCCGTGGGCCACGGCTACAGCCGCGACAACCTCGAATCCGGCGAGCTCTACTACTCCTTCAAGGTCTCCGACGACGTCGTCGGCATCAGCCTCGACTCGACCGACCCCGGCGGCCACTACCAGGGCTCACTGGGCACCTCCCAACTCCTGTGGCTGGACCGGACGCTGAGGAGGTTCCGCGACAAGTACGCGCTCGTCTTCAGCCACCACCCCAGCTGGAGCATGGACAACCTCACGCCCGACCCCCGCCGCCCCGACGAGGAGCGGCACGACGGCAACGAGCTGATCCAGCTCCTGCAGAGCCACAACAACGTCCTGGCCTGGATCAACGGGCACAGCCACCGCAACCGCATCCGGCCGCGCGGCACCTTCTGGGAGATCGCCACCGCCTCCCACGTCGACTACCCCCAGCTGGCGCGGATCATCGAGGTCACGGACAACCACGACGGCACGGTCTCCCTCTTCACCACGCTCATCGAGTCCGCGGCCCCCTACCGCACCGACTTCCACGACCTCTCCCAGACCGGCCTCGCCTCCCTCTACCGCGAGCTGGCCTTCAACGCCCCCGGCTCGGACACCTCCCTCGGCGGCGCGGCCGGCGACCGCAACACCGAGCTGCTGCTGCCCAGGCGCTGACCCCCTCGGGCCCCGCCGCGGCTCAGCGCGGCAGGACCACGAGATACGCGGCGGGATCGCGGTCGGCCGACGCCATCAGGGCGGTCCGGACCACCGCGGCCTGCTGCTCGGGGGTGTCCCGCAGCTTCTTCGGCGTCAGGTGCACCACCGTGATGCCGAGCCGCTCCAGGTGCTCGCGCTTGCGGTACTGCTCCGACCACAGCGTCTCGTCGTCCTGGCGCGGGGTCCGCGAATCGATCTCCAGCGCGACGCTGTGCTCGGGCCAGAACGCGTCCACCCCGCCCAGGGACGGCCCGCCGGGCAGCCGGAGGTGCACGTTCCACAGCGGCATGGGCAGCCGGTACGCGCGCACCAGGTCATAGAGCCTGCCCTCCGCGACGGCCCGGCTCTCGGCGAGCAGTGTGTCCACGGCGTCCACCACGTGCGGCCGGCCCAGCAGCCGGGCACGCGACAACTCCCGTACGACGGCCTGGGCTTCGCAGTGCCCGCCGCGCACGGCCTCCGTCAGCACCCGGCGCACCGTGGACGCGTCCGTGAGCTCGGCGACGGCGTCGGCCACGGCGCGTGCGACGGGCGCGACGGGGACGCCCGTCAGCCGCTGCGGGTGCGGCAGGGCATGGGCCCGTACGAGCCGGGCGAACCCGGCGCTCCGCAGCCGGCGGGTGCGCGGCACGAGCACGTCGAGGTGGTCGAGGGAGAGCAGCGGGGGGACGGACGTGAAGCGGTGCAGGGCGAGCGCCGCCATTCCGGTGATCATGGCGTCGCCGTACGGGTCCGCCGCGGCCCGGCGGGCGGCGGCGGTCGCCGTGCCGGGGCCGGGCTGGGCGGGCAGGCTCTGGGCGCGCGGCAGGGTGTACATCAGGGCGGCGTGCAGCCGCTCCTCGCTGGTGGCGGGCCCCGTGCGGAGCAGGAACACGCCGGGCAGCAGCTGCTGCCAGGGTCCGCCGGGGCGGCAGCGTTCGGTCACGACGGCCCCCGGCACACCGTGCTCGCGGAGCTGACGCGCCGTCATAACACGGTGGCGCACGTCCGACAGGTGGTGCAGGGGGCGGGGCGAGAGCGGGGTTCCGTGATTCATGCTCTGCCAGTGCCGCTGTTCCCGGCGGCTCTAACCTGGTGTTACAGGCCCGTAGGCAAACCCGGACAACTCTGTCCTAAAGTACGGGCGTTCGAGAGCCGAGGAGGGATTCCCCCGGACCGGACGCCCGTGCCGTCACGGCGCGGCCGGAGCTGTGCGGGCCCCGGCCGCGCCGCGGTCAGGCTGCCCCGGCGGCGGCCGAGTCACACTCCTGGGCCCGCAGGGCCCGCGCCAGGTCGTCGCGGGCCTCCAGCACCAGGCGGCGCAGCGCGGGCGCCGCGTCCTCGTGCGCGGACAGCCACTCGTCCGTCAGGTCCAGCGTCCGCCGGTCCCCCTGGAGCAGCGGGAAGGTGCCGCGCACGACGGCCATCCCGATCTCGATCGACCGCTCCCGCCAGACCCGCTCGATCTCCTTGAAGTACCGCTCCGCGTAAGGGGCCAGCAGGGGGCGCTGCCCCGGCTGGTTCCAGCCCGCGATGGTCGCCTCGGCGAGCGCGTTGGAGAGCGTGTCGGACTCCACGACGGCGGCCCACGCCTCCGCCTTGACCTCGGCGGACGGCCGGGCCGCCAGGCAGCGCACCTGGTGCCGCCTGCCGGAGGCGGTGTTGTCCCGGGCCAGCTCGGCCGTCAGCGCGGACTCGTCGGCCGCGCCCCGCGCGGCGAGCGTGCCGAGGAACGCCCAGCGCAGCTCCTGGTCGACCTCCAGCCCGTCGATCTTCCCGGCCCCGTCCAGCAGTTCGCGCAGCAGCTGGAGGTCGGACTCCGCGGTGGCGAGCTGCGCGAAGAAGCGCACCCACGCCAGCTGGTGGCCGCTGCCGGGCTCGGCGAGCCGCAGCTCGCGCAGCGCGCTCCCGGCGAGGGTCCGCGCGCCCTGGTCGCGCGAGGCGGGCGCGGTGTAGTGCACCAGGGCCGACTGCGCCCAGCTCTGCACCATCTGGAGCACGCCGATCTCGGTCTCGGCCCCGGCGAAGCGCTCGACGAGGGCGGTGAAGTCGCGGGCGGGCATCAGCCCGTCGCGCGTGAGGTTCCACAGCGCGGACCAGCACAGGGCGCGCGCGAGCGGGTCGGTGAGCTCGCCCAGGTGCCCGCGGAGGGTGTCCAGCGAGACCTCGTCGAAGCGGATCTTGCAGAAGGTGAGGTCGTCGTCGTTGACCAGCACGAGCTCGGGCCGCTCGGCCCCGGCGAGCTCGGTCACGACCGTGCGGGGCCCGGCGACGTCCACCTCGGCGCGGGCGTAGCGCACGAGGGCGCCGTCGGCCTCGTGGCGCCGGTAGAGGCCCACGGCCACCCGGTGCGGGCGGAGCGTGGGGTGCGTCTCCGGGGCCTCCTGGAGGACCGCCAGCTCGGTGATCCGGCCGGCGGCGTCACAGGTGACCAGCGGCGTCAGGGAGTTGACGCCCGCGGTCTGGAGCCAAGAGCGCGACCAGCCGGCCATGTCCCGGCCCGAGGTCTCCTCCAGCACGGCCAGCAGGTCCGTAAGGCGGGTGTTGCCGTAGGCGTGGCGCTTGAAATAGCGGCGCGCGCCCTCGAAGAAGGCGTCCCGGCCCACATAGGCGACGAGCTGCTTGAGCACCGAGGCGCCCTTGGAGTAGGTGATGCCGTCGAAGTTGAGCTTGGCGTCCTCCAGGTCGCGGATGTCGGCCGTGACCGGGTGGGTGGAGGGCAGCTGGTCGGCGCGGTACGCCCAGGACTTGCGCTGGTTGGCGAAGGTGATCCAGGCGTTGTCGTAGCGCGTCGCCTCGACCTGCGAGAACGAGCCCATGAAGTCGGCGAAGGACTCCTTGAGCCACAGGTCGTCCCACCACTCCATGGTCACCAGGTCGCCGAACCACATGTGCGCCATCTCGTGCAGGATGACGTTGGCCCGCCGCTCGTACGAGGACGTGGTCACCTTGCCGCGGAAGACGAACTCCTCCCGGAAGGTCACGCACCCCGGGTTCTCCATGGCGCCGATGTTGTACTCCGGCACGAACGCCTGGTCGTACTTCCCGAAGGGGTACGGGTAGTCGAAGTGGTCGTGGAAGAAGTCCAGGCCCTGCTTGGTGACGGTGAAGATCTCGTCGGCGTCGAAGTGCCGCGCGAGGCCCTTGCGGCAGAGCGCGCCGAGCGGGATCTCCAGGACCGTGCCGTCCTCGAACGTGCGGCTGTAGTGGTCGCGGACCACGTGGTACGGACCGGCGACGACGGCCGTGATGTACGTCGAGATCGGCCGTGTCGGCACGAAGTGCCAGGTGGCGGCGTCAGGGCCGGCGGACCTGGGCTCGCCCGCCGCCTCGCCGTTGCTCAGCACCGTCCAGCCCGCGGGCGCGGTCACCGAGAAGGTGAACGGGGCCTTCAGATCGGGCTGCTCGAAGTTGGCGAAGACGCGGCGGGCGTCGGCCGGCTCGTACTGCGTGTAGAGATAGACCTCGCCGTCCTCGGGGTCCACGAAGCGGTGCAGGCCCTCACCCGTCCTGCTGTACGCGCACTGGGCGTCCACGACCAGGACGTTCTCGGCGGCGAGCGAGGGCAGCGCGACGCGCGTCCCGTCGAAGACCACCGCGGGGTCCAGGGGCTCGCCGTTGAGCGTCACGGCGGTGACCGAGGGTGCCACGAGGTCGGCGAAGCTCGCGGCTCCCGGCTCGGAGCAGCGGAAGCGCAGGGTGGTCACCGAGCGGAACGTACGGTTTTCCGGGCCCGCGCCCACCGCGGACCGCAGGTCGAGCGCCACCTCATAGGCGTCCACCGCCAGCAGCCGGGCCCGGTCGCGGGCCTCCTCACGGGTCAGATTCTCACCGGGCACAGGGGCTCCCCGTTTTTGTGTCGGATCTTGGACAACGCTGGAATGATGGCACGGGGCCTGATGTTGAATCTGCTACTGACCAGCTCGGATGAGCTCTCATGAGGAGATTCACGTGACCGCTTCGGAGAAGACCGTCGCAGACTTCTGGTTCGACCCGCTGTGCCCGTGGGCGTGGCTGACCTCGCGCTGGATGCTGGAGGTCGAGAAGGTACGGCCCGTCGAGGTTCGGTGGCACGTCATGAGCCTGGCCGTTCTCAACGAGAACAAACTGGATGAGCTCCCCGAGCAGTACCGCCAGAACATGCTCCCCGACGGCCCGGCCTGGGCGCCGGTGCGCGTCTGCATCGCGGCCGCGGACAAGCACGGCCCGGAGGTCCTCGGCGCGCTCTACACCGCGCTCGGCACCCGTTTCCACGTGCAGGACCAGCCGCGCGACCGCGCGACGATCGAGGCCGCGCTGGTGGACGCCGGTCTGCCGGCGGAGCTGGCGGAGGCCGGTTACAGCGAAGCCTTCGACGAGCAGCTGCGCGCCTCCCACAACGAGGGCATCGAGAAGGTCGGCCAGGAGGTCGGCACCCCGGTCATCGCGGTGCCCGGCGCGGACGGCGAGCAGGTCGCCTTCTTCGGCCCGGTCGTCACCCCGGCGCCCAAGGGCGAGGCCGCGGCCCGGCTGTGGGACGGCACCCTGCTGGTCGCCTCGACCCCCGGCTTCTTCGAGCTGAAGCGCACGCGCACCCAGAGCCCTGTCTTCGACTGACCGCCCCGCTCGACGGGCGGCTCCCGAGCAGGTCCCTTAATGTCCCGGTATGGGCAAGACGGACCTCTCCCGGCCGCTCGGCCGCACGGGCGGCCGGGCGGACACGGAGCCGCCGGGCGGCACCGCGCCCCGCTTCGCCGACCGGCCCGCCGGCCCGTACGACCTGATGACGCGCGCCGTCTGCCGCGCCCTGCCGCCCCTCTGGGCCGCGCTGGGCCTGCGCCAGACGGCCGCCACCCTGCGGCACTATCTGCGCGGCACGGGCACGCCCTACCGGGTGGACGCCGCGCTGCTCCTCGCCCTCCCGGAGGTCCGCTCCGCCGCCGAGGAACAGCTCGCCCGCTGGCGCGCCGAAGCGCTTGCCCGCTGGCGCGGCGCCCCTGCCGCGTACCCCGCCGACAGTGGGTGGCGCGCCGTTTCGCTCGCGCGGCGTGGCCGCTGCGACTGGTGGTTCGCGCTGCGCGCGGTCGACTTCCGCCTGACGGGGACGGTGCGGGTGTCCGCGGACGGCGCTGCCGTGATCGACTACCGCTTCGCGGTGAACAAGTGCTGGGCTTTCTTCGGCCGCCTCCACGAGGCGGGCCTCGCCCGCGACTTCCTGATCACGGGCGAGGCGTTCGGTCACGCGTGATCGCCGCGTCGCGCCTCAGCCCCGCCGGGGCGCGCCCGGCCCCCGGCTGCGGGTTTCGTTGCCTCCCCCAGCTACCGCTGGGAGGTGCCCCCAGCGGCGGGAGCGCCCTGCGGGCGCGTCCTCAAACGCCGGACGGGCTGATTGTGCGGACCGTAGCCAGCACAACCAGCCCGTCCGGCGTTTGAGGACAACGCGCGAAGCGTGTTGCGGGGTCTGGGGCGACAGCCCTCCACGCGGCGGATCCGCACATCAGATGCAGCCGGGAAGGGGTGGGGCTGGGGAGAAAGCCCGCCGCAGGCGCGGCGGCGCGCAGGCAAGAAAAGAAAAAGCCCCCACGCGAACCACTCACGTGGGGGCTTCGCCTGCTGCGTGAAGGGTGAGAAGACGATCACGAAGCAGGACGCAAAGTGACGCGAAGAGCTACGGCGCCAACAGCAGCGCGTTCCCCCGCTCCTTCGCCGCCGCGTACCGCGCCGCGACATCCTGCCAGTTGACGACCTGCCACATGGCCTCGATGAAGTCCACCTTCTGGTTCTTGTACTGAAGGTAGAACGCGTGCTCCCAGGCGTCGAAGACCAGGATCGGCACCGACCCCTGCCCGACGTTGCCCTGGTGGTCGTAGACCTGCTCGACGATGAGGCGGCCGCTGACCGGCTCGTAGGCGAGGACGCCCCAGCCGGAGCCCTGCGTGGTCGCCGACGCCTTGGTGAGCTGCGCCTTGAACTTCGCGAAGGAGCCGAACGACTCGGCGATGGCGTCCGCCAGCTCGCCCACGCCGTCCTTGTCGAGCGGCTCGCCGCCGCCGTCACCGGTCATGTTCTGCCAGTAGATGCTGTGCAGGATGTGGCCGGAGAGGTGGAAGGCCAGGTTCTTCTCCAGGCCGTTGACGGCGCCCCACTGGTCCTTGTCACGGGCCTCGGCGAGCTGCTCCAGGGTGTCGTTCGCACCCTTGACGTACGCGGCGTGGTGCTTGTCGTGGTGCAGCTCGATGATCTTCGCGTCGATGACCGGCTGGAGTGCCGCGTAATCGTAAGGGAGTTCAGGAAGTGTGTAGATGGCCATGCCGAGCCCTCCGACTGCTTATTGCAATTAACTTGCAGGTAGACGCTATCAGTAAGTGCCTGGGAAAAGCGGTTCCGGGGGTGGGCTTGGGACCAAAGACGGAGGCGGTGTAGGTCCTGAAGATCAGGACCTACACCGCCTCGTGCGGGGGGCTGGTGTCGGAGCGTCAGATTCCGGTGGTCGTGGCGCGGCGCGCCAGCATCCGCTGCCGGAGGTAGCCGAAGAGGGCGAGCACCACGGTGAGCCCGGCCGTCGCCCACAGCTGGACGCGGGTGTCGTGCTCGCGCAGCATCAGCGCCAGGGTGCCGAGGATCCCGGCCAGGGCCAGGAAGGTCACGTACGGGAAGAGCCACATCCGCACGACCAGCTTGTCCGGCGCCTCGCGCTCCAGCCGGCGGCGCATCAGCAGCTGGGTGACGGCGATGAACGCCCACACCACGAGCACGGCCGCGCCGGTCATGTAGAGCAGCCACTTGAAGACCGTGTCGGGCCACCAGTAGCTCAGCAGCACCGCGAAGAAGCCGAAGGCCGAGGAGGCCAGCACGGTCATCCGGGGCACGCCGCCGGTGACCTTGCCCAGGAAGCGCGGGCCCTCGCCGCGCTGGACCAGCGAGTACGACATCCGGGAGGCGCCGTAGATGTTGGCGTTCATCGCGGAGAGCAGGGCGATCAGCACGATCACGTTCATGATCTGGCCCGCGGCGGGGATGTCGAGGTGGTCGAGGACGGCGACGTACGGGCCGGTCTCGGTGATCGACTTGTCGGTCCAGGGGATCAGCGTCACGACGACCAGCATCGAGCCGACGTAGAACAGGGCTATTCGCCACATCGCGGTGCGCACGGCCTTGGCGACGCCCTTGACGGGCTGCTCGGACTCCGCCGCCGCGATCGTCACCGTCTCCAGCCCGCCGTAGGCGAAGACGGAGGCCAGCAGGCCGGCGGCGAGGCCGTCGGTGCCGCCGGGCAGGAAGCCGCCGTGGCCGGTGAGGTTGTCGGCGCCCGGCGCCGAGGTGCCCGGCAGCAGGCCGAGGATGGCCAGCACGCCCAGCACCAGGAAGAGGCCGATCGCGCCCACCTTCAGCGCGGCGAACCAGAACTCGAACTCACCGAAGTTGCTGACCGCCGCCAGGTTGGTGCCGCAGAAGACGGCCATGAAGATCAGGACCCACATCCAGGAGGGTGTGGAGGGGAACCACGAGACCATGATGTGGGCCGCGCCGATCGCCTCCACGGCGATGCCCACGCACAGCTCCACCCAGAACATCCACCCCACCGTGAACCCCGCCCACGGGCCCATGGCCCGCTCGGCGTGCACGGAGAAGGTGCCGGAGGCGGGGTTGGCCGCCGCCATCTCGCCCAGCATCCGCATCACGAGCATCACCAGCAGCCCGGAAGCGGCGTAGGCGAGCACGATGCCCGGACCGGCCGCGGCGATGCCCGCGCCCGAACCGACGAAGAGACCGGCGCCGATCACACCCCCGAGGGCGATCATCGACAGATGGCGCTGCTTGAGGCCGTGCGACAGATCCGTGCCGCCCGGTGCCTGATCGGTGACCTCGCCGCGCGGTGGCGCGGAAGAGGCCGCAGGTGTCCGAGTCATGATCGTGTGATTCCCGTGGGGTGAGAGCGGAAAAGTTGCCTCAGTGTGGAGGTCATGTTCGCTCAGGACAACAGTTGTGACATTGCTGTCCGATATCTAGACAGCAACGTCACTGACTGTGCACGACACATATCTCCGGAAGCAACCGGTTTGCCGCCGAAACGGACGAAACAACTCCGGTGACGACCGGTAACGGACAGTGGACCGGCGCCCGTTCGGCGACTCAGCGTCGCCGGAGCCGGAGCTCGCGCAGCCCCGCGACCACGAGCACCGCCGCCGTCGCGCCCGCGGACCACAGCAGCTGCGGCCGCGCGCCGTCGTCCGTGAGCATCAGGATCAGCACGCCGCCCATCGCGGCCAGCGCCACCCACGTGAGATAGGGGAACGCCCACATCCGCAGCGTCAGCCGCTCCGGCATCTCGCGCTCGACACGCGGCCGCAGCCGCAGCTGCGAGGCGGCGATCAGACCCCAGACGAAGAGCAGGACGGCGCCCACCGCGTTCAGCAGATAACGGAAGATCGAGTCGGGCCACTCCAGATTCAATATGACCGAGGCGAACCCGAAGACGACCGAGGCGAGCACGGCCCGGCGCGGCACCCCGCCGCCCGACACCTTCAGCAGCGAGCGCGGCGCCTCGCCCCGCTCGGCCAGCGAGAAGACCATCCGGGAGGACCCGTAGAGATTGGCGTTCAGCGCGGACAGCAGCGCCACGAAGACCACGACGTTCATGATCTGACCGGCCCCGGGCACCCCGATGTGGTCGAGGACCGCCACGTACGGGCTCTTGCCGGGCACGATCGACGACCACGGCAGAAGCGTGACGATGACGAGCATCGAGCCGACGTAGAAGAAGAGGATCCGCCACACCGCGCTGCGCACCGCCCGGCCCACCGCGCGGGCGGGGTCGTCGGACTCCGCGGCGGCGATGGTGACGACCTCCAGGCCGCCGAAGGCGAAGACGACGGCGAGGACGCCGGAGACGACACCGCTCCAGCCGTTGGGCAGGAAGCCGCCCTTGCCGGTGAGGTTGGACAGCCCCACCGCCTCCGTGTCCGGCAGCACGCCGAAGACGGCCAGCAGGCTCAGCACGAGGAAGAGGACGATCGCGCCGACCTTCAGCGTCGCGAACCAGAACTCGAACTCACCGAAGTTCTTCACCGCGGCGAGGTTGGCGCTCGTGAAGACCACCATGAAGAGCAGCACCCACGCCCACTGCGGCACCGACGGCAGCCAGCCGTTGGCGATCTGCGCGGCGCCCGTGGCCTCCACGGCGAGCACGACCACCAGCAGGAACCAGTAGAGCCAGCCCACCGTGAACCCGGCCCAGCGCCCCAGCGCGCGCTCCGCGTGCACCGAGAAGGCGCCCGAGGCGGGCATCGCCGACGACATCTCGCCGAGCATCCGCATCACCAGCATCGCGAGCGCGCCCGCGATCAGATACGAGACGATGATCCCGGGCCCGGCCACGGCGATCCCGCCGCCCGAGCCGACGAACAGCCCCGCCCCGATCACGCCGCCCAGGCCCAGCATCGTCAGATGGCGCTGCTTGAGCCCCGCCGACAGGGGTTCCTTCTCGCCGCTCAGCGGTTCGGCGGCAGGCGGTGCGTCATGCATGGCGCTCGTGACTCTCGGATCTGTGCGATGGGCGCAAAAAGGCTGCGAAGGTACTCCACACTCTCCCGAGCGGGTGTCCGGCGCCAAGCTTCGCCGGTCCGTCGTGACGAGCATCACGCATGCCCGGGGAACGAGGCGGGAAAGGCGCGCCCTTATCAGCGCCGACCTGCGGCGGCGTCGTTCGGAACTCTCCAAAGCGGGGCGCGCCCGCTTGTCACGGTCACCCGGTGTCCGCGCCGGACCCCTCGATTAACGTCACGGTGTCCCCGACCTTCCTCGATCTGACGCGGAGTACCGATGGCCACCGCTGCCCCAGTAACCCGGACCGGTACGGTCCTCGCCGACGCGCTCTTCCCCACCCTGTCCCGGGCCCGCGTCGGTGACGCCGCCCTGGTCCTCGGCGGCGCGGTGCTGACCGGCGTCACCGCCCAGATAGCGGTCCCCGTCCCGGGCTCGCCGGTGCCCGTCAGCGGCCAGACCTTCGCCGCGCTCCTCGTCGGCACCACGCTCGGCGCCCGCCGCGGCTTCCTCTCCCTCGCGCTCTACGCGCTGGCCGGCCTGGCGGGCGTGCCGTGGTTCGCCGAGGGCCGCTCGGGCGCGGGCTTCGCCTCCTTCGGCTACGTCCTCGGCATGATGCTCGCCGCCACGGTGGCGGGCGCCCTGGCCCGCCGCGGCGGCGACCGCTCCACGCTGCGCACGGCGGGCACGATGGCGCTGGGCTCCGCGATCATCTACGCGGTGGGCGTCCCCTATCTCGCGCTGTACGCCCACCTCTCCCTGACCGACGCGATCGCGGCGGGCCTCACGCCGTTCCTGATCGGCGACGCGCTCAAGGCGGCCCTGGCGATGGGCGCGCTGCCGACGGTGTGGAAGTGGCTGGGCCGGCGGGGCTGAGCGGCACCGGGTGCGGGCCGTGCGGTCCGCACCACCGCCGCGCGGCGGTGTCCTCACATGCCGGACGGGCTGGACGTGCCGCACGTGATCGTCAACGTGCGGCGACATCCAGCCCGTCCGGCATGTGAGGACACGCCCGGAGGGCGTCCCCGCCGCGGGCGGCGATGCGCCCGCGGCCGAAGACCCTTACCGCTCGGCGGCAGCCACCCGACGCCGGCGGCGCTGGTCCAGGGAGAGGCCGAGGCCCACCACGATCACGCCGAGCAGCGTCGACAGCAACACCTGGTCCCGGTTGTCGCCGCCGTCGTAGACCATGTAGCCGAGCACGAACGTGATCATCCCGATCGTGGCCCATGTGAGATACGGGAAGAGCCACATCCGCACCACGAGCTTCTCCGGCATCTCGCGCAGGATGATGCCGCGCATCTTCAGCTGGGTGACACAGATGACCAGCCAGACGAAGAGGGCGATGGCGCCCGAGGAGTTCAGCAGGAACTTGAAGACCGTGTCGGGCCACGCGTAGTTGAAGATCACCGACACGAAGCCGAAGACGACCGAGCCCAGGATCGCGATCCGCGGGACGCCGTTGCCGCTGACGCGGGCGAAGGCCCGCGGCGCGTCGCCGCGCTGACCGAGCGAGAAGGCCATGCGGGAAGCGGTGTAGAGGCCGGAGTTGAGGCAGGAGAGCACGGCCGTCAGGACGATGACCTTCATGATCTGGCCGGCGTGCGGGATGCCGATGGAGTCGAGGGCGGCGACGTAGCTGCCCTTGTCGGCGATCTCCTTGGAGTTCCACGGCAGCAGCGAGACGACCACGAAGATCGAGCCCAGGTAGAAGACGCCGATGCGCCAGATGACGCTGTTGGTGGCCTTGGTCACCGCGCGGCGCGGGTCCTCGGACTCACCGGCGGCGAGGGTGACGATCTCACTGCCCATGAAGGAGAAGACGACCATCAGGACACCGGTGAGGATCGCTCCCGGCCCGTTCGGCAGGAATCCTCCGTGCGAGGTGAGGTTCGAGATCCCCGCGGTGTCGTTGTGCGCGCCCGGCAGCACGCCGAACACGGCCAGCAGGCCGATGATGACGAAGGCGCCGATCGCGACGACCTTGATCCCGGCGAACCAGAACTCGAACTCGCCGTACGAGCTGACCGACCCCAGGTTGGTCACGGTGAGCAGCACCATGACGATCAGCGCCCAGGCCCACTGCGGCACGGCCGGGATCCAGCCCTCCAGGATCTTGGCACCGGCGGTCGCCTCGACCGCGAGCACCACGACCCAGAAGAACCAGTACAGCCAGCCGATGGAGAAGCCCGCCCAGCGGCCGAGCGCCCGGTCCGCGTAGGCGGAGAAGGAGCCGGAGGTCGGATTGGCGGCGGCCATCTCGCCGAGCATCCGCATCACGAAGACGACCATCGCGCCGACGAGCGCGTAGGAGATGAGGATGCCGGGGCCCGCGGCGGCGATGCCGGAGGCGGAGCCGACGAAGAGACCGGCGCCGATCACGCCGCCGATGGCGATCATCGACAGGTGGCGGTTCTTGAGTCCGGCCTTCAGGCCGTCCTGGGACGCCTGCCCGGGTTCGCCGGAGTTCGACGCCTTTGTCAGGGTCGGCGGTGTGGCCATGAGCACGTTCCTTACGGTTCTCGGGTTGCGAGTTCCCGCATTAGAACTTTTCGAAGGTGTGATCGGGAAGAGTCGAATCCGTATCGTTGTGATCGGGGCCCGGTGACCGGCGCGGACGGCGAGCCCTGAGGCGGAGCCCGGGCCGCACTCGTGCCACACTCGGTCGCATGCGCGTGTATCTCGGCTCCGACCATGCCGGCTACGAACTCAAGAACCACCTCGTCGAGTGGCTCAAGGCCCAGGGCCATGACCCCGTCGACTGCGGCCCGCACATCTACGACGCCCAGGACGACTACCCCCCGTTCTGCCTCCGCGCCGCGGAGCGGACCGCGGCGGACGCCGACAGCCTCGGCATCGTGATCGGCGGCTCCGGCAACGGCGAGCAGATCGCCGCGAACAAGGTCAAGGGCGTACGGGCCGCCCTGGCCTGGAGCGAGCAGACGGCCGCCCTGGGGCGTGAGCACAACGACGCCAACGTGATCAGCATCGGCGGGCGGATGCACACCCAGGAGGAGGCGACGAAGTTCGTCGAGATCTTCCTGGCCACGCCGTACTCGGGTGAGGAGCGCCACACCCGCCGCATCGAGATGCTCGCCCGCTACGAGCAGACCGGCGAACTCCCCGAGATCCCCGCCCACCACCCCCAGCAGGGCTGACGCCCGGCCCCGCTCCTCTTCCGGCCGCGCTGCCGCGCGGTGTCCTCGAACGCCGGACGGGCTGATATCCAGCCCGTCCGGCGTTCGAGGACGCGGCCGCAGGCCGCTCCCGCCGCGGGCGGCGAACCGACCCGCACCCGGGGGTCTGGGGCACGCGCCCCCCCCCACGCGGCGGAGCCGCACATCAGACACAGCCGGGAAGGGGCGGGGCTGGGGAACAAAACAGCCGCATCACACACCGCACCCGCAGGAGAACCGCCGTGCCCGAAGGGCATACGATCCACCGCCTCGCGGCGGACCACCGTGACCTTTTCCGGGCGCAACCGATCCGCGTCACCAGCCCCCAAGGCAAATTCTCCGACAGCGCCGCCCTCCTCGACGGCCACGCCCTCACCACCGCGGAAGCCCACGGCAAGCACCTTTTCCTCGGCTTCGCCGAACACGGCTGGATCCACATCCACCTCGGCCTCTTCGGGAAGTACACCTTCGGCGGAGCCCCCGTGCCCCCGCCCACCGACACCGTGCGGCTGCGGCTCGCGACCGCCACCGCGTACGCCGACCTGCGCGGCCCCACCACCTGCGCCCTGGTCACCGACGGGGAGAAGCAGGCGATACACGACCGGCTCGGCCCGGACCCGCTGCGCGCGGAGGATGACGGCGAGGCCGCCTGGGCCCGCGTCAGCCGCAGCCGTACGACGATCGCCGCCCTCCTCATGGATCAGAAGGTCATCGCGGGCGTCGGCAACGTCTACCGCGCCGAGGTCCTCTTCCGGCACGGGATCGACCCTTACCGCCTCGGCCGCGATCTCACCCGCTCCGAATGGGACGCGATCTGGTCGGATCTGGTCGATCTGATGCGCGAGGGCGTACGCAACAACAGGATCGACACCGTGCGCCCCGAGCACACCCCCGAGGCCATGGGCCGCCCGCCGCGCGTGGACGACCACGGCGGTGAGGTGTACGTCTACCGCCGGGCCCGGCAGGCGTGCCACATCTGCGGCGGCGAGATCCGCACCGCCGATCTCGCCGCCCGCAACCTCTTCTGGTGCCCCGGCTGCCAACAGCGCTGAGGCGCCGTCAGAAGCCGTGCGGCAGCCACGGAGCGACCGGGCTGCCGAACGCCACCGAAGCCTCGCCCAGCGCCCCCTCCCGCAGTTCCCTGACCCGCCCCGCGCCGGCCAGCGAGAGCAGGGACACCCCGCCGAGATACGCGGAGCCCAGCTCCCGCACGGACAGCGCCAGATCGGCGGGGTCCTCCGTGCGCGCGCAGGACGCCCCCTTGGCGTCGCCGGTCAGCCGCCAGCGCCCCGCGTTCCAGGGGCAGAAGGCGTCGTCGACCTCGAACACCACGTCCACCGGCGCCTGATACGTACGGGCCGCCAGCGCCGCCCCCACCTCGACCAGCCGCACGTACAGCGAGTCCTCCGTGGTCAGGTGACAGCGCCGGACGTCGTCGACCAGGTGCCACAGCGGGTCGTCGGACGGCCGGTCGCGCGCCACGATCTCCATCGTCAGGTCCAGGTCGAACAGGAAGCGCCACAGCGCGGCGTACGCGGCGGGGGTCAGCGCCTCCACGTCGCGCAGCAGCACCGTGCCGTACGGCCCGTCGTCCGGCCGGGGCTGGACGAAGTAGCGGGCGTAGCCCACCGTCCGGCCGTCCACCTCGGCCAGTACGCACTGCAAGGACGAGCCGTCACCACGGCGGCTCGGCGCGTCCAGCAGCGGCTGCGCGTCCCAGCCCGGACGGCGCTCCAGCATCCCGGGACGGGCCGGCACCCGGCGCGCGTACACCGCCTCGCACGCCTCGCGCGCCTGCTCGGGCTTCGACAAGCGGAGCCGCACGCCGTCCGCGCCCTCCGGCATGATCAGCCGCACCCGGTCCGTGTCGATGCGGGCCCGCGTCCACTGCGTCGCCGCGCCGTAGCCGAACCGCCCGTAGATGACCGGCTCGGAAGCCGTCAGCACGGCCAGCGGCGCGCCCCAACTGCGTACGTCGTCCAACTGGCGCCGCATCATTCCCCGCAGCACCCCGCGCCGCCGGTGTGTCGGCCGCACGCCCACCATCGTCACCCCGGCCGTGGGGACCACGGCACCGCCCGGCACGGTCATCCGGAAGTCGAACGCCCCCGTCGTGCCCACGACTTCATCGCCGTCCCACGTGCCCAGCCACCGGTCGAACAGGGTGAGCTCCCGCCAGAGGGCGCGCTCCTCGGGGGGCTCGGACATGCCGCCGAACGCCAACTCAAGTGTCTCGTACCACTGCTCCCACTCGGCAGGACGCAGTACACGCAACTCTGTTGTCATGACGCCATGACTAGCAGCGGATTCCCGCGCGGGCGAACGAATTTCGCATAAGGTGCCCATCCGTGCGACATGGTGCGGTCCCACGGCTTCTCCCAGCTCGCCGCAGGTCCGCCGCGGTCGGCCGCGTCGGCGCGGCGTGAGTCGACGCACCGCCGAATGGGTGGATAAGGTCACGATGCAATGACTGGCGGTGCGGAGACTCCGACGGCCCGGATGCGCAAAGCCATGCACCGGGCCCGCACGGCCATGCGCAAAGCCGGGGTGGACTACTTCCGCGGCGACGGCTCCGACTGGATCGCCCTGGCCGCCCTCCTCCTCGCCGTCCCCGCGCTCGCCGGCGGCACCATCGCCCTGCCCGAGTGGTGCGCCCCCTCCGCGCTCGTCCTGCCCATCGTGGCGGGCGGCCTCCTGCTGCGCCCGGCCAGCCTGCTGGCCCTCTACGCGGCGTCCGCCGTCGCGCTGATCGTGGAGTCCTTCGCCCTGGACCGGGGCGTGCACAGCGGGGACGGCCGGGTCACCCCGGGCACGATCCTCGTCGTCGCCGCGGTGGGCTTCCTCGGGCTGCTCATCGCGCAGTTCCGCAGCCGCGTCGGCGTCCCCTGGCGGCGCGGCGGCACCATGCTGTTCGACCTGCGCGAGCGCATCCGCGTCCAGAGCAAGCTCCCCAAGCTGCCGCGCGGCTGGCACCGGGAGATGGCCCTGCGCCCCGCGGGCGGCCAGTCCTTCTCCGGCGACTTCGTGGTCGCCGCCCGCACCAACGGCGGCCGCACGCTGGAGATCGTGCTGACCGACGTCTCCGGCAAGGGCATGGACGCCGCCTCGCGCGCCCTCCTGCTCTCCGGCGCCTTCGGCGGGCTGCTGGGCTCGCTGCCGCCCCATGCCTTCCTGCCCGCCGCCAACGGCTATCTGCTCCGGCAGGACTGGGACGAGGGCTTCGCCACCTCCGTCCACCTCGTCCTGGACCTGGACAGCGGGGACTACGAGATGTTCTCCGCCGGGCACCTGCCGGGCCTCCAGCTCAGCGCGGGCACCGGCCGCTGAGAGGAGAAGGCCGCGGAAGGGCCGCTCCTCGGGGTCTACGACGGCGCCCAGTTCGACCCGATAAAGGGCACGCTGTCCCCCGGGGACGTGCTGATGCTCTTCACCGACGGCCTGGTCGAGACCGCCGACCGCGACCTGACCGAGGGCATGGACCGCCTCACGGGCGAGGCGGACCGCTATGTGTCCGCGGGCTTCCAGGGCGCCGCCTGGCACTTGATCGAAGCGGTGGCGAAGGACGTCAACGACGACCGCGCGCTGCTGCTGATCTGCCGCACGTGAGGGCGGCGGAGGGCGCCCCGTAAGGGGGAGCGGGGAACTGCGCGACAAGCCCCCGCCGGCCCGCGGCCGGAGAACAGACGCATCCGCACCACGCTCACGGAGACACCATGCCCCCCATGCCCCTGGACGCCGTCGAAGCCTTCGCACGGCACGCCCACGCCACCCAGACCGACAAGGCGGGCCGCCCGTACACCGAGCACCTGGCCGCCGTCGCGGAAGGCGTACAAAACCGCGGCGGTGATGACGAACAGATCGCCGCCGCCTGGCTGCACGACGCCGTCGAGGACGGGGCCGTCACCGAGGAGTGGCTGGCGGCGGCCGACCTGTCGCAGCGGACCAAGGACATCGTGCTGGCGGTGACCAAGCGGGCCGGTGAGGCACCGGAGGCGTACGCGGCCCGTGTCCTGGCGACACCGGGCGCGCTGCTGGTCAAGGAGGCGGACCTGGCCCACAACGCCGACCCCGGGCGGGCCGCGGCGCTCGACGCCGCCACCCGCGAACGGCTCCGGGTGAAATACGCCCGGATGCGCGCCCTCCTCGGCCTGGACGCGCCCACCGGGTGACTCACCGCTGCTTGCGGAAGGCCCACTCCATCCTCGGCTCCATCGCGAAGCGGAACACCCGCCGCACCGGCGGGGTGCACAGCGCCGTCATCACCACGATCGCGATCAGGGTCACCACGACCTCGCCGACGGGCCGGCGGACCCAGGCGTAGGCGTCGTACCACTCCTGCCAGCGGGACAGCTTGATCAGGAAGCCGTGCAGCAGATAGCCGTACAGCGTCCCCGCGCCCAGCGCCGTGAACCACACCGTGCGGCTCGGGACCCAGGCGAGGAAGCAGGCGGTCAGCACCGCCGCGCAGCCGAACATCGCCAGCGTCATCGCGGGCGCGGACCACAGCGGCGCGCGCAGGTCCTGGACGGCGGCGTTGTGGTAGAACCACGTGCTGTTCATCCGCGGCGCCGCCCAGTACGCGAAGACGATCGCACCCGCGAAAACCGGGATCGCCGCGATCCGCACCCAGCGACGCCGCACCAACTGGAAGTGCTCGGCCTTCAGGTGCAGCCCGATCACGAAGAACGGCAGGAACTGCAACACGCGCTGAAGGTCGAAGTCGCTGCCGATCTCGGGGGAGAGCGCGGCCAGCGTCGCGATCGTGAACGCCACCGGGACCGGCCAGCGGATCAGCTTCCAGATCGGCGTGGTCAGCCGCCAGATGAACAGCGCGGCCAGGAACCAGTTGAGGTACCACGGGTTCAGCAGGGAGACGGGATCCGGCGGGGAGTCGTGGTCCATCCAGTGCTGGAAGTAGACGTAGGCGACCTGGAAGATCACATACGGCACGGCCACGCCCGTTATCAACCGCTTGATCTTCGCCGGACTCATGTCGAAGCCACGCGAGAAATAGCCGGATATGACGATGAAGGCCGGCATGTGAAAGGCGTAGACGGTCAGGTACAGCGCCATCGCGGCGCGCCCACCGTGGGTGAGTGGCTCCCACGCGTGGCCCAGGGCGACCAGGACTATCGCCAGGTACTTCGCATTGTCGAAGAAAGGGTCGCGCTGCGCCGGAAGGGGCGCCACCGGCGCGGACTGCGGGGCACTCGACGGGATCGAGGCCGCCGAGGGGGACGGCGGAGTGACGGCGGGGGACATCCGAGGCACCCTAGCGGCGCAATCGGGACCGGTAAAACCCCGTTCCATCTATTGAGCTATTCACCCCGAACCGGCACGCTGTCCAGCAAGTCGGCCGATATCCTCTCCACGCAGCTTTCTGGACGATCCACCGATGAAACGTCACTGGCCCCCAACAGCAGGTCAGTTGATGGCACGATGGTGGTCGTGAGGGGTCTGCGAGGACTTCCGGGCAGGCCGGGTGATTCCGACCGAGGGTGTGATCAGCTATGACCACCATTTCGCTGTCAGGCGTGCTGCTACTGGCGATCGTGCTGGTGGTGATGATGCGCGCGGGGCATATCAAGGGCGGCCCGGCGATCATCGCGATCCTCTTCGGCTTCTTCCTCGCCTCCACCGGCATGGCGCCGTCCATCCAGCGGTTCCTGGACTCGCTGGCCCAGACCATAAACGGCATCAAGTTCTGACCCCCGCCCATGGCCGGATCCGCTCGGTCGCGCGCCCGGGGGCGCCGCCCATGGGAACGCGCGGCGGGCACGCGGGAAACGCGCACGAAAAACGCCTCCGGCCGGAGCCGGAGGCGTATCGGAGCGGGCGACGGGAATCGAACCCGCGTAGCCAGTTTGGAAGACTGGGGCTCTACCATTGAGCTACGCCCGCGCGCACCGCGATTCCCGGGAGGGCCGCGCGGCACGTTGTGCATCGTAGCGGGTCCGGACGCCCGGCCGCACACCCCGGGGTGCCGTCCGCCCCCCGCCTCTTCTTCCGCCCGTTATTCGGCAGCCGGAACCCCTGCGGGCATGTACCCTACGTGTCGCACCGACGGGGTGTGGCGCAGCTTGGTAGCGCGTCCGCTTTGGGAGCGGAAGGTCGTCGGTTCGAATCCGGCCACCCCGACCAATCAAGATCACATTGTGGGGCCCGTACTGCTTGCGGTTACTATGCAAGCTGCGTGCCCGTGTGTCTCTGTACCGGGCGCGATCCGCTGGACATCAGCAGAATCCAAGAAGTCAGCCCCAAGGAGACCGAACCGTGAAGAGCGCCGTGGAGACCCTGAACCCGACTCGGGTTCGGCTCACTGTTGAGGTGCCCTTCGAGGAGCTCAAGGCCAGCCTCGACGCGGCGTACAAGAAGATCAACCAGCAGGTCACGGTGAAGGGCTTCCGTCAGGGCAAGATCCCCGCCCGTGTCATCGACCAGCGGTTCGGCCGCGGTGCGGTGCTGGAGGAGGCCGTCAACGACGCGCTTCCGAAGTTCTACACCGAGGCGGTCAACGAGGCCGACCTCAACCCGCTGGGCCAGCCCGAGGTCGACATCAAGGAGCTGAAGGACGGCGAGCTGCTCTCCTTCACCGCCGAGGTCGACGTCCGCCCGACCCTGGAGATCCCGGACTACTCCGGCATCGAGGTCACCGTCGACGCCGTCGAGGTTTCCGACGAGGACATCGAGAAGTCGGTCGAGCAGCTGCGCGACCGCTTCGCCACCACCTCCCCGGTCGAGCGCGCCGCCGCCGAGGGTGACATCGTCACCGTCGACCTGGAGGCCAAGGTCGACGGCGAGGTGCTGGAGGACGGTGTCGCCGAGGGCATCGACTACACCATCGGCTCCGGCCAGCTGCTCGACGGCATCGACGAGGCCGTGACCGGTCTCGAGGCCGGCGGCACCGCCACCTTCACCTCCGAGCTCAAGGGCGGTTCCGCCGAGGGCAAGGAGGCCGAGGTCAAGGTCGTCGTCACCGCCGTCAAGGCCCGCGAACTGCCCGCCCTGGACGACGAGTTCGCCCAGCTGGCGAGCGAGTTCGACACGCTGGAGGAGCTGCGCGCCGACAGCACCAAGCGCCTGGCCCGGATGAAGAAGTTCGACCAGGCCACGCAGGCCCAGGAGAAGGTCCTCGACGAGCTGATCAAGCTGGTCGAGGTCCCGATGCCGGAGAAGCTGCTCGAGGACGAGGTCAACACCCGTAAGCACAACCTCGAGCACCACCAGCTCGGCCAGATGGGCCTGGACCTGGCGAAGTACCTGGAGATCCAGGGCAAGTCCGCCGAGGAGTTCGACGCCGAGCTCAAGGAGCAGGCCGAGAAGGGCATCAAGACCCAGTTCATCCTGGACGAGATCGTCAACAAGGAGAAGCTGTCGGTCGGCCAGGAGGAGCTCACCGAGCACCTCATGCGCCGTGCCCAGTCCTCCGGCATGAGCCCCGACCAGTTCGCCCAGGCCGTCGTCGAGGGTGGCCAGGTGCCGATGCTCGTCGGCGAGGTCGCCCGCGGCAAGGCCCTCGCGGCCGTCGTCGAGGCCGCCACGGTCAAGGACAGCAACGGCGAGGTCGTCGACCTGGACGACGAGGACGAGACCGCCGAGACGGTCGAGGCCGCCACCGAGGTCGTCGAGGGCACCGAGGCCTGAGCCTCGCCCCCCTCGTAGCGATACGGAGCACGGGCCCGGCCCCGGCACCCTCCTGGGTGCCGGGGCCGGGCCCGCCGCGCTCCTGTGGACCCGGGGGAACCTGCGCTCAGAGCGAACAGTTCCTGATGCGGGATGGCCACCGCCTACCAGCGCGTTAGGGTCCGTAGATACGGGGGCAGGGGAGTCCCGGAAGCGCGACGCGGAAGCCCGGATGGCGCGCCCGACCTCACCCCTTGAAGAAGACGCTGAGACGGCTCGCGGGGCCGTCGAACAACGAGCAGGTGGATACGTGACGAATCTGATGCCTTCCGCCGCCGCCGGCGAGCCGAGCTTCGGTGGCCTCGGCGACCAGGTCTACAACCGACTGCTCGGGGAACGAATCATCTTCCTCGGCCAGCCGGTCGACGATGACATCGCCAACAAGATCACGGCGCAGCTGCTCCTCCTTGCCGCGGACCCGGACAAGGACATCTACCTCTACATCAACAGCCCCGGCGGCTCGATCACGGCCGGCATGGCGATCTACGACACCATGCAGTACATCAAGAACGACGTGGTCACCATCGCCATGGGCCTCGCCGCCTCGATGGGCCAGTTCCTGCTGAGCGCCGGCACCCCGGGCAAGCGCTTCGCGCTGCCCAACGCCGAGATCCTGATCCACCAGCCCTCCGCGGGCCTGGCGGGCTCCGCCACGGACATCAAGATCCACGCCGAGCGGCTGCTCTACACCAAGAAGCGGATGGCCGAGCTCACCGCTCACCACACCGGTCAGTCCGTCGAGCAGATCACTCACGACTCCGACCGCGACCGCTGGTTCTCCGCCGACGAGGCCAAGGAGTACGGCCTCATCGACGAGGTCATGGGATCCGCCGCGGGCGTTCCGGGCGGGGGCGGCACCGGGGCCTGATCCCCGGCGCGTCCACGCAGCAGAACCCCTCGCCCTCAGAACGCCACCAGGATGGTGAACACGCAGATGAACAACAACGCCGGCAGCGGCCTCTACACCGGCCCCCAGGCCGACTCCCGTTACATCGTCCCGCGCTTCGTCGAGCGCACCTCGCAGGGCGTGCGCGAGTACGACCCGTACGCGAAGCTCTTCGAGGAGCGTGTGATCTTCCTCGGCGTGCAGATCGACGACGCCTCGGCCAACGACGTCATGGCGCAGCTGCTGTGCCTGGAGTCGATGGACCCGGACCGCGACATCTCGATCTACATCAACTCGCCGGGCGGCTCCTTCACGGCGCTGACCGCGATCTACGACACGATGCAGTTCGTGAAGCCGGACATCCAGACGGTCTGCATGGGCCAGGCGGCCTCCGCCGCCGCCGTGCTGCTCGCCGCCGGCACGCCGGGCAAGCGCATGGCGCTGCCGAACGCCCGCGTCCTGATCCACCAGCCGTACAGCGAGACCGGCCGCGGCCAGGTCTCCGACCTGGAGATCGCCGCCAACGAGATCCTCCGGATGCGGGCGCAGCTGGAGGACATGCTGGCCAAGCACTCCACCACGCCGATCGAGAAGATCCGCGAGGACATCGAGCGCGACAAGATCCTCACCGCCGACGAGCTGCTCGCGTACGGCCTGGTGGACCAGATCGTCTCGACGCGCAAGACGTCCGTTTCGGCCTGACCTTTTTCGGTCCGGCCACATGTGCCGCCGGCAACCCCCTTGGACCGAGTAGGGCCAAGGGGGGCCCGCACGGGGGGCCCGGCAAGGTACCGTCGATAGGCAAGCACCCGGGTTCGCAGAGCAAGGCGGATCCCAGGCGAAGGGGAAGCACCTCGTGGCACGCATCGGTGACGGCGGCGATCTGCTCAAGTGCTCGTTCTGCGGGAAGAGCCAGAAGCAGGTGAAGAAGCTCATCGCGGGGCCTGGTGTGTACATCTGCGACGAGTGCATCGACCTCTGTAACGAGATCATCGAGGAAGAGCTGGCGGAGACCTCCGAGGTGCGGTGGGAGGAGCTCCCCAAGCCCCGCGAGATCTACGAGTTCCTCGAGGGCTATGTCGTGGGCCAGGAGGCGGCCAAGAAGGCCCTCTCCGTCGCGGTCTACAACCACTACAAGCGCGTGCAGGCCGGTGAGAGCGGCGGCGGCCACGGCCGCGACGACGGCATCGAGCTCGCGAAGTCCAACATCCTGCTCCTGGGTCCCACGGGCTCGGGCAAGACCCTCCTCGCGCAGACGCTCGCCCGCATGCTGAATGTCCCCTTCGCGATCGCCGACGCCACGGCGCTGACGGAGGCCGGTTACGTCGGTGAGGACGTCGAGAACATCCTGCTGAAGCTGATCCAGGCCGCGGACTACGACGTCAAGAAGGCCGAGACCGGCATCATCTACATCGATGAGATCGACAAGGTCGCCCGGAAGAGTGAAAATCCGTCGATCACACGGGATGTGTCGGGCGAGGGCGTCCAGCAGGCCCTGCTGAAGATCCTGGAAGGCACTACGGCCTCCGTCCCCCCGCAGGGCGGCCGTAAGCACCCGCACCAGGAATTCATCCAGATCGACACGACGAACGTCCTCTTCATCGTGGGCGGCGCCTTCTCCGGCCTGGAGAAGATCATCGAGTCGCGCGCGGGCGCCAAGGGCATCGGCTTCGGGGCGACGATCCGCTCCAAGCGGGAGATCGAGGCGAGCGACCAGTTCCAGGAGGTCATGCCCGAGGACCTGGTGAAGTTCGGCATGATCCCGGAATTCATCGGCCGCCTCCCCGTGATCACCAGCGTCCACAACCTCGACCGCGAGGCGCTCCTCCAGATCCTGGTCGAGCCGCGCAACGCCCTGGTGAAGCAGTACCAACGACTGTTTGAACTCGACGGTGTGGAGCTGGAGTTCGACCGCCCGGCCCTGGAGGCGATCGCCGACCAGGCGATCCTGCGCGGCACCGGCGCGCGCGGTCTGCGGGCCATCATGGAAGAGGTCCTGATGTCCGTGATGTACGAGGTCCCGTCCCGCAAGGACGTGGCCCGCGTCGTCATCACCGAGGACGTCGTCCACTCCAACGTCAACCCGACCCTGGTCCCGCGTGAGCCGCGGATCGTCGGCAAGGACGAACGGCACGAGAAGAGCGCGTAGTTCTCGGCTGAAGACTGAAGAAGGGGGGGCACCCGGCTTACCGGCCGGGTGCCCCCCTTCGTCGTGCGCGGACCCGCTACTTCTTGATCTCCACGCGGATCTCCGTGCGCAGCTTGGCCGTGATCCCGGCGGCCTCGTCGAACGGGAGCTTGGCGCCCGGGTCGGAATGCTTCCTGTCGCCCACGTAGACCACGCCGGCCGTGCTGTGGTCCGCCCAGATGCACAGGGGCACGACGATGCTGCTGTCGCCGGGGTGCGTGTACTGGCACTTCATCGCGCCGTCGAAGCCGGGCGGCGTGACGGCCTGCGGGGTTCCCTCCACCTTGGTGGCGGTCACGGACTTCGCCATGCTCCTGAACATGGCGTCCACGAAGTTCTCGGGCTTCTTGATGCCGCCCCAGATGCCGATGAACCGCAGCAACTTCCGCTCGGAGACGTTCCCGGCCCTGTACTCCGCCGAATTGGACTCCGGATTCCTCACGCCCATGATGCGGAGATCGCGCCGCGCCTCCGGGGTGTTGAAGAAGCCCTGGTCCCGGAAATCGGGGTCCTTTTTGTACTCGGTGAGGACCGTGTCCGGTGCCGTCAGCTTGTAGCGCTTGCCGTCGTCCGCGACGGAGGAGCCGCTGTGGTCCTTCATCAGCACGGTGATCCCGCCGATGATCGCCCCGACCACGACGAGCGCGGCGACCGTGATCCCGACGACCTTGCCCTTGCCGCCGCGCCGCGGGGGTATCGGCGGCGGGTACGGCGCGGGCACCCCGGGGTAGGGCTGCTGGCCGTAGGGCCCCGGCCGGCCGTACGGGCCGGGCTGCCCGTACGGAGGCTGCTGCTGCCCGTACGGCGCCTGCTGCGGATAGCCGTAGCCCGGCTGCGGGGCACCCTGGCCGTAGGGCGTGGGCGGCTGCTGGGGCGGCGGACCGCCGTACGGGCCGGGCTGGGCGTGGCTCATCTGGGTTCCCCCTCAGGAATGCGCTCAGGCGGCCGGACACGCCCTCGGTGAGGGAACCCCGGGCGGGGCCCTCGCGGGCCACGCCGGCGGAGCGTTCAGGATCCCATAGGGGACCGGGGGGTTCGAAAGCCGTTTCGACCGCCGGGCCGCCCGTACGGCCCCCGCTGGACGTACGGGCTCGGCTGCGGCGCTCGCCCCGGGAGCTACTTGTTCTTGCGGACCTCGTTGCGGATCTTGACCACCGCTTCGGACAGCTCCTGCGCGGACATCGCGTTGCCGGTGGCGGAGGTGGTGGCGCCGCCGGTGATGCCGCCGGTGGTCTTGGCGACCGAGTGCGAGACGGCTGTCACCGCGCTGGAGTCACCCCAGACGCACGTCGAGCCTTCGGCGCTGGACGTGATGGCCCCCATGGTCACGGTGGCCTTCTTCGACTCGCACTTGATCACCGCGCCGTCGAAGCCGCTCGGGTGGAACTCGGTGACGGGCGTGATGACCTCGATCTTGGCTCCGGCCGTCGTGGACTTCTGGTCCAGCTTGGCGAAGATCGCGTCCACCGCCTTGCCGGGGTCGGACACGTCGCCGTAGACGCCCTTCACGGCCAGGCCCTGCTGCTGGGCGTTCTTGTAGGACGCGCCGACACCGGTGCCGTTCGCGATGCCCATCGCCTTGATCTCGCTGTCGTCAGCGAGGCTCTTGTTGGCGGTGTCGGTGGAGGACTGCTGCTTGTTGAACTTCCCGTCCAGCAGCGAATCCGGCATCACCAGCGTGTAGGGCGCCACCTTCCCGCCGCCCCCGCCGCCGTTCTTGAAGAAGAGGACGCCGCCCACGATCGCGCCGACCACGACCAGCGCGCCGATCGTGATGCCGATCGCCTTGCCCTTGCCGCCACCGCTCTGCGGCGGGACCGGCGGGGGGTACTGGCCCGGCATGCCGGGCTGCGGCTGCTGGCCGTACGGGCCCGGCTGGGGCTGGCCCCAACCGCCCTGCTGCGGCGCGCCGTACGGCGGGGCGGCCGGGGGCTGCTGGCCGTAGGGGCCCGGCTGCGGGGGCTGGCCGTAGGCCGGGGCGGGAGGCTGCTGCGGGTAACCGTAACCGGGCTGGCCCGCGGCTCCGCCGGGGCCGTACGGCCCCGGCTGCTGGGGCTGCTGGGGAGCGCCGTAGGGGCCCGGCTGGTTGTAGCTCATCGTGTCTCGTTTCGATCTGTGGCTCGTGACAGGCCCGCCATCCTCCCCGACGACTTACGCGAGCTTTACCGCGGGGCGGCAACAGTTCGGGAACAGTCGCCCCGTCGGCTCCGCTCCGTCAGCTCCCCACCGGCACCCGTACGCGCTCGCGGAACGTCGCGACCCGGCCGGCGGCCGAGTCGAGGCTGAGGTCCTTGCCCTGCACGATCAGCGAGGTGTCCAGGGCGAACACCGTGCCGACGGTGTTGCCGTCGGCCCAGATGCACAGCGGCATCCTGAGGGACTTGCCCGTCGTCGGACCGAGGCTCTGCTTGGTCATCTGGCACTTCAGCACGGCGTCGTCGCCGATCCCGTCCGGGGACATCCGGCGCGGGCTGTCCTCGAATTCGATCTTCTCGTTGGGGTCGGTCTCCTTCGCGGCCCCGTCCGTCGCGCTCTTGAACAGGCCGTCGACCAGAGCCTCGGGGTTGCGCACGGAGGTGCCCCAGGCACCGGAGAAGCGGAGAATCTTCTGGGCGCGCTTGTCCGTACCGGACTTGTAGTTGCCGTTGACGCCCTGCGGGTCGGCCATCCCGAAGCCCTTGAGCTCGTCGAGAGCCTTGGAGTCGAAGCCGGAGCCGGGGTCGCTCGTGTCCTTCGTGTAGTCGTCGGCGAGCGTGTCGGGCGCGGTGAGCTTGTAGCGCGCCCGCGCCGTCGCGGTGGCGCTCGGCGAGGCGCTGGTCTCCGGGGTGCCGGGCGAGGCACTGGCACCGGCCTTGGCGCTGCTGCCGCCGCTCTTGTCGTTCCCGGTGAAGAGGACGATGCCGCCCACGATCGCGCCGATGACGACCAGCGCGCCGATCGTGATGCCGATCGCCTTGCCCTTGCCGCCACCGCTCTGCGGGGGCACCGGCGGCGGGTACTGGCCGGGCGGCGGTCCCCAGCCGCCCGGCTGCTGCTGCGGTGCTCCGTATGGCCCGGCGGGCGGCGCCCCGTACGGCGCGGCCGGCGGTGCGGCCGGCGGTGGCGGCGGGAAGCCGGGGGTGCCGCCCTGGGCGTAGGGGTTCGGTTCTTGCGGCGGCATCCCGTACGGACCGGGCCGGTGCTCGCTCATCGTCGCCTTTGCGTGTCGCGGAAGATCGGTTCCACGCCATCCTTTCCGACGGTGCCGCCGGGCCCGGTCCCGGGGCCCGGAATGGATTCGTAACCCCCCCACACGCCCCCGTAGACTTCTCCCGTGACCGAGAACACTCAGCGCCCCGACAGCGGGCCGAACGACAGCACCCCCGAACTGCCGACCCAGTACGCGCCGGCCGACGTAGAGGGGCCGCTGTACGAGCGCTGGGTAGAGCGGGGCTACTTCGAGGCGGACGCGAAGAGCGACAAAGAGCCGTACACGATCGTCATCCCGCCGCCGAACGTCACCGGTTCGCTCCACCTGGGCCACGCCTTCGAGCACACGCTGATCGACGCCCTGACCCGCCGCAAGCGGATGCAGGGTTACGAGGTGCTGTGGCAGCCCGGCATGGACCACGCCGGCATCGCCACGCAGAACGTCGTGGAGCGCGAGCTGGCCAAGGAGGGCAAGTCCCGCCACGACCTCGGCCGCGAGGCGTTCGTCGAGCGCGTCTGGCAGTGGAAGGCCGAGTCCGGCGGTCAGATCTCCGGCCAGATGCGCCGTCTGGGCGACGGCGTCGCCTGGTCCCGCGAGCGCTTCACCATGGACGAGGGCCTCTCCAAGGCCGTCCAGACGATCTTCAAGAAGCTCTACGACGACGAGCTGATCTATCGCGCCGAGCGCATCATCAACTGGTGCCCGCGCTGCCTCACCGCGATCTCCGACATCGAGGTCGAGTACCAGAACGACGAGGGCGAGCTCGTCTCGATCCGCTACGGCTCCGGGGACGCGGAGATCGTGGTCGCCACGACCCGCGCCGAGACGATGCTCGGTGACACCGCCGTGGCCGTCCACCCCGAGGACGAGCGCTACCAGCACCTGATCGGCACCGAGATCGAGCTGCCGCTGACCGGCCGCAGCATCCCGGTCGTCGCCGACGAGCACGTCGACCCGGAGTTCGGCACCGGCGCCGTCAAGGTGACCCCGGCCCACGACCCGAACGACTTCGAGATCGGCCGCCGGCACGACCTGCCGATGCTCACCGTCATGGACGAGCGCGCGGTCATCACCGTGCCCGGCCCCTTCCAGGGCCTGGACCGCCTGGAGGCCCGCAGCGCCATCGTCGGCGCCCTGCGCGCCGAGGGCCGTATCGTCGCCGAGAAGCGGCCGTACGAGCACTCCGTCGGCCACTGCTCGCGCTGCAAGACCACCATCGAGCCGCGGCTGTCCATGCAGTGGTGGGTCAAGGTCGGCCCGCTGGCCGAGGCCGCCAGCAAGGCCGTCCGCGACGGCGATGTCGCCATCCACCCCAAGGAGATGGAGTCCCGCTACTTCGGCTGGGTCGACAATCTCCACGACTGGTGCATCTCGCGCCAGCTGTGGTGGGGCCACCGCATCCCCGTCTGGTACGGCCCGGACGGCGAGATGGTCTGCGTCGGCCCGGACGACGAGGCGCCCACCGGCGAGGGCTGGCACCAGGAGACCGACGTCCTGGACACCTGGTTCTCGTCCGGCCTGTGGCCCTTCTCCACGCTCGGCTGGCCCGAGCAGACCGACAGCGTCCGGAAGTTCTACCCGAACTCCGTCCTGGTCACCGGCTACGACATCCTCTTCTTCTGGGTCGTCCGGATGATGATGTTCGGTCTCTACGCGATGGACGGCACCCCGCCGTTCCACACCATCGCCCTGCACGGCATGGTCCGCGACCAGTTCGGCAAGAAGATGTCGAAGTCCTTCGGCAACGCGGTCAACCCGCTGGACTGGATGGACAAGTACGGCTCCGACGCCGTCCGCTTCACCCTGGCCCGCGGCGCCAACCCCGGTGTCGACGTGCCGATCGGTGAGGACTGGGTCCAGGGCTCGCGCAACTTCGCGAACAAGATCTGGAACGCCACCCGCTTCGCGATGATGAACGGCGCGACGGTGGAGGGCGACCTGCCGCCCGTCGAGCAGCTGTCGGCGACGGACCGCTGGATCCTCTCGCGCCTCAACGCCACGGTCGCCGAGGTCGACGCGTACTACGACGACTACCAGTTCGCCAAGCTGTCGGACGCCCTCTTCCACTTCGCGTGGGACGAGGTCTTCGACTGGTACGTCGAGCTGTCCAAGACCACCTTCATGGGCGGCGGCGAGCAGGCGAAGGTCTCGGCCCGCGTCCTCGGCGAGGTCCTGGACGTCACGCTGCGGCTGCTGCACCCGGTGGTCCCGTTCGTCACCGAGACGCTGTGGACGACGCTCACGGGCAAGGAGTCGGTCGTCATCGCCGACTGGCCGGCCGACAGCGGCTTCCGCGACGCGGGCGCCGAGCGGGAGATCGAGAATCTCCAGCAGGTCATCACCGAGGTCCGCCGCTTCCGCTCCGACCAGGGCCTCCAGCCCGGTCAGCGGGTCCCGGCGAAGCTCGACCTGAGCGGCACCGCCCTGGCCGCGCACGAGGCCGCGATCCGTCAGCTGCTGCGCCTGCAGCCCGCCGAGGACGGCTTCCAGGCCACGGCGACGCTGCCGGTCGCGGGGGCCACGGTCGCCCTCGACCTGTCCGGGGTCATCGACTTCGAGGCGGAGCGCAAGCGCCTGACGAAGGACCTGGCGGCGGCGGAGAAGGAACTCGCCCAGGCCAAGGCCAAGCTCGGGAACGAGGCGTTCCTGGCCAAGGCGCCGGACAACGTCGTGGACAAGATCCGCACGCGCCTGGCCACCGCCGAGTCCGACATCGAGCGGATCACCACGCAGCTCGCCGGACTGCCGCAGGGCTGACGCCGCAACGGGACAAGCCCCCGTCGCGAGAGGAATCCTCTCGCGACGGGGGCTTGTCCCGTTCCAGTGCGGGGATCACCGCCCGGTGGGCGGTTCCTCCCACGGGGTGGGCGGTACGGTCCGGGCTTCCCACGGCCGGGACCGGCCCGGGTCCCACATGGGTCCCCACGGGCCTTCCACCGGTTCCTCGTCCACCCGGTTGAGCGGCCGGTGGCTGCCGCGGTTGCGCTGGGGCCAGAACAGGACGTAGACGGTCGACACCGCCACGAAGAGCAGCCGGATCAGGCCGCGTGCCGAGTCGTCGTGGACGACGAAGACGCTGCCGTAGAGCACGATCAGGGCGATCCAGCTCCACCAGGGCACCAGGCGCCGCTGCCCGCAGACGTCCCACAGCAGGGTGCCGAGCAGCACGGAGGCCGTGTAGTAGGTGTAGACGCTGGGGTCGAGGAGGATGCGGGCGTTCGCGCCCAGCAGCACCACGCCGGCCCAGCGGCCGCGCCACACGGCGACCGCGCCGAGCGTGAGACCGAGGGCGGCCTGGGCGGGCCGGGCCCAGTTGGGGGTCTCGGGGGTGTTGCCGCCGAGCCAGCGCAGCGCGGACGCCGGGTTGTTGGGGATCGTGAACTTCGCGGCGGCGAAGGAGTGCGGGTCCACCAGGAAGAACGGCAGCCAGGCGACGGCCACCAGGCCCACGCACCACAGCACCGCGCGCATCCAGCGGTCCCTGGGCAGGGCGAGGATCAGCGGCAGGAAGGCCAGCGCGGTCGGCTTGGAGTCCAGGGCCAGGGCGAGGCAGATGCCGACGGCGGCGGGGTTGCAGCGCGTCAGGAACCAGACGGCCAGCGCGGTGAAGAACAGCGCGAGCACGTCGTCCAGGTGCCCGAAGCGGACCGACACCTCGATCCACATGGGGATGAACGCGGCGCCCGCGATGAGGACGCGACGGCGCAGGCGCTGGTGGTTGGTGCCGGTGCCCAGGAAGTGCATGGCGGCGCTGCGGCCCGCGAGCACCACGATGACCAGTCCCAGGGCGGACATGAAGGCCGCCGCGAGGAACTGGCCCGCGTGCTCCGAGAAGGGGTTGAACAGGCCCGCCACCAGGAAGCTGATGGGGCCCATCTGGAGCTCGGGATGGTGGGCGTAGAGGTTGAGCCCACCGGTCCCGTTGCCCCCGTCATATATGAGCTCGCCGCCCGTGCGCAGATAGTGCCAGGAGAACCCGCCGCTCGGCTCCACCAGGGCGAACCACAGCACGGTCCACGCTGTGAGCAGCAGCAAGTGCATCCGAGTGCTGACTTCCGGTACCCGCACGACGCTCCTGTTCCGCCACCCGGAACCGCTCCGGGCGATGTGGGCAATGTTTTCCCCGGCGGTCAGATGGCGGAAGAGGGGCGGAGGTTGCCTCGCGGGCCTCAAGTGTGGCCCATCTCATGGTTTGTTCAGTTGGTGAGCGCAGACTGTCAGAGGCTCGCGTCAGCTCTCGACGGCGATGGGGCCGGAGGTGACGACCTCCGCGTTGCGCCGCGTCTTGGCCCAGCCGTTGCGGCCGCGCAGCATCCGTATGAAGCCACGGGCGGAGGCCGGGAAGAGGTGGTACGCGTACAGCCACAGTGCCAGCCCCCACAGCAGGGAGACGAGCAGCGAGCGGCCCGGTGCGCGGTCCCGGCGGTAGACCGGGCCCCACAGGACGAACGGCAGCACGGAGACGACGGCCAGACCGAGCACGAGCGGCCACAGGGCGAGCATGCCGCCGAACGCCTCGCCGAAGCCCTCGTCGGCGGCGGTGAGTCCGAGCAGCGCGAACATGACCAGGCAGAGCGCGAGCGTCACCAGGTGGGCGACCGGCTGGAGGAAGGTGTAGAGGGTCTCCAGGACACCCTTGCCGCTGTAGTGGCGCGAGGAGACGATGCGCGGCGCGTAGCGGACGCACTGGAGGTTGCCCTGGGCCCAGCGGGTGCGCTGGGTGAGGAAGCGGCGGCCGTGGGGGAGGCCCTCCTGGGAGACCCAGGTGTCGGCTATGTGGGCTATGCGGTCACCGTTGAGGATCATGTGCAGGCCGAGCTCGTAGTCCTCCAGGAGCGCGCCGCGCTGCCAGGGGCGGCGCTCGGCCGCGGCGATGCGGTCCAGGGAGGCGAGCCGGGTGAACTGGCCGTTGCCGCCGAGGCCCACGGAGCCGGTGCGGCCGCGCAGCAGCTGCATGCCGGCGTTGGAGACGGAGAACTCCATGTCCTGCATCCGCACGAGCAGGCGGGCGAAGGCGTTGCGGACCCGGCCGCGGCCGGCGAGCGGGCGCGGGTCGTCGGCGTTGCGCATGTGCACGCTGACCTGCACGCCGCCGGTCTCCGGGTCGCCGAAGCCGAGGGGGCCGCTGACGCGGTCCAGGGCGCGCGGGTCCAGCTGGCCGTCGGCGTCGATGACGCAGACGACGACGTGCTCGCGGTCGGCGTCCTCGGGCAGGTACTCGTTCAGCTCGTCGTACGCGGCGTTGAGCGCGGCGCCCTTGCCCAGGCGGGCGTTGGGGCGGTGGCGGCGCACGAGGTGGACGCGGCGGTCCGTCTCGCCGAGCTCCGCCACGATCGCGCCGGTGCGGTCGTCGCTGTCGTCGTCGATGACCCACACGTGGGCGCTCGGGTGGTCCTTGCGCAGCCGGTCGACGGTCGTCCCGATCACGGCTTCCTCGTCACGGCACGGCACGAAGAAGTGCCAGTCGAACGCGGCGGCGTTCCCGTCCTCGACGGCGGGCCGCCGCAGGTAGGAGGTGCGTGCCCCGGCCCAGTAGAGCAGGAAGCAGAGCAGCAGGAAGAAGGGGAAGACGAACAGCAGGGGACTGTCGAACATGAGGGTGGGAACTCCGGGGTGGGGGTCGGGTCACGGGAGCGTCGGGCCGGGCGTCACGCCGCGGCGGCGAGCTGTTCCGGTGCCGTGACAGCGGCCAGCAGGGCGACGATCCGCTCGGAGGCGAGGCCGTCCCCGAAGGGGCTGGGGAGCGCGGCCAGCCGGGCCAGACCGGCGGGGCCCTCCGCGAGCCGGCGGCGGGCGGCGGCGCCGATCTGCGGGCCGGGCTCGACCAGGTCCGCGAAGTCGGCCATGGCCTCGGGGCGCTCGGTGGAGCGGCGGACGACGACCAGCGGGCGGCCCAGCACGGTGCACTCCTCCTGGATGCCGCCGGAGTCGGAGACCAGGAGCGCCGCGTGGCGGGCCAGCGCGAGGAACTCGCCGTAGCCCAGCGGGCGGCACACGGTCAGGCCGGTGAGCAGGTCCTCCAGACCGGCGGCCGCGATCCGCGCCCGGGTGCGGGGGTGCAGCGGCACGACGACGGGGACGGACTCCGCGAGCGCGGACAGCTCGGTGAAGATCGCCCGGAGGGCGTCCACGGAGTCGGTGTTCTCGGGCCGGTGGACGGTGGCCAGGACGTACGCGTCAGCCGTCAGACCGTGCCGTTCGACGAGCTCCGCGCGGGCGGCGGCGTCCGGCAGCTGGCCGTGCACGGCCTCCACGACGGTGTTGCCGGTGACGGCGACGCGGGCGTCGTCGATGCCCTCGGCGAGGAGGTTGGCGCGGTTGTCCTCGGTGGCCGCGCACAGCACGTCGGCGATGCGGTCGATGAGGACGCGGTTGTGCTCCTCGGGCATGTTGCGGTCGTGGCTGCGCAGCCCGGCCTCGACGTGCAGCAGCGGGATGCCGCGGGCGTTCGCGGCGAGCGCGCCGGCGAGGGCGGCGTTGGTGTCGCCCTGCACGACGACGGCGAGCGGCGGCTCGGCGGTGAACAGCTCGTCGAGCTGGGCGAGCGCGGCGGAGATCTGCACGGCGCGCGGCTGTCCGCCGATCCCGCTCAGAAAGGTCGGCTCCGGAAGACCGAGCTCGGTCAGGAAGCGGCCGGACAGCTCCTCGTCGTAGTGCTGACCCGTGTGCACCAGGTGGGCGGCGGGGCCCAGCAGGCGGACGAGGTCGGTGAGCTTGACGAGCTCGGGGCGGGTGCCGAGGACGACAGCGACGCTACGGGTGGGGAGGTGCGACACGGATGACTCCTGGAGCTGTGCGACGAGGACGGCTCCGAGAGTGCGGTGGGTCGGTTGCGGGGTCGGATGGGCTTCGGTTGCGTGACGGTTGCGATCTCTTCCGCGGGGCGGATGGGGCCTTTGGTCCCGGGGCGGGGAGGGGCTTTGTGCCGTGCGGCTGCGCGCCGCTGCGCCTGCGGCGGGAGCGCCCTTCGGGCGCGTCCTCAAACGCCGGACGGGCTGGTTGCGCGGACCGTGGCCAGCGAGTTCAGCCCGTCCGGCGTTTGAGGACAACGCGGCGAAGCCGTGTTGCGGGGGTCTGGGGGCTTGCCCCCAGTTTCGGGAAGGGGCGGGTAGGGGAAAAGCCCGCCGCAGGCGCCACGGCGGGGCCCGGGGCATGAGCCACGGAAGGGCTAGTCGAGCGCCCGGTACCGGTAGCCGAGCCCCCGCACGGCCTCCAGCGGATCCGCCGCCTCATCCCCCGCCGCCTGCCGAAGCTTGCGCCGGAGCCGAAGCACCGCGAACTTCACCCGCTCCCGCCCCGTCCCCTCCGGGTCGTCCCAGACGCGGTCGAGCAGCTGGTCGGTGGTGAGCACCCGCCCCCGGTTGCGGACGAGCACCTGGAGCAGCCGGTACTCGATGTCGCTGAGCCGCGCCTCGTGGCCCTGCCAGACCGCCGAGCGCCGCTCGGGGACCAGCCGGAGCCCGTCGTCGAAGGAGTCGCCGGCCCAGCGGGTGGGCGCGGTGCGGCGCAGCAGGGCCTCGACGCGGGCGAGGAGCTCGTCGTTGCCGAAGGGCTTGGGGAGGTAGTCGTCGGCTCCGGCGCGCAGCCCGCGCACCCGGTCGGTCTCGGCGCCGCGGGCGGTGAGCAGCAGGACGGGCAGGTCGCTGAGGTCCCGGGTGCGTTCCAGCACCTCCCAGCCGTTGAGCTGGGGCAGGCCGATGTCGAGGAGCATCAGCGCGGGCCGTTCGGAGAAGAGCAGCCGCAGTCCGTCGCGGCCGTTGTCGGCGTGGATCACGTCGTAGCCCGCGCGGCCGAGGAGGGTGCGCAGGGCGAGGGCGAGGTCGGGGTCGTCCTCGACGACCAGGACGCGGCTCACGGCGCGCCCTGGCCGGTGGGCGCGGTGTCGGGGCCGGGTCCGGTGACGGGCAGCCGGATCAGGAAGGCCGCGCCCTCGCCCTCGGCGCTGTCCGCGGTGAGGGTGCCGCCGTGCAGCTGGACGACCGTACGGCTGATGGCGAGTCCCAGACCGGTGCCGGGATATCCGCCGCCGGTGGCATTCGGTGCGCGGACAAAGCCGGTGAAGATTTCCTCATGGAATTCATGCGGGATGCCGATTCCCGTATCGGTTACCTCGATCTCCCAGAAATGCCCGCAGGGAGCGGCCGTGACGGTGATCCGGCCGTCCGGTGGGGTGAATTTCGCGGCGTTCTCCAGAAGATTGGCCAGGACCTGCTGAAGGCGGTGCCGGTCGCCCCGGAGAGCGGGTCCGCGCGCGCAGTCCAGCACGGTGAAGACGGCCGATCCCTGCGGTGTGGCCAGCCGGTCCAGGACGGCGTCCTGGACCATCGCGGGCACGTCCACCGCGTCGAACTCCAGCTCAAGGCCGGAGGCCCGCATCCGGGTGGTCAGCAGCAGGTCGGCGATCACCCGCTGCATGCGGTCGGCGTTGCGGCGGATGGCGTCGAGGAAGGCCAGCTGGTCGGTGCCCAGGGCGCTGCCCGCGTCCGGGTCGGCCAGCAGCTCGCAGAAGCTGATGATCGACGTGAGCGGGGTCCGCAGCTCGTGGGAGGCGGCCGCCGTGAAGGTGTTGCGCTGCCGCGCGAGCTCCGTGAGCGCGAGGTTGTCGCGCTCCAGATCGCGCTCCCGGCGCTTGCGGTCGGTGATGTCCTGGAAGGTCCACAACGCCCCGAGGTGGTGGCCCGCGCGGCGCAGCGGCTCGACCTCGCGCCGGATGGTGCGCCCGTCCGTGAGCGGGATCTCGGCCGTCCGGTGGACGTGCCGACCCGCCAGGATCTCGCCGGGGCTGCCGGGGCCGGAGAAGCCGGGGGCGAAGAGGGCCCGTACGAGGGGGACGACCGGGCGCAGCGGAGCGCCGGGGGAGAGGTCGGCACGGCCCTCCAGGTCGAACATGCGGACGAAGCGCTGGTTCGTCGCCAGCACCTCGTCCGCCGGGCCCTGCACGAGTGCGCCCGCCGGCAGCGCTTCCAGGACCGCCAGGAGCCGGTCCCGGTCCTCGGACGGCATCTTTCTCAGCCAGCTCTCATGGAGTCGGGGAACACTAACTCCGCTTAACGGAGTTTTCGGGAAAACCGTATGTCAAGGAGAGGGAGCGCGCCCCCCAATGAACAAGCCCGTCCGGCACGTCGCCGTCTTCTCCCTGCTGCTCGTCCTCGCCGTGCTCGTACGGGCCACCTGGGTGCAGGCCGCCCAGGCGGGCAGCCTCGACGACAACCCCCACAACCCGCGACAGGCGATAGCCGCGCACTCCCGGCCGCTCGGCGACATCCTCGCCGGGGGCAAGCTCCTCACCGGCTCCACGGCGACCGGCGGTGATCTGAAGTACAAGCGCACCTACACCGACGGCGAGCTCTACGCGCCGGTCACCGGCTTCTCCTCGCAGATCTACGGCGACACCCAGTTGGAGAGCCTCTACAAGTCGGTCCTCACCGGTGAGGACGACCGGCTGCGCAGCCCCTCCGACGCCCTCACGAACAAGCAGCCCGACCCCGGCGACGTCATCACCACCATCGACCCCGCCGTGCAGAAGGCCGCCTTCGAGGGCCTCGGCGGCAAGACCGGCGCCGCCATCGCCCTCGACCCCGCCACCGGGGCGATCCTCGGCATGGCCAGCACCCCCTCGTACGACCCCGGACGCTTCGCCGGTTCCGCCGCCGCCGACCAGAAGGCGTGGGAGGCGCTGGAGAAGGACAAGCGGCAGCCGGCCCTCAACCGCGCGCTGCGCCAGACCTATCCGCCGGGCTCGACCTTCAAGCTCGTCGTCGCGGCGGCCGCCCTGGAGAACGGCCTCTACTCCTCCGTCGACCAGGCCACCGACAGCCCCGACCCTTACCTCCTGCCGGGCACCCGCACCTACCTGACCAACGAGAACACCAGCGCCCCCTGCGAGAACGCCAGCATCCGCACGGCGCTCCAGTACTCCTGCAACAACGTCTTCGGGCACCTCGCCGAGCGGCTCGGCGCGCAGAAGGTCGCGCAGCAGGCGGAGAAGTTCGGGTTCAACGACGGCAGGATCGACACGCCCGTGCGCGCCGCCAAGAGCCTCTACCCGACCGACATGAACGCCTCGCAGACCGCCCTGTCCGGCATCGGCCAGTTCGACGACCAGGCCACCCCGCTCCAGATGGCCATGGTCTCCTCGGCCATAGCCAACGGCGGCAAGCTGATGACGCCCCGCCTCGTCGACCGCGTCACCGACGGCAGCTCCGGCGTCCTGGAGAAGAGTGACCCGAAGCAGTACGGCCAGGCGATGTCCGCCGACACCGCGCGGCAGCTGAAGTCCGCCATGCGGACCGTCGTCGAGCAGGGCACCGGCGGCAACGCCCGGATCGACGGCCTGACCGTCGGCGGCAAGACGGGCACCGCGCAGCACGGCGTCGACAACAGCGGCACGCCGTACGCGTGGTTCGTCTCCTACGCGCAGAACAGCCAGGGCAAGCAGGTCGCCGTCGCCGTGGTGATCGCCGACAGTGACGCCGCCCGCGCGGACGTCAGCGGCAACGGCCTCGCCGCCCCGGTGGCCAAGGCCATGATGAGCGCGGCGCTGGCCTCCGGTGCCTGATGGCCGCGCTGTCAGTGCGGCTCCGTAGACTGGACCGCGTGAGCGAGCGCCCCCTGAACGACGAGAACGACGACACCGGCCCCGGCGAGGACGACCGGTTCGCCGGGACCGCCGATGCCGAGACCGACCTCCCCCAAGCTCTCGAATCCGCTCGAGCAGGGGGTGCCCCCGCCCCCGACCTCGCCGTGATCGAGGCCGGGAGCCGCACCCTGCGCACCCAGGGCGGCCCGCCGCAGGGTGACGGCGTGCCGTCCCGCCCCGCCGACCCCGAGGTCGACCGGGAGCTGCGCGAGGTGGAGGCCGAGCTGGCGGGCCGCTGGCCCGAGACCAAGCTCGACCCGTCACTGCGCCGCGTCGAGGCGCTGATGGACATCCTGGGCCAGCCGCAGCGCGCGTATCCCGCCATCCACATCACCGGCACCAACGGCAAGACCAGCACCGCCCGCATGATCGAGGCGCTGCTGGGCTCCTTCGACCTGCGCACCGGCCGCTACACGAGCCCGCACATCCGGTCCGTCACCGAGCGGATCAGCCTGGACGGCGCTCCCATCGAGGCCGAGCGCTTCATCGAGACGTACCGCGACATCCAGCCGTATGTGCGGATGGTCGACGAGCGCGAAGAGCACCGGCTGTCCTTCTTCGAGGTGATCACCGCCATGGCCTACGCGGCCTTCGCGGACGCCCCCGTCGACGTGGCGGTCGTCGAGGTCGGCATGGGCGGCACCTGGGACGCCACCAATGTCGTCGACGGCACGGTCGCCGTCGTCACCCCCATCTCGCTGGACCACACCGACCGGCTCGGCACCACCACCGGTGACATCGCCGGGGAGAAGGCCGGGATCGTCAAGCAGGGCGCCACCGTCGTCCTCGCCCAGCAGCCTGTCGACGCCGCGCAGGTCCTCCTCAAGCGCTCGGTCGAGGCCGACGCGACGGTCGCCCGCGAGGGCATGGAGTTCGGCGTCGTCTCCCGCGAGATCGCCGTCGGCGGCCAGCTGCTGACGCTGCGCGGCCTGGGCGGCGAGTATCCGGACGTCTTCCTGCCGCTCTACGGCGCCCACCAGGCGCACAACGCCGCGGTCGCCCTCGCCGCCGTGGAGGCGTTCTTCGGCATCGGCTCGGAGCACGCCCGCACGCTCGACATCGACACCGTCCGCCGCGCCTTCGCCGCCGTCACCTCGCCGGGCCGGCTGGAGGTCGTGCGCCGCAGCCCCACCGTGGTGCTGGACGCCGCGCACAACCCCGCGGGCGCGGCCGCCGCGGCCGAGGCCGTCACCGAGGCGTTCGGATTCAGCCGTCTCATCGGTGTGGTTGCCGCCAGCGCCGGCAAGGACGCCCGGGGGCTCCTGGAAGCCTTCGAACCGATCTTCGCCGAGGTCGTGGTGACCCGGAACTCCACCCCGCGCTCCATGGACCCCGATGAGCTGGCCGGCATCGCGGTCGAGATCTTCGGTGCCGAGCGCGTGCAGGTCGAGCCCCGGCTCGACGACGCCCTGGAGGCGGCGATCACCCTCGCGGAGGAAGAGGGCGAGTTCTCCGGCGCGGGCGTCCTGGTGACCGGCTCCGTGATGACGGTCGGCGAGGCCCGGCTGCTCCTGGGGAGGGACTGACCATGCGCATGCTCTGCTCCAGCACTCTGATCGGTGAATTCTTCGTCATCGGGTTCGCCGGCCTGGTCGCCATGCAGATGTCCGACGTCTCCACCGGCACGGTGTGGGCCGTCAGCGGTACGGCGATGGTGCTCAGCGTCCTGCTGTGCGGGATGCTCGGGCGGCCCGGTGGCGTCCAGCTCGGATGGCTGCTGCAGGGCGCGCTGTTCCTCAGCGGCTTCGTCGTCCCGATGATGTTCATCCTGGGCGTCGTCTTCGGCGTGCTGTGGTGGGCGTCGGTCCACTTCGGCGGCAAGATCGACGAGGCGAAGGCGCGCTTCGCGCGGGAGGCGGCGGAGCAGGCGGCGGCCGATCCGGCCTAGCCCGGCCCGGCCCGCGGGCCTGCGGGGCCCGGCCCCGGAGGCCGCCCGCGATCTCGGTACCCCATGATCCGCGATACCCTCGCGGCACTGTTGTCCCGCCCGCAAGGAGCCGCAATATGAGCCAGCGCACCCTCGTCCTCCTCAAGCCCGACGCCGTGCGGCGCGGCCTGACCGGCGAGATCATCGGCCGGATCGAGCGCAAGGCGAACTGGACGATCAGCGCGCTGGAGCTGCGCACCCTGGACCGGGGCACGCTGGAGCAGCACTACGCCGAGCACGTCGGCCGCGACTTCTACGAGCCCCTGATGCAGTTCATGTCCTCCGGGCCCGTCGTGGCCCTGGTGGTCGAGGGGGAGCGTGTGATCGAGGGCGTGCGCGCGCTGGCCGGCCCGACCGACCCCATCTCGGCCGCCCCGGGCTCCATCCGTGGTGACTTCGGCACCATCACGCGCGAGAACCTCATCCACGCCTCGGACTCCGAGGAGTCCGCACAGCGGGAAATCAAGATTTTCTTTCCGGGCCTCGCCTGATAGTTCGTCAGTGACGCACCCATTCTGATCAGGGGCGGCCGATTTCTTTTCGGCCGCCCTCTGGCATATGCGTGGCGAACGAGGGAACCTCTCACTCCGACACGACGTCACCATTACTGGGGCGGGCTCGCGTTCCGCCGACAATGGCGGAGGAACCCTCGCGCCGTGTACGACCGGTCGAGACTACGATGAAGCCTCCGCGCCCCGCAGCGCACCGCACACCCTGCCGACCTCAAGTAAGCATTCGCTCCAGCTGGGAAGGCCAGACGTATCCTCATGGGGAACAACATGTCGTTCATCGGCCGTGACATGGCTGTCGACCTCGGGACCGCCAACACGCTGGTGTACGTCAGAGGCCGCGGAATCGTCCTCAACGAGCCGTCTGTCGTAGCCATCAACACCAACACCGGCGGCATCCTCGCGGTGGGTGCCGAGGCGAAGAAGATGATCGGCCGGACCCCGGGCAACATCGTCGCCGTGCGTCCGCTCAAGGACGGGGTGATCGCGGACTTCGAGATCACGGAGCGGATGCTCCGTTATTTCATCCTCAAGATCCACAAGCGGCGCTGGATGGCCCGCCCGCGCGTCGTGGTCTGTGTGCCCTCGGGCATCACCGGGGTCGAGCGCCGCGCCGTGATCGAGGCGTCCACCCAGGCCGGCGCCCGTCAGGTGCACATCATCGAGGAGCCGATGGCCGCCGCGATCGGCTCCGGCCTCCCCGTGCACGAGGCCACCGGCAACATGGTCGTCGACATCGGCGGCGGCACCACCGAGGTCGCGGTGATCTCCCTCGGCGGAATCGTCACGGCACAGTCCATCCGGGTCGCGGGCGACGAGCTGGACAACGCGATCATCCAGCACATCAAGAAGGAGTACAGCCTCCTCCTCGGTGAGCGCACCGCCGAACAGATCAAGATCACCATCGGCTCGGCCTACGACCTGGAGCAGGACGAGCACACCGAGATCCGCGGCCGCGACCTCGTCAGCGGGCTGCCCAAGACGGTGGTCATCTCGGCCGCCGAGGTCCGCAAGGCCATCGAGGAGCCCGTCAACTCCATCGTCGACGCCGTCAAGACCACCCTCGACAAGTGCCCGCCCGAGCTGTCGGGTGACGTGATGGACCGCGGGATCGTTCTCACGGGCGGCGGCGCTCTCCTGCGCGGCCTCGACGAGCGGCTGCGCCGGGAGACCGGGATGCCGATCCACATCGCCGAGGACCCGCTGGACTCCGTCGCCCTGGGCTCCGGCAAGTGTGTCGAGGAGTTCGAGGCGCTCCAGCAGGTGCTGGACGCCCAGCCCCGCCGGTGACGGGTGACCGGCGGGCTGAGATCCATCGGTCCGGCCGGTTCTCGCGGCCGCCCGTGTCAGGGCGGCGCGAGGGTGCGCCCGGCTGTACCCGCTGCCGGTAAACAACCTGATATACAGGCAGAACGCTCCCGATGACCGGCCCGGACCCGCAGCCGACCGGTCCGACGAGAAGGGCACGCCGCCGCACGTGAGGGACACACGAGAGAGCCGGCTGCTACTGGTGCTGCTGGTCGCCGTCGCGTTCGCACTGATCACGGTGGACATCCGCGGTGGCGAACAGTCCCCGCTCGACGGTGTCCGGCACGCCGCCGCCTCGGCCTTCGGACCGGTGGAGGCCGGGGTCGCCGACGCCGTGGACCCGGTCGGCAACGCCATCGCCGCCGTACGGGACTCGGGCGGCCGCCACAGCCGCATCGCCCAGCTGGAGCGGGAGAACGCCACCCTCAAGCAGCGCCTCGGCAGCGACGACCGCAACCGCGGCCGGGCCCGCGAGCTCGACGCGATGCTCAAGACCGCGGGCCGCGGGCAGTACGGCATCAAGGGCGCCCAGGTCATCGCCATAGGAGCGGCCCAGGGCTTCTCCTGGACGGTCACCATCGACGCGGGCAGCAACGACGGCATCCACCGCGACATGACCGTGCTCAACGGCGACGGCCTCGTCGGCCGGGTCACCACCGTCTCCCGGTCCACCGCCACCGTCCTGCTCGCGACCGACCCCAAGTTCACCGTCGGCACCCGGATGGAGAAGTCCGGCGAGCTCGGCTTCGCCACCGGCCAGGGCGACCGCTCCCTGCGCGTCGAACTCCTCAACGGCAAGGCCGTCGTCCACGAGGGCGACCGCCTCGTCACCTTCGGCTCCAGCAGGAACAAGCCGTTCGTGCCCGGCGTCCCCGTCGGCGAGGTCACCCGCGTCGAGCCCGCGGGCGGCAGCCTGACCCGCACCGTCCAGGTCCGGCCCTTCGTCGGCTACAGCAGGCTCGACATCGTCGGCGTCGTCGTCGAGGAGCCCCGCACCGACCCGCGTGACACGGTCCTGCCGCCGAAACCCGAGGCTCCCAAGCCGACGCCCACGGTGACCGTGACGGCCACCCCCTCCGCGAGCGCCAAACCCCAGGACTGAACCGATGCGCATCAACCGGATCCTGCTCTCGTCGGCGCTCGTCGTGATCGCCCTCGTCGTCCAGGTGACCGTTCTCGCCCGGCTCCACCTCCCCGGCGCCGTCCCCGACCTGATGCTCCTCGTCGTCGTCGGCCTCACGCTCGTCTACGGGCACACCAGCGGCGCCCTCATCGGCTTCGGGGCCGGTCTCCTCGCCGACCTCGCGCCGCCCGCCGACCACGCCACCGGGCGGTACGCCCTGGTGCTGTGCGTGGTCGGCTATGTCGTCGGCCTGGTCAAGCCGGAGAGCGGCAGAGTGCGCTCGGCCACCGTCCCCATGCTCGTCGTCGTCGCCGCGGCCATCGGCTCCACGCTGCTCTACGCGGGCGTGGGCGCGCTCGTCGGCGACACCGCGGCCCGCCACGTCGGGCTGAGCGGCCTGGTCCTCACCGCGACGCTCTACGACCTGCTGCTGGCGCCCTTCACCGTGCCGCTGATCATGGCGCTCGCCCGCCGCACCGAGAACGACCCGCTCGCGGGCGAGGGGGGCCCGGCGACGCTGGCCGGCGGCGAGGGCGCCTTCTCCCGCCTCGGCGGCCAGCGCGGCGGTCTCTTCGGCAGGCCGGCCCGCCGGCAGGGCCGCCTGAAGGGGGTCCGGCGGCTGTGACACGGCACTCTTCCGGCAAGCCCGGCGCGGCGGTCGAGGGGGCATGCGAGGGGGCGGCCGCCGAGGTGGCCGACGGTGATCCCGGAGCGACGAACGAGGGGGCGTCATGAGCAACATTCCCGAGAGCGGGCGCACTTCGCGCGTCACCATCCGCCTCATCACCATCCAGATCCTCGTCGTCTCCCTCCTGCTCACCCTCGGCGGCCGCCTCTGGTACCTCCAGATCCGCAACGGCGACCAGTACACCGCCGAGGCCGCCGACAACCACATCCAGCAGGTCGTCGCCCCCGCCACCCGCGGCTCGATACTGGACGCCCGCGGCGTGCCGCTGGCCGACAACGAGACCCGCCTCGTGGTCTCCGCCAACCGCACCGACCTGCTGAAGATGCCCGACCGCGGCAAGGCCGTACTCGCCCGGCTCGCCGGTGTCCTCGGCCTCAGGCCCGAGGAGGTCGCCGCCAAGGTGCGGCTGTGCGACGCCAAGACCCCCAAGCCCTGCTGGGCCGGCTCGCCCTATCAGCCCATCCCCATCACCGACCAGGCCACCACCCAGCAGGCCCTGCAGATCCGTGAGCGCGCCGAGGACTTCCCCGGCGTCACCGCCGAGCCCACGGCCGTACGCCGCTACGCCGGGCCCGGCGGTTCCAACACCGCCCAGGTGCTCGGCTATCTCTCGCCCGTCACCGACGACGAGATCAGCAAGACCAAGTCCGGCCCCGCCCCGCTGCTCCGCTCCGACCAGGTCGGCCGCTCCGGGCTCGAACGGCAGTACGACACCCAGCTGCGCGGCAAGGCGGGCGTCACCCGCTACGAGGTCGACAACCTCGGCCGCGTCATCGGCAAGGCCAAGAGCGACAAGGCCGTGCCCGGCGCCAACATCGTCACCAGCATCGACGCCCGCGTGCAGGCCATAGCGGAACGCGAGCTGAACCAGGCGATGAAGGACGCCCGCAAGGAGCTCGACCGCAACACCGGCGTCAACTACAAGGCCGACGCGGGCGCCGTCGTGGTGATGGAGTCCAAGACCGGCCGGGTCGTGGCCATGGCCTCCAACCCCACCTACGACCCCAACGCCTGGGTCGGCGGTATCTCCGCCAAGGACTACAAGCAGCTCACCGGCAAGGACTCGGACTACCCCCTGCTCAACCGGGCCATCCAGGGCCAGGCGGCACCCGGCTCGATCTTCAAGGTCATCTCCGCCACCGCCGCGGTCAAGGCCGGATACGACTTCAACGGCAACTACAACTGCTCCAGCTCGTACAGCATCGGCAACCAGGTCTTCAAGAACTTCGAGTCCAAGGGCTACGGCCCGATCAACCTCGGCCGGGCGCTGGAGGTCTCCTGCGACACCGTCTTCTACGACCTGGCCTACCGCCAGTGGCAGAAGGACGGCGGCAACAACCCCAAGCACCCGGCGGACTGGTTCTACCGCACCGCCCACGACTTCGGCCTCGGCAAGGAGACCGGCATCGATCTCCCCAACGAGGTCAAGGGCCGCGTCCCGGACCGCGAGTGGAAGAAGAACTACTGGGAGGCCAACAAGGACACCTGGTGCAAGCAGGGCGGCAACAGCGACGACTACGCCGCGAAGATCGCCAAGGAGAACTGCGAGTCCGGCATGCGGATGCGCGCCGGTGACTCGGTCAACTACTCCATCGGCCAGGGCGACACCCTCGTCACGCCCATCCAGATGGCCACCATCTACGCGGGCATCAGCAACGGCGGCACGCTCTACAACCCCACCATCGGCAAGGCGATCGTCAGCGCCGACGGCAAGCACATCCAGGAGATCGCGCCCACGGCCCACGGCAAGCTGCCGTTCGACAGGAAGACCCGCGACCAGCTCGACGCCGCGCTCGCCGGCGTCGCCACCCAGGGCAGCGCCGCCTGGCGCTTCGAGGGCTGGCCGCAGAAGGACATCCCGATGCACGCCAAGACCGGCACCGCCGAGGTCTACGGCAAGCAGACCACCTCGTGGTTCGCGACGTACACGCAGGACTACACCGTCGTCATGACGATCTCCCAGGGCGGCACCGGCTCCGGCGCCTCCGGCCCCGCGGTGCGCAACATCTACAACGCCCTCTACGGCGTCGACGAGAAGGGCAAGATCGACCCGGGCAAGGCCCTGCTGCCGCACCCCGAGAGCGGACTCCCCAAGATCGAGAAGGACGGCACGATCGAGGCCCAGAAGATCGACGCGCCCTCCCCGCCCGCCCGGAAGGAGGACCAGCAGCAATGACCACCACCGGCGGCTACAGGATCCGCCGCTACACCCCCGAGCGCGGCGTCTGGGGCACGCTCACCGCCCGCGACTCCGTCGTGCGCCGCCTCGACTGGGTCATGCTGCTCGCCGCGCTCGCCCTCTCGGGCATCAGCACCCTGCTGGTCTACTCCGCCACCCGCGGCCGCAAGGAGCTCACCCACGGCGATCCGTACTACTTCCTGCTCCGCAACATCCTCAACACCGGCATCGGGCTCGCCCTCGCCGTCGGCGCGGTCTGGGTCGGCCACCGCGCCCTGCGCGGCGCCGTCCCCATCCTCTACGGCGTCTCCGTGCTGCTCACCGCCGCCGTGCTCACCCCGCTGGGCGCGACCATCAACGGCGCCCGCTCCTGGATCCAGCTGGGCGGCGGCTTCTCCCTCCAGCCCTCCGAGTTCACCAAGATCACCATCACGCTCGGCATGGCGATGCTGCTGGCCGCGAAGGTCGACGGAGGCGAGAAGCCGCACCCCGACCACCGCACCGTCCTGCAGGCGCTCGGCCTCGCCGCCCTGCCGGTCCTGATCATCCTCCTGATGCCCGACCTCGGCTCCGTGATGGTGCTGGTGGTGATCGTGCTCGCCGTGCTGCTCGCCTCCGGCGCCTCCAACCGCTGGATCGCCGGCCTGCTCGGGGCGGGCGTCCTCGGCTGCGTCCTCATCTGGCAGCTCGGCGTGCTGGACGAGTACCAGATCAACCGCTTCGCCGCCTTCGCCAACCCCGCCCTCGACCCCTCCGGCGTCGGCTACAACACCAACCAGGCCCGCATCGCGATCGGCTCCGGCGGCCTCACCGGCTCCGGGCTCTTCCACGGCTCCCAGACCACCGGCCAGTTCGTGCCCGAGCAGCAGACCGACTTCATCTTCACCGTCGCCGGCGAGGAGCTGGGCTTCGTCGGCGCGGGCGCGATCATCTTCCTCGTCGGTGTCGTGCTCTGGCGCGCCTGCCGGATCGCCCGCGAGACGACGGAGCTCTACGGCGCGATCGTCGCGGCCGGGATAATCGCCTGGTTCGCCTTCCAGGCGTTCGAGAACATCGGGATGACCCTCGGGATCATGCCGGTGACGGGACTGCCGCTGCCCTTCGTCTCGTACGGCGGATCGTCGATGTTCGCCGCGTGGATCGCCATCGGCCTGCTTCAGTCGATCAAGGTCGAGAGACCCGTGTCCGCGTAGGGCACGGCCATCGTGGGCGTTCGGATCCGGTCGGACTCCCCTCGCGCCCTGCACATCGGGCCGGACGCGGACTAGATTCGCCCTATGGCGGACACCGTGCGAGAGATCGAGCGGAAGTACGAAGGCCGGGGCGCGAAGCCGGCCCGGCTGCCCGATCTGAGCCGCCTCGCGGCGACCGTCACCCGCGAGGGGACACAGCGGCTCGACGCCGTCTACTACGACACGAAGGACCGGCGCCTCACCGGCGCCCACATCACCCTCCGCCGCCGCACCGGCGGGAACGACGCGGGCTGGCACCTCAAACTCCCCGTCGGCCCCGGGGAGCGCGACGAGATCCGCGCGCCCCTCACCCCGGCCGTCCCACGGGAACTCACCGACCTCGTGCGCGCCAGGATCCGCCACGCCGAGCTCGCCCCGATCGTGCGCATCGTCTCCCGCCGCACGGTCCACCACCTCCTCGACGACGACGGCACCCTCCTCGCCGAGGCGAGCGAGGACACGGTCACCGCCGACCGGCTCACCCGGGACGGCCGCTCCGCCTGCTGGACGGAGGTCGAGGTGGAGCTCGGCGAGGGGACCGACCCGGCCTTCCTCGACACCGTCGAGCGGCGCCTGCGCAAGGCCGGGCTGCGCCCCTCGAAGGCCCCCTCCAAGCTGGTCCGGGCCCTGGCCGAGACCGACCCCGCGCCGCGCGAGGCCAAGGACGGCAAGGCCAAGGACAGCAATGCGAAGAAGCCCACCGCGCCCACCGCCGGCGACCACGTGCTCGCCTACGTCCGCGAACAGACCGACGCCCTCCTCGCCCTCGACCCCGCCGTCCGCGGCCGCGCCGAGGACTCCGTCCACCAGATGCGGGTCGCCACCAGGCGGCTCCGCAGCGCCTTCCGGACGTACGGCAAGGTTCTCGACCGGAAGGCCACCGACCCCGTCGGCGCCGAACTGAAGTGGCTCGCCACCGAGCTCGGCGTCGACCGCGACCGCGAAGTGCTCGCCGAACGCCTCGCGGACCGGCTCGCCGAGGTGGACGGCACGCTCGTCCTCGGCCCCGTCGCCGCCCGGCTCCGCGTGGCCGCGGCGGGCCGCCACAAGGGCTCCCGCAAGCGCCTCGCGGCCCTCCTCGACAGCGACCGCTATCTCACCCTGCTCGACACCCTCGACGCCCTGCTCGCCGACCCGCCCCTGCGCCCCGCGGCCGCCCGCCCGCCTCGCGAGGTGCTGGCCCGGGCCGTCCTGCGGGACTACGGACGCCTCGCCTCCCGCGTCGAGCGCGCCCTGGCCACCGCGCCGGGCCCGGAGCGCGACGCCGTCCTGCACGACGCCCGCAAGGCCGCCAAGCGCGCCCGCTACGCCGCGGAGGCGGCGCGGCCCGCGCTCGGGAAGCCGGCGAAACGGTTCGCGGCACGCATGAAGTCCGTACAGAGCCTGCTCGGCGACCACCAGGACAGCGTCATGGCCCGCGCCGCCCTGCGCACCATGGCGGCCCAGGCCCACGCGGCGGGGGAGAGCACCTTCACCCTCGGACTCCTGTACGGCCGGGAGGAGCGGCGGGCTGCCGACGACGAGCGGGAACTGCCGGAGCTCTGGCGGAAGGCGTCCCGCAAGCGCCACCGCGAGGCACTGCCGCGCTGACGCCCCGCCCGGACCGCGGAAATCCGCCGTGCAAGGGCGTGACCTCGGCTGCGTTAGCCTTGAGGGTCACCCCTGTCAGCTCACGAAGGTCTCGGGTATGTCTGCCGAATCGGTCTTCCCGCAGCTCGAAGCTCTGCTCCCGCATGTGCAGAAGCCGATCCAGTACGTCGGTGGAGAGCTCAATTCCACGGTCAAGCCCTGGGAGTCCACGGACGTCCGCTGGGCGCTCATGTACCCCGACGCCTACGAGGTCGGGCTGCCCAACCAGGGCGTCATGATCCTTTACGAGGTCCTCAACGAGCGCGAGGGCGTCCTCGCCGAGCGCACGTACAGCGTGTGGCCGGACCTCGAGGCGCTGATGCGCGAGCACAAGGTCCCGCAGTTCACCGTGGACAGCCACCGGCCCGTCGGCGCGTTCGACGTCTTCGGCCTGAGCTTCTCCACCGAGCTCGGCTACACCAACATGCTCACCGCCCTCGACCTCGCCGGCATCCCGCTCGACGCGGCCGACCGCACCGTCGACCACCCGATCGTCCTCGCCGGCGGCCACGCGGCCTTCAACCCCGAGCCGATCGCGGAGTTCATCGACTGCGCGGTGATCGGCGACGGCGAGCAGGCCGTGCTGGAGATCACCGACATCATCCGGGCGTGGAAGGCCGAGGGCCGCCCCGGCGGCCGCGACGAGGTGCTGCTGCGCCTGGCCAGGACCGGCGGCGTCTACGTCCCGCGCTTCTACGACGTGGAGTATCTGGCCGACGGCCGGATCGCCCGTGTCGTGCCCAACCACTCCGGCGTGCCGTGGCGCGTGTCCAAGCACACCGTGATGGACCTCGACGAGTGGCCCTACCCCAAGCAGCCGCTCGTCCCGCTCGCCGAGACCGTGCACGAGCGCATGTCGGTGGAGATCTTCCGCGGCTGCACCCGCGGTTGCCGCTTCTGCCAGGCCGGCATGATCACGCGCCCCGTGCGGGAGCGGAGCATCACCGGTATCGGCGAGATGGTCGACAAGGGCCTGAAGGCGACCGGCTTCGAGGAGGTCGGCCTGCTGTCGCTGTCCTCCGCGGACCACACCGAGATCGGTGACATCGCCAAGGGGCTCGCCGACCGCTACACCGAGGACAAGATCGGCCTCTCCCTGCCGTCGACCCGCGTGGACGCCTTCAACGTCGACCTCGCCAACGAGCTCACCCGCAACGGCCGCCGGTCCGGCCTCACCTTCGCCCCCGAGGGCGGCTCCGAGCGCATGCGCAAGGTCATCAACAAGATGGTCTCGGAGGAGGACCTGATCCGCACGGTCTCCACCGCGTACGGCAACGGCTGGCGCCAGGTGAAGCTGTACTTCATGTGCGGCCTGCCCACCGAGACCGACGAGGACGTCCTCCAGATCGGTGACATGGCGGTCAACGTCATCGCCGAGGGCCGCAAGGTCTCCGGCCAGAACGACATCCGCTGCACCGTCTCCATCGGCGGCTTCGTGCCCAAGCCGCACACGCCGTTCCAGTGGGCGCCGCAGCTCTCCGCCGAGGAGACCGACGCCCGGCTGGAGAAGCTGCGCGACAAGATCCGCGGCGACAAGAAGTACGGCCGTTCGATCGGCTTCCGCTACCACGACGGCAAGCCCGGCATCATCGAGGGCCTGCTCTCCCGCGGTGACCGCCGCGTCGGCGCCGTCATCCGCGCGGTCTACGAATCGGGCGGCCGCTTCGACGGCTGGCGCGAGCACTTCTCGTACGACCGCTGGATCAAGTGCGCCGAGCAGACGCTGCCGCCGCAGGGCGTCGACGTCGCCTGGTACACCACGCGCGAGCGCACCTACGAGGAGGTCCTGCCCTGGGACCACCTGGACTCCGGTCTCGACAAGGACTGGCTCTGGGAGGACTGGCAGGACGCCCTCGACGAGACCGAGGTCGAGGACTGCCGCTGGACCCCGTGCTTCGACTGCGGCGTCTGCCCGCAGATGGACACGAGCATCCAGATCGGCCCCACGGGCAAGAAGCTGCTGCCGCTGACGGTGGTCAAGTAATAACGTGAGCCGCGCGGGAGAGCCCATGCTCTCCCGCGCGGCCGCGGGTGAAGGGGAGGCGACGTGACGCCGACGTACCAGGTTCACTTCACGGAGCAGGCCGCCTTCCGCCGTGACCGGCTGGACGATCAGCAGCGTGCCGCGTTCGACAAGGGCATCGCGCTGCTGGCCCGTGACCCCTTCACCGAGCTCTCCCGTCCCATGAGCGCCACCGGCGACGACCGCACCATCCGGCTGACGCAGAACGTCCTCGTCGAGTACACCGTGAGCCTGGGCCGGCTGCTGGTCTTCGTCGTCGAGGTCTTCAACGACAAGGACATCCTCGTCACCGACGAGTCCTGACCCGCCAGGACGCGTCCTTCCCCGAGACACGTACTCTAGGTAGCAGTACGACCGCACTCACGAAGGACAGAACACTGGGCAAGCGACAGCCCGAAGGCCCGCCGCCCGCACCCGTGGTGCAGCGCATTCGCCTGCGCTACACCAAGCGCGGCCGCCTTCGGTTCACCAGCCACCGCGATTTCCAGCGCGCCTTCGAGCGGGCCCTGCGCCGCGCCGAGGTCCCCATGGCGTACTCGGCCGGTTTCACCCCGCACCCCAAGGTGTCGTACGCCAATGCCGCACCCACCGGCACGGGCAGTGAGGCCGAGTTCCTGGAGATCCAGCTCGCCGAGGCCCGCGACCCGCAGGAGCTGCGCAAGCTGCTCGACGAGTCGCTGCCGGACGGGCTCGACATCACGGACGCGGTGGAGGCGCACACCTCCTCCTTCGCCGACCGGCTCGAGGCATCCGTATGGGAGCTGCGGCTGGACGGCGTGGAGGTCGCGGAGGTCCAGCGGGCCGTGGCGGCCTTCCTCGCGGCGGAGACCGTCGAGGTCCAGCGCCGCACGAAAAATGGGTTGCGCACCTTCGACACCCGCGCCGCGGTCGTCCGGCTCGAGGCCCTCGACGCTCCGGCCGATAGGCCCGGCGACGGTCCCTGTGCGATACTGCGGCTGGTTGTTCGGCATTTGACACCTGCCGTTCGACCCGACGACGTCCTGTCCGGTCTCCGCGCTACGGCCGACCTGGCGCCGCCGGTCCCCGCTGCGGTGACCAGGCTGGCGCAGGGGCTGCTCGATGAGGAGTCCGGCACGGTGACCGACCCGCTCGCGCCCGACCGCGACGCTTCCCCGGCCGCAGTAACCACGGCCGCCGGACAGAGCGCCGGTGCCGCGCAGGTGCCGGAAGGTTCTGTGTAAGGACGGCCGTCGCCGCGCCGCCGGTCCACCAGGGAGCCACCCGGGTCCGGCAGGCGCACTGACCAGGAGACTTTCGCCGGTGCCGACGTTTCGGACCCGGCGAGCGAGACGACAGCTCCCGTGCGGCGACCGCGCCCCGGACGGCGGTACCGCGCACATCACGCGGACCGCCGGGACGGACCAAGGCGCGGCGCCCGGGAGCGTGACGGGAGAACCGCCCGCATGCTCGACGAACCCATTGAGCCCGCCAACCACTCCGACAGCGGTCCTGGAGACACGCTGCCGCCGCGACGCCGCCGCCGTGCGGCGTCCCGCCCCGCCGGCCCGCCGTCGGCCGGGGACACGACCGCACAGCCCGTGACGGTCCCCGCCGCCGAGGCGCAGCCGGCGGCCCCGGCGCCCGCCGCCGAGGCCCCGGCCGCCGCCGAAGCGCCGGCCACCCCCGCCCGCCCCCGCCGCCGTGCCACGCGCAAGGCGACGGCCCCTGCGGGCGCCCCCCGGACGGCCGAGCCGGTCGCCGAGGAGACCCCCGAGGCCCCCGCCGCCGTGGCCGCCGAGCCCGAGGCCGCCGAGGCCGCCAAGCCGGCCCGTACGCGCCGTCGCGCCACCCGCAGGGCCAGCGCGCCCGCCGGTGCCCCGCAGCAGGCCGAGACGGCCGCCGAGACGCCCGTGACGGCCGAGCCCGCCGAGACCCAGGCCGAGGCCGCCGAGCCCGAGGCGCCCGCCGCCGAGGCCGCGCCGCCGGCCCGTACGCGTCGCCGCGCCACCCGCAAGGCCACCGCTCCGGCCGGTTCCCCGCAGACCGCGGAGACCGTGGTCGAGCCGGCCGCGCCCGTCGCCCCCGCCGCCCTGGCGGAGGACGAGGACGAGGAGGAGCTGGAGGCCGTCGAGGAGACCCCGGCCCCCGCGCCCCGTACGCGCCGTCGCGCCACCCGCAAGGCCACCGCCCCGGCCGGTTCCCCGCAGGCGGTCGAGGCGCCCGTCGAGGAGGCTCCGGCCGAGGAGGAGGCGCCGGTCGCCGAGACCCGTGGCCGCCGCACGCGCCGCCGCGCCGGTGCCGAGGAGGCCGCCGAGGCCGCCCCGGCCCGTACGCGTGGCCGCCGCCAGGTCGCCACCGGTGACGCCGAGGCCGCCGCCGCCGCGCTGGAGGCCGCCAAGGCCGAGAGCCGTGCGCGGGAAGCCGCCACCGAGACCCCGGCGGAGCCCGCCGAGGCTCCCGCGCGTGGCCGTCGCCGCGCCGTGCGCCCGCCGAGCGCCGTCTTCCAGGCGCCGGTCTTCACCGAGCCGATGTTCCAGACGCCGGAGACCGCCGCGGCGGCCGCCGCCGTCGCCGTGCCGGCGGAGGAGCCCGAGGCGGAGCAGGCCGAGCGTGCCGCCGAGGCCGCCCCGGCCGGCCGCCGTCGCCGCCGCCGTCGTGGCGAGCCCGCCGAGGCCGAGCAGGCCGTGGTGGAGGAGACGGTGTCCACCGTCGCCGAGGAGCCCGAGGTCGAGGACGCCGAGGAGCCCGAGGCCGCCCACGACGAGGAGGAGTCGGACCGCCCCTCGCGCCGTCGCCGCCGGGGTGGCCGTCGCCGCCGCCGCGGTGAGGCCGGGGAGCCCGAGGCCGAGCCCGCCGACGAGGAGTCCGCCGAGGCCGAGCAGGAGGCCGAGGCCGCCGAGGAGGAGCAGGAGGAGGCGTACGGCGAGGAGCCGGGCGCCGGTTCCGCGGGCAGCCGCCGTCGCCGCCGTCGCCGTCGCCGCAGTGGCGACGCCGCCGAGGCCGAGGCGGTCGAGGGCGACCCGGAGCGTACGGTCGTGAAGGTCCGCGAGCCCCGCAAGCGCGAGGAGCGCGAGCTCGGCACCGGCTTCGACGAGGTGCAGTCCATCAAGGGCTCCACCCGCATGGAGGCGAAGAAGCAGCGCCGCCGTGAGGGCCGTGAGCAGGGCCGCCGCCGCGTGCCGATCATCACTGAGGCCGAGTTCCTGGCCCGCCGTGAGGCCGTCGAGCGCGTGATGGTCGTGCGCCAGAGCGGTGAGCGCACCCAGATCGGCGTGCTGGAGGACAACGTCCTCGTCGAGCACTACGTCAACAAGGAGCAGGCCACCAGCTACGTCGGCAACGTCTACCTGGGCAAGGTCCAGAACGTCCTGCCGTCCATGGAGGCCGCCTTCGTCGACATCGGCAAGGGCCGCAACGCCGTGCTCTACGCCGGTGAGGTCAACTTCGAGGCGCTCGGCATGGGCAGCGGCCCGCGCCGCATCGAGACCGCGCTGAAGTCCGGCCAGTCCGTGCTCGTGCAGGTCACCAAGGACCCGATCGGCCACAAGGGTGCCCGCCTGACCAGCCAGGTCTCGCTGCCGGGCCGCTACCTCGTGTATGTGCCCGAGGGCTCGATGACCGGCATCAGCCGCAAGCTGCCCGACACCGAGCGCGCGCGCCTGAAGCAGATCCTCAAGAAGATCGTCCCCGAGGACGCGGGCGTCATCGTCCGTACGGCCGCCGAGGGCGCGAGCGAGGACGAGCTGGCGCGTGACGTGCAGCGCCTCCAGGCGCAGTGGGAAGAGATCCAGAAGAAGGCGAAGAGCGGCAACGCCCCGACCCTGCTCTACGGCGAGCCGGACATGACCGTCCGCGTCGTGCGCGACATCTTCAACGAGGACTTCTCCAAGGTCATCGTCAGCGGCGACGGCGCCTGGGAGACCATCCACGGCTATGTCTCGCACGTCGCCCCGGACCTCACCGACCGGCTGCAGAAGTGGACGTCGGACGTCGACGTCTTCGCCACGTACCGGATCGACGAGCAGCTGATGAAGGCGCTGGACCGCAAGGTCTGGCTGCCGAGCGGCGGTTCGCTCGTGATCGACCGGACCGAGGCGATGGTCGTGGTCGACGTCAACACCGGCAAGTTCACCGGTCAGGGCGGCAACCTCGAGGAGACGGTCACCAAGAACAACCTCGAGGCGGCCGAGGAGATCGTGCGCCAGCTGCGGCTGCGCGACCTCGGCGGCATCGTGGTGATCGACTTCATCGACATGGTGCTGGAGGCCAACCGCGACCTCGTGCTGCGGCGCCTGCTGGAGTGCCTGGGCCGTGACCGCACCAAGCACCAGGTCGCCGAGGTGACCTCGCTGGGTCTGGTGCAGATGACCCGCAAGCGGGTCGGCCAGGGCCTGCTGGAGTCGTTCTCCGAGTCCTGCGTGCACTGCAACGGCCGCGGCGTGATCGTCCACATGGACCAGCCCACGTCCATCGGCGGTGGCGGTGGCGGCAAGCGCGCCAAGAAGAAGGGCAAGGGCCAGCCGCACGAGCACGAGCACGTGCAGGCGGAGGCCGCCGAGCCGGTAGAGGCCGAGGCCGAGGCCGTCCACGAGGAGCCCGAGCTGGAGCCCGTCACGGTGACCGAGGCGGAACTCCAGCCGTCGGTCGGCGGGGACGAGGAGTGGTTCGGCAGCCCGGCCGAGGCGCGCGCCGCCGCCGGTTCGCGCGGTGGCCGTACGCGCCGCCGGGCGACCCGCAAGGCGACCGCCCCGGCGGGTTCGCCGAAGGCCGCCGAGCCGGAGATCGTCGTGGAGACCGCGCCGGCCCCCGAGCCGGTCGCGCCGCCGGTGGTGGCCGAGCCGGTCGCCGAGGCCGAGCCCGTCGTGGAGCCCGCGCCCGAGGCCCCGGTGGAGGCGGCTCCGGCCGCTCCCGCCCGGCCGCGCCGCCGGGTCACCCGCAGGGCGTCCGCCCCGGCGGGCTCGCCCACGGCTGCCGAGGAAGCGGCCGTGGTCGTCGTGACCGCGCCCGCCGCCCTGGCCGCCGAGCCGGAGCCCGAGCCGGCCCTGGTGGAGCTGGAGGCCGTCGTCGAGCCGGCCGCGGAGACCGAGGCGGCGCAGTCCGAGGCCGTGGAAACCGAGGCCGAAAAGGCCCCGGCGCCGGCCAAGAAGACGGCCCGTAAGACGGCCGCCAAGAAGGCCCCGGCGAAGAAGGCCACCGCCACCAAGAAGGCGGCGGCCAAGAAGACGACGACCGCCAAGAAGACCACGGCCAAGAAGACGGCCACCAAGACGGCGGCGAAGAAGGCCCCGGCGAAGAAGACGGCCAAGAAGGCCGCCACGGCCCCGGCCGCGGCTTCCGCCGAGGAATAGGCCGGCGGGTCTTTCCCGGGTGTCTGGCGGCCGGAATCCGGCCGCCAGACACCCGGGGACCCGGCCCGGTGTTCCGCCCGGACGGCCGCTCCGCGGAGCGGCGGCCCGGGGCCGGAGCCCGGTTTGACCCCTTGGGCAGGGCCCCGTAACCTTGCCTTCGGCGTCTGTACGCCAACCCCTGAGCAAATCCCTCCCGGTGAATTCCGGGAGAGGCCGCTCGTCCCTTCGGATATGCGCGGGCTTCGTGCCCACGCGAGCGGCTGGCATCAGAGGTCCCGATTACCAGCGAGAGAGTGAGATCCGCGTGTACGCAATCGTGCGTAGCGGTGGTCGCCAGCACAAGGTTGCTGTCGGCGACATCGTCGAGGTTGACAAGATTTCCGACGGCAAGGTGGGCGACTCCGTCGAGCTCTCCACGCTGCTCGTGGTCGACGGCGAGTCCGTCACCAGCGACCCGTGGGTGCTGGCCGGGATCAAGGTCCAGGCCGAGATTGTGGACCACCACAAGGGTGCCAAGATCGACATCCTGAAGTACAAGAACAAGACCGGCTACCGCAAGCGCATTGGTCACCGCCAGCAGTACACGGCGATCAAGGTCACCGGCATCCCCACGGCTGCGAAGTAAGGGACTGAGAACACATGGCACACAAGAAGGGCGCATCGTCCACTCGGAACGGTCGCGACTCCAACGCTCAGCGGCTCGGCGTCAAGCGCTTCGGCGGCCAGGCCGTCAACGCCGGTGAGATCCTGGTCCGCCAGCGCGGCACCCACTTCCACCCGGGCGCGGGCGTCGGTCGCGGTGGCGACGACACCCTGTTCGCGCTGGCCGCCGGTGCGGTGCAGTTCGGCACCCACCGTGGTCGCAAGGTCGTGAACATCGTCCCGATCGCTGAGTAATCAGCCTTTCGGCGCGACACAGAGCACCTTTCCGAGGGCGGGCCGCTTTTCCTGACGGGGAAGCCGGTCCGCCCTCGGCGTGTTAGTACAGAGACATCCCCGTACGTATCTGGAGGCAACCGCAATGACCACCTTCGTGGACCGCGTCGAGCTGCATGTCGCCGCGGGTAACGGAGGCCACGGCTGCGCCTCCGTACACCGTGAGAAGTTCAAGCCGCTCGGCGGCCCGGACGGCGGCAACGGCGGCCGTGGCGGCGACGTGATCCTGGTCGTGGACCAGTCGGTCACCACGCTCCTCGACTACCACCACAGCCCCCACCGCAAGGCCACCAACGGCCAGCCGGGCGCCGGCGACAACCGCTCCGGCAAGGACGGCCAGGACCTCGTCCTGCCCGTGCCGGACGGCACCGTCGTCCTGGACAAGGACGGCAACGTCCTCGCCGACCTGGTCGGCCAGGGCACCACCTTCATCGCCGGCCAGGGCGGCCGTGGCGGCCTGGGCAACGCGGCGCTGGCCTCTGCCCGCCGCAAGGCCCCCGGCTTCGCGCTGCTCGGCGAGCCCGGCGAGTCCCGTGACATCGTCATGGAGCTCAAGACCGTCGCCGACGTGGCACTGGTCGGCTACCCGAGCGCGGGCAAGTCCTCGCTGATCTCGGTGCTCTCCGCCGCCAAGCCGAAGATCGCGGACTACCCCTTCACGACGCTGGTCCCGAACCTGGGCGTGGTCACGGCCGGTTCGACCGTCTACACCATCGCCGACGTCCCGGGCCTGATCCCGGGCGCCAGCCAGGGCAAGGGCCTCGGCCTCGAATTCCTGCGGCACGTCGAGCGCTGCTCGGTCCTCGTGCACGTGCTGGACACCGCGACCCTGGAGTCCGACCGCGACCCGGTCTCCGACCTGGACGTCATCGAGGCGGAGCTGGCGCAGTACGGCGGTCTCGACGACCGGCCGCGCATCGTCGTCCTCAACAAGATCGACATCCCGGACGGCCAGGACCTGGCCGACATGATCCGCCCCGACCTGGAGGCCCGCGGCTACCAGGTCTTCGAGGTCTCCGCCGTGGCCCGTACGGGCCTGAAGGAGCTCTCCTTCGCGCTGGCCGGCATCATCTCCGCCGCGCGCGCCGCGAAGCCGAAGGAGGAGGCGACCCGCATCGTCATCCGCCCGAAGGCCGTGGACGACGCGGGCTTCACGGTCACGCTGGAGGACGACGGCATCTACCGCGTGCGCGGCGAGAAGCCGGAGCGCTGGGTGCGCCAGACCGACTTCAACAACGACGAGGCCGTCGGCTATCTGGCGGACCGCCTCAACCGCCTCGGTGTCGAGGACGAGTTGCTGAAGGCCGGCGCGCGCGCGGGCGACGGCGTGGCCATCGGTGCCGAGGACAACGCGGTCGTCTTCGACTGGGAGCCGACGATGATGGCGGGCGCCGAGATGCTCGGCCGCCGTGGCGAGGACCACCGCCTGGAGGCCCCGCGACCGGCCGCCACGCGCCGCCGCGAGCGCGAGGCCGAACGGGACGAGGCGCAGCGCGAGTTCGACGGCTTCAACCCCTTCTGACCGGCGGGGAGCAGGCCGCCGCCCGTCTTCCGGGCGCGGCTCGCTGATCGCCCTTGAGCGCCGGGCAGGCTGTGTGCCTGCCCGGCGCTTTCGCGTCCGCGTCGCAGAGGCCCGACGGGCCTGATCCGGGGACGGGCTGGAGGATGCGGGCACGCGAAAGCGCCGGGTGGGCTGGAACTTCCAGCCCACCCGGCGCTTTCGTGCGACCTGACGTCAGACCGACGCCGTCTCGTCCGCCCGCTGCGGCGGGATCTCCGACGCGCGCGCTTCCATGCGCTCACGTCGCGCGTCGGCCTCCGCCGCGAGCGAGAGCGCCGCGGCGTTGAAGCGGACCAGCGACGGCGGGTCGGACGGGCCCAGCAGCTGGACCTTGAGCTCGGCGCGCGCCGCGGCGAAGCCGTCCAGGCGGGGATCGCGGACCGCGGCGAGCAGCCCCGGCACCTCGGTCGCCTCCGGCGTGAGGATCGTCGCCGCGCTCACCGTCGGGAACGCGGCCCGGAACTCCTCCTCGGCCATCCCGCTGGTGTTCGCCACGGCGTACGGCTTCTCGCTGATCAGGTAGTCCGAGACCACGCTGGAGACATCGCTGATCAGCAGGTCGGACTGGTTGAAGCAGGCGTAGAGCGCCGGGCGCGGTCCGGTGATGATCTGGTGCTCCCAGACCGGCAGCGAGGCCCAGTACGCGGCCTCCCAGGCGGCCGTCGCGGCCTCCACGGTCGCGGCGCGCCCCTTCTCGGGCGTGCCCTGGAGCATCATGCGCTCGACCTCGTCGGCGCTGTCCCGGAAGGTGCTGGTGGTGAGCCGGTCCAGCTCGGCCGTGCGGCGCGCCAGCTCGGCGGCCGCCTCGGGGCCGGGCCTCTCCCCGCCGCGCTTGGCGTTGGCCTCGCGGATCATGGCCTGGATGCGCTCGTTGGCGCGCCCGGCGCGCGGGTCGACGGAGCCGGTCATCGGGTGCGGCTTGTAGAGCAGCCGCACCGCGGGGTCGGCCAGCAGCGCGCGGACGATGTTCTCGCCGGCGAGCATGACCGAGGTGTTGCCTGGCTGGCCGTCCCAGCCCTCCCAGGTGGGGGCGTAGAGCACGGTGGTGTACGGCGTGGCGGGTGCCCCGGCGTACGGCTGGATCGGCGCCAGCTGGGGGCGGCCGACCTCGACCACGTCGCGGTCGTCGACACCGATGTCGGCGAGCTGGTAGCGCTCGCGGGCGGCGGGCCCGGCGACCCAGATCTCGTCGTAGGCCTTGGAGTACGGGTTGCAGCTGGAGAGCTTGTCGCTCTCGCCGTGGTTGGTGAAGGCGTGCTTGATGGACGGCATGCGCAGCACCTGCGAGGTCTTACCGGAGTTCGCCGGGTGCAGCATCATCTTCAGCGAGGACTTCTCCAGGGCCATCAGGTGGACGACCTTGGGGATGCACACGATCGGCACGTCGGTGGCGTCGATCTTCTGCACCATGAAGCGCTCGCGGAGCACGATGACCGGGTTGCCGTCCAGCGCGGCGAGCGTGGAGAGCCACATGTTGGCCTGGTAGGCGGAGCTCGTGCCGCCGGAGAAGTACATGCCGACGGTGGGCTTGTAGTCGGCGAGCCAGCGGTCCAGCCACTCCAGCGCCTGCTGGTCGTTCGCGATGCGCTTCTTCGGGCGCAGCCAGCTGGCCAGCCAGGCGGTGCCGCCCAGGGCCAGCAGGAGGGCGACGCCGACGCCGATCTCGCCCCACAGGGGCTTCTCGGTGGCGGCGGTCACCAGCAGGCCCGCGGTGGCGGGGACGGCGAAGCGCAGCAGCCGGCGGCCGTGCTGGCGGGCCAGCAGGCGCGGCGGGGCGGCGGACAGGCGCAGGCCCGTCGTGTCGACGTTCCGGGTCAGGAACGGCAGCGTGCGGCTGCGGCGGACCAGCAGCGCGGTGGCCTGGCAGGCGAGGTGCGCGGCGTAGAAGAGCACGAGGCCGACGAAGACCGGGGCGTAGTCGCGCAGCGAGCCGTCGCCGTGCAGCCGCAGCAGTCCGATCAGCACCATCATGTCGCGCAGCAGCTGCCGCACCATGACGTCGAAGCGGATCTTGCCGAGGACGGCGACCAGACCGGGGTCGCGGTGCTGGAGGTAGAGGTCGAGCGCGAGGCCCGCCGCCGAGGCGGCGATCAGGAGCGGCACGAGGGGCAGCAGCGCCCCGACGAGCTGGGCGGCGAAGAACACCAGCATCGCGAGCAGCGCCACGAGCTGGAGGGCTCGGCGCGAGGCGGTTCCGGCAGAAGGCACTGGGCGGGCTCCTGGCAGGCGGGCGGGGAAGGACGGGGAACGCGGGGGACCGCGGGGCTCCTCCGGGCGGTCGGCCAGGGGAGGAGGACAACGGTCGACCACCGACCGTATGACGGTCGCTGGTCCAGGGGCAATCTTCGCTGATGGCAATCATCGCAAAACAGGGCCGAACGACCACAATCCTCAGACGGTAGATTTGCGTGCCGGAGCAGTCACCACAGGACCGGCGATCACTAGAGGTGTGCGGACGTGACAGGGGCAGGGGCGAGTACGGGGGCAGCGGCGGCGGCGCGGGCGGAGGTGACCGGCGCCCGCAGGATCGTGGTCAAGGTGGGATCCTCGTCACTCACCACCGCGGGCGGGGGGCTCGACGCCGACCGCGTTGACGCACTCGTCGACACGCTGGCCAAGGCCGGCGTGGAGAAGGAGATAGTGCTGGTCTCCTCCGGCGCCATCGCCGCCGGGCTCGCGCCCCTGGGGCTCGACCGGCGCCCGCGCGACCTGGCCCGCCAGCAGGCGGCCGCCAGCGTCGGCCAGGGCCTCCTCGTGGCCCGTTACACGGCGTCCTTCGCGCGCTACGGCCGCCGCGTCGGCCAGGTGCTGCTCACCACGGACGACACCAGCCGCCGCGCGCACTACCGCAACGCCTACCGCACCCTCGACCAGTTGCTGGCGATGGGCGCGGTGCCGGTCGTCAACGAGAACGACACCGTGGCCACGGACGAGATCCGCTTCGGCGACAACGACCGGCTCGCCGCCCTCGTCGCCCACCTCGTACGGGCCGATCTGCTGATCCTGCTGTCGGACGTCGACGGGCTGTACGACGGAGACCCCAGCACCCCGGGCACCTCGCGCATCGCGGAGGTCAGCGGCCCCGCCGACCTCGAAGGCATCTCGATCGGCAGCGCGGGCAAGGCGGGCGTCGGCACCGGCGGCATGGTCACCAAGGTCGAGGCGGCCCGGATCGCGGCCGCGGCCGGCGTGCCCGTGGTGCTCACCTCCGCCAGCCAGGCCGCCGACGCCCTGGCCGGGCGGCCGACCGGCACCTTCTTCCACCGCACCGGCCGCCGCTCCACCGACCGCCTGCTGTGGCTCGCGCACGCCTCCGCGCCGCGCGGGGCGCTCACCCTCGACGACGGCGCCGTGCGGGCCGTGATCGAGGGCAGCGCGTCCTTGCTGCCCGCCGGCATCGCGGCCGTCGAGGGTGAATTCAGCGCGGGCGACCCGGTCGAGCTGCGGGACGCCGCGGGCCGGGCCGTGGCCCGCGGGCTGGTCGCCTTCGACGCGGCGGAGATCCCGCAGCTGCTGGGCCGTTCCACCCGTGACCTGGCCAAGGAGCTGGGTCCCGGCTACGAGCGGGAGGTCGTGCACCGGGACGACCTGGTCGTGCTGCGCCGCTGACGGGCGTCATACAGGGACGAGAAGTCACGATCGGTCCAGCCTTTCCATGGGGACCTTCCGGAAAACCGCCACGCGGCCGCCCGGAGGCTGGTCAACTTTGTTGCGGGGACCGTCACGGGCAGGCGGCTCCCGGCATCGAACACAGGGCGCAGCGAGAGCAGCACGACACGGCTCCGCCGTATGCGCGCGGAGCAGCGATCAACAGGAGGCCGCCGGTGAGACGAGGGCGCCCAGGGGCCATGCCCCGAGGGACGGCGGAGCGCACCCTGACCAGCGTCGGCACGGGGGACGCCGTGGAGGGGCCACGCGGGAGCACGGAGGGCGAACAGCGGGAGGGCGGGGCCCTGGCCGCGGAGCGTGAGGGCGAGGTGTCGCGGCTGTGGCACATCACCCTGAGCGTCTCGGGGGCCGAGGCGCCGCTCGCCGAGGTCCGCCGGGGCCTCGAACAGCTCGCGCACGACCACCCGTTCCTGCTGACCAGCCGCTACGCCAACGACCACGCCGAGATCCGCTACTGGGAGGAGGCGCGCGACCTGCACGACGCGGCGGCCGTCGCGCTGCGGCTGTGGGGCGAGCACCGCTCGTCCGCCCGGCTCCCGCCGTGGGAGATCGTCGGCCTGGAGGTCATCGACCGGGGGACGTACCACCAGCGCATCGCGGAGGGCTACGGCCCGCTGCCGGCCACCCCGGTGGGCGTGCACCCCTTCTGAAGGGCCTCCTGGGGCGCCGCGTTCCGGGCGCCGCGGGGCCCGCGTGCCGTCCGCAGTCCGGAATGCATGGTGGCCCGGGCGCGCGACGCGGCTAGGCTGCGAGCCATGAGCAGCGTTTTCCCCTCCCCCCTCGCCGACCCCATGCCGCAGTCCCCGGTGCTGCGCGCGGCCTACCGTGCCCGCGCCGCGGCCGCCGACCTGGCGCCACTGCCGCGCTCGGTGAAGGACGAGGCGCTGCTGGCGATCGCCGACGCGCTGGAGGTGCGCACCAAGGAGATCGTCGAGGCCAACGCCGAGGACGTCGAGAAGGCCCGCGCCGCCGGCACCAGCGAGACCGTGATCGACCGGCTGACCCTCACCCCCGAGCGGGTGCGGGCCATCGCCAAGGACGTGCGGGACGTCGTGGCGCTGCCCGACCCCGTCGGCGAGGTCGTGCGCGGCTCCACCCTCCCCAACGGCATCGACCTGCGTCAGGTGCGTGTCCCGCTGGGTGTCGTCGGCATCATCTACGAGGCGCGGCCCAACGTCACCGTGGACGCCGCCGCCCTCTGCCTGAAGTCCGGCAACGCCGTGCTGCTGCGCGGCTCTTCCTCCGCCTACGCCTCCAACACCGCCCTCGTGCGCGTCCTGCGCGACGCCGTGGGCGGCGCCGGACTGCCGGCCGACGCCGTGCAGCTGGTCCCGGGCGAGAGCCGGGAGTCCGTGCGGGAGCTGATGCGCGCCCGGGGCATGGTCGATGTGCTGATCCCGCGCGGCGGCGCTTCGTTGATCCGTACGGTCGTGGAGGAGTCCACCGTCCCGGTCATCGAGACGGGCACCGGCAACTGCCATGTCTATGTGGACGCCGACGCCGACATCGACATGGCCGTGGACATCCTCGTCAACTCCAAGGCGCAGCGCCCCAGTGTGTGCAACGCGGCCGAGACGCTGCTCGTCCACCAGGACATCGCGGCGGAGTTCATGCCGCGCGCCCTCGCCGCGCTCGCCGAGGCGGGCGTGACCGTCCACGGCTGCGAGCGGGTGCTCGCGCTGGCGGAGGGCAGCCCGGCGACCGTCGTGCCCGCGACCGTCGAGGACTGGGAGACGGAGTATCTGTCGTACGACATCGCGGCCGCGGTGATGGACGACCTGGACGCCGCCGTACGGCACATCCGGCTGTGGACCTCCGGGCACACCGAGGCGATCGTCACCACGTCGCAGGCGGCCGCCCGGCGCTTCACCCAGCTGGTGGACGCGACGACGGTCGCGGTCAACGCCTCGACGCGGTTCACCGACGGCAGCCAGTTCGGCTTCGGAGCCGAGATCGGCATCTCCACGCAGAAGTTGCACGCCCGCGGGCCGATGGGGCTCCCCGAGCTCACCTCGACGAAGTACATCGTCACCGGTGACGGGCACATCCGCGGCGGAGGCCGTCCGGGAAGCTGAATTCCCGTACCGGCTGCACGGATTGAGCCTTCCCGGGCTACGCTGGACGGGTGCCGGACGACGTGGGGGGTCAGCCGTTCCCGGACGGCGAGGAGCCCGACAGCCACCGCCACGGAGACGCGGACGACGCGTTCGCCTCCGTGGTCTTCGACGAGGAGTTCGTGCGGTCCGCCGCGATCCACGAACCGACCGCGGCCGAGCGGATGCTCGCCGCCGCCCAGGCCCGCGCGGAGGCGGAGGCATCCCGGGCCCGGGCGGGCGGCGGGCCCGCCGACGACGACGCGCTGGATTTCGAGGAGCCCTACGAGGGCGGCTTCGTCGCGGGCCCCACAAGCCACCACAGCGGCCGTGCGAGCGGCTGGTACAGCCTCGCCCACGATCTGGACCCGGACGACGCCTACGGCCCGTACGGGCGCTACGGCGGCGCGCGTGGGCCCTATCGGGGGCACGCCCGGTGGCAGCGCCCCGTGGCGTGGCTGCTCGCCGTGGTGATGGGCATCGGCGTGGTGGCCCTCGCCTTCGCCGCCGTCTACCGGAGCACGTCCTCCGGCAACCGGCCCAGCTCCGACCCGCCGCCCGCCACCACCGGAGTGGACGCCCCGGCGAGCGGGCGGCCGGGCCCGCTGCCGTCGGTGTCGGTCGACTCGGAGCCCCCGGTGGCCTCCGCGGCACCCCGCCGCTGACCAGGTCGGGCGGGGGTTGACATGCGTGCACCCGGCACCCGGAATTTTCCTCACAACTTGTCGTGTACCAGCGCGTTTACCGAGGCCCCGACGGACCTACTCTTGAGGTATGGACGGGCCTGGAGACCCACCTGAGGGGACGCCCGAGGGTGTCCCCGGGGGCGGGGAGGACGAGTACCGATCCGTCGTCTTCGACGAATCGTTCATCCGCGCTGCCCGCCTTCAGGAGTTCTCCGCGCGCGAGCGGATGGGTGACCACGCGCTCGCCGTGCGCAACCGCCATGTGTGGGCCCGCGTCAGCACCTCGCGACAGGTGCTCGTCCTGGTGATACTGATCGCCCTGGCCTTCGGCACGGCTGTCTACATGGGCCTGCGCCATCCCTACAAGGACGCGGTGGTGCCCGTCGCGGAGCCGATGCGCTCCACGGTCATACCCCTCGCCCCGCGCGATCCCGTGCCCGGCGGCCCGGCGGCGCAGCTCTTCGACCACAGCCCGGCCGCGCAGTTCCGGCTGGGCGAGGAGGGCCTCACCCTGCCCCCCGCGCGCAGCACGCAGCACTTCTCCGAGAGCCAGGTGATGGCCGCGCTGGCCGCCGCCAAGGAGTACGTGGTGAAGTCCGCGACCGACCCGGCCGTCCTGGCCGGCGGGGCGCAGCGCACGCTGCGGGTGCTGCTCGACCCGGCGCAGCTCGACCAGTTCGACCGCAGCTTCGACCACCCCTCCGGCGACGGGCGGCACGCCGCCACCGGCTGGCTGATCCGCTTCGACCCCGCCCAGGTGGCCCTGGTGAACACGCCCGTGCGGACCCAGGGCGTCTTCTCCGTCTCGGAGACGGCCCCCGGCACGCTGGAGGTCTCGGGCGACCACACGTTCGTCTACGCGCTGCGGCCCGCGAAGGCGGGCGCCGACCTCGGTGCCGAGACGGACGGCGCCTCGCTGTTCACCGTGCGCCGCACCATGCGCTTCCGCTTCGACCGGGACAGCCTCCAGGACCACCACCTGACCGTGGTGCAGAGCTATCTCCAGGCAGGCCCGGAGTCCTGCTCGGCCGACGACGCGGGCTTCCTCCGCCCCCTGCTGGCGGGCGAGCGCGCGAGCGGGGACGGCCCGGCGGTCACCAACCCCTACACGACGGGCCAGGACGGGACGGCGCTCTGCGGCTCGCTGGCGGCGAGCGCGCAGCCGACCCGTTAGCGGGCCCCGGCCCGGCGGGGCCAGGCCGCCGGCGCCCCTCAGTGGCCGTCTAAGGCCGCGGCGTGCCGCCGCCCGGCTTCCTGTCCTCCGGACCGTCCCCGGGCCTCTCGGGCCCCTCCGAGGCGCTCCGCTCGCCCTCGGAGGAGGACGGCCCCGAAGAGCTCCGGCCGGTGAACGTGTCGCGCAGGCGCCCACCGAGGTCACTGGCCCCGCCCGCGAGGTCCCGTACCAACCCCATCAGCGGGTCCTTGCTGGCCCGCACGGAGTCCGCGTAATGGCTCGCCGACTCCCGGAAGGAGTCCGACACCGAGGTGTTCCCGTCCTCCGAGCGCCGCGGGTAGTGGCCGTCCATGATCCGCTGGTGGTCGCGGCTCCCGGCCCACTTCTTGAGCTCCGCCGCCCGCACGGTCGTGAAGGGGTGCGTGCGCGGCAGCACGTTCATGATCTTCAGTACGGAGTCGCGCAGGTCACCGCCCGCCTCGTACTCCTCGGCCTGCGCGAGGAACGCGTCCACGTTCATCTCGTGCAGGTGGTTGCCGCCCGCGATCTTCATCAGGCCGCGCATCGACGCCTCGAGGTCCTGGCCCACCAGCAGGCCCGCCCGGTCCGCCGACAGCTCCGACTTGCGGAACCACTCGCGCAGCGCCGTCACGATGGCCATCACCGCGAGGTTGCCCAGCGGGATCCAGGCGATCTTCAGCGCGAAGTTGGTGAGGAACAGCAGTATCGTCCGGTAGACCGCGTGGCCCGAGAGCGCGTGGCCGACCTCGTGGCCGACGACCGCCCGCATCTCCTCCTCGTCCAGCAGCTCGACGAGGCCCGTGCTGACCACGATGATCGGCTCGTCCAGACCGATGCACATGGCGTTGGGCTGCGGGTCCTGGGTGACGTACATCGGCGGGACCTTCGGCAGGTCCAGGATGTAACAGGCGTCCAGCAGCATCGTGTGCAGGTGCTGGAACTGCTGGTCGCTCACCCGCACCGAGTCGGAGAGATACAGCAGCCGCAGGCTGCGCTCCGGCAGCAGCCCGCTCAGCGCCTTGAAGACGGTGTCGAAGCCGCTCAGCTTGCGCAGCGCCACCAGGGCCGAGCGGTCCGCGGGGTGCTCATAGGCGCGCGAGGAGATCTCGGGGAACCGCTGCCGCTGCCGGCCGGGCGCCCGCTCGTGCCCCTCGCCGGCCGTGCCGGGAGCGTTCTCGCCCGTGGCGCCGTCGTCCGTGTCGCTCATCAAGACCCCCTCCACGCACTGATCATGGCCCGGCGGCCGTCACCCGCCCGGCTGCCCAACCCCACAGTAGGCGCTGCCCCGGACATGGCTACCGTTGGAGGCATGCCCGACATCCACGCTTTCACCGCGAACCCCGGCCTCACCGAACTGCTCGCCGTCTCCAAGGGCGACCAGGGCCCCGGCGACCTCATCCGAACGGTCCTCGTCGTCGGCGTCGTCGGCATCGTCTTCCTCGCCTGGTTCCTGCTCCGCGGGTACGGCAAGAAGGACTGACCTGTGGAGTCGGCGTGAGGCCGCGCAGGCCCCCCGCATACGATGTGGCAGAAGTCTCTGCCCGACTACCGTCCCGGATAGGTCCTGCCGACGATGAGCGCTTTCGCCTCAGCACACACAGCCCTGGCCACTCTCGCCTCCGAGGGCGAGCACGTGGACACCCACCCGAGCCTCAGCCCGTACATGACCGGCGGAGCCGCCCTGGTCATCCTGGTGCTCCTCCTGTGGATCACGACCCGCTTCAACCGCGACCGCTGAGCACACCCGGTCCCTGCGGGTCCGGCGTCCCGCCGCGCCCAGTAGGGTCTGCACGCATGGGAGAGCAGACAGGGCCCGTGAAGCGGCGGCTCGGAGTGATGGGCGGGACGTTCGACCCGATCCACCACGGCCACCTGGTCGCCGCCAGCGAGGTGGCCGCGCAGTTCCACCTCGACGAGGTCGTTTTCGTACCCACGGGTCAGCCGTGGCAGAAGAGCCACCGGACGGTGTCACCGGCCGAGGACCGCTATCTGATGACGGTGATCGCCACCGCGTCCAACCCGCAGTTCTCGGTCAGCCGCATCGACATCGACCGCGGCGGGCCGACGTACACCACCGACACCCTCCGCGACCTGCGTGCCCTCAACGACGACGCCGACCTGTTCTTCATCACCGGCGCCGACGCGCTGGCCCAGATCCTCACCTGGCGGGACACCGAGGAGCTCTTCTCGCTGGCCCACTTCATCGGTGTGACCAGACCGGGCCACATACTGGCCAACCCCGGTCTGCCCGAGGGCGGCGTCTCGCTCGTCGAGGTGCCCGCGCTCGCGATCTCCTCCTCCGACTGCCGCACGCGCGTGGCGAAGGGCGACCCGGTCTGGTATCTGGTGCCCGACGGTGTGGTGCGCTACATCGACAAGCGCGACCTGTACCGGCACTGAAGGCACGTGAGGGGCACCGGTGAACGACCGACAGGACCCGTACGCGCAGGACCCGTACGGCCGTCAGCCACAGGTCCACGGCTATGACGCCTATGGACAGCCGGTGTACCGGCCGGACGCCCCGGAGCGGGTGTACGACGAGTACGGGCAGCCGGTGCAGCCCGTACAGCAACAGCCCCAGCAGGGCTACGGCTACGAGGGCCAGGGCTACGACCCGTACGCGCGGCCCCAGCAGCTGAACGAGCAGCAGCACCCGTTCTACGAGCCGCAGCAGCAGCCCATGCAGCCCATGCAGCCCGTGCAGCCTGTGCAGTCCGTACAGCCTGTGCAGCCCGTGCAGCAGACCCAGCAGCAGGAGTGGATCCCCCGGCAGGCCAGTGCCCCCGCGCACGAGGCGGGCGAGGCGCCGCGGGAGGAGCGGCAGGAGCCGTCCCCCAGGGTGCCCGGTCAGGCGCCCGCGCCGGACTACCGCACCGAGCAGTTCTCCTTCATCGAGGAGCCGGACGAGGACTCCGAGGACGTCATCGACTGGCTCAAGTTCAGTGAGAGCCGCACCGAACGGCGCGATGAGCGCAAGCGCAAGGGGCGCAACCGCGTCATCGCCCTCGTCGTGGTGCTCGTGCTCGCTCTGGGCGGCGCGGCCGCCTACATGTGGTGGGCCGGTTCCCGTGACACGAAGGGCACGGCCGCGGCGCACGGGGCGCAGAAGCGCGACGTGATCGTCGTCCACCTGCGGCAGACGCAGGGGGGCGGCAGCTCCACCGCGCTGCTGGTCGACAACGAGACCACCAAGAAGGGCACGACGGTCCTGCTGCCGAACGCCCTGGCCGTCGCCAAGGAGGGCGGCGGTTCCACCACCCTCGGCAAGTCCGTCCAGGACGACGGCACCGGCGCGACCCGCGACGCCCTGAACACCCTGCTGGGCGCGGACATCAAGGGCAGCTGGCGGCTGGACACCCCCTATCTGGAGAACCTCGTCGAGCTCGTCGGCGGGATCGCCCTGGACACCGACACCGACGTCCCCGGCGCGAAGCCCGGCGACAGTCCGGTGGTGCGCAAGGGTGCCGCGCAGAACCTGGGCGGCCAGATGGCGGTGGCGTACGCCACCTACCGGGCCTCCGGCGAGGACCCCGGCAAGCAGCTGGCCCGCTTCGGGCAGGTCATGCAGGCGGTGCTGAAGAAGCTGTCCGGCGACCCCGCGGCCGCGACCCGCACGATGGAGTCCCTCGCGCAGATCCCGGACCCCTCCCTGTCCGTCGAACAGCTCGGCGCCTCCCTGGCCCGGCTGGCCACGCTCGCCAAGGCGGGCGCGTACGACACCACGGCGCTGCCCGTGCAGACCGACGGGACGCTCGGCGACCAGGCGACCGGCAAGGTGGTCAAGGACATCCTCGGCGGCACGGTGAAGGACACCGGAGGCAGGAACGCGACGCCCCGGGTCAGCGTGAAGAACGCCACAGGGGCCAAGAGCGCGTCCGGGAGCGCCCAGGTCACGCTCGTCAACGGCGGCTACACCGTCGTCGACGCGGGCACGGCGGGCACAGCCGAGGCGGCGTCCGCGGTGACGTACGCGGACGACCGGCGGGAGGCCGACGCCAAGGAGGTCGCCAAGACGCTGGGCCTGCCCGCGGGCGCCGTGAGGAAGGGCGCCGGAGCCGCCAACGCCGATGTCACCGTGGTGCTGGGCAAGGACTACAAGAGCTGACGGCTGGACCGGCCGGGCGAGAGCCCGGCCGGCCGTGGCGAAAAGGCCAGGAGTGCTGTCGGCGGGTCGTGAGACCCTTGAGGCGTACTGACCCTCTTTATCGAAAGCATGGCTTGTGACCGCCACGGACCGCTCCATCGAGCTCATCAAGGCCGCCGCACAGGCGGCCGCAGACAAGCTCGCGCACGACATCATCGCGTACGACGTCAGCGACGTACTGTCGATCACCGACGCCTTCCTGCTGGCCTCGGCCCCCAACGACCGCCAGGTCAAGTCGATCGTCGACGAGATCGAGGAGCAGCTGAGCAAGCAGCTCGGCGCCAAGCCGGTGCGCCGCGAGGGCGACCGCGAGGCCCGCTGGGTGCTGCTCGACTACGTCGACATCGTCGTCCACGTGCAGCACAGCGAGGAGCGTGTCTTCTACGCCCTGGAGCGGCTGTGGAAGGACTGCCCCGAGATCGACCTCCCGGCCGACGCCGTCGCGACCCGCGGCAAGGCCGAGGAGCACGCCAAGACGCAGGCCGGTGGGGCCGACCTGGACGGTGAGCTGAGCTGAACGGCAGCGCGGGCGGTACGGGAGCGGGCGCCGCGGCCACCAGGGGCCGGCGCATCGTCCTCTGGCGGCACGGCCAGACCGCATGGAATCTGGAGCGCCGCTTCCAGGGCTCCACGGACATCGAGCTGACCGGCACCGGCGTCGCGCAGGCACGCCGGGCCGCCCGGCTGCTGGCCGCCCTGCGGCCGGACGCCATCGTCGCCTCCGACCTCAAGCGGGCCGCGGCGACCGCCGCGGAGCTGGCGGCCGTCACCGGCCTGCCGGTCGCCCACGACGCCGCCCTGCGCGAGACGTACGCGGGCGAGTGGCAGGGCCTCACGCACGAGGAGATCATCGGGCGGTACGGCGAGCAGTACGCGGCGTGGAAGCGCGGCGAGCCCGTGCGGCGCGGCGGCGGCGAGCTGGAGACCGAGGTCGCCGACCGGGCCGCCCCGGTCGTCCTCGCCCAGGCCGACAAGCTGCCCGAGGGCGGCACGCTCGTCGTGGTCAGCCACGGCGGCACCATCCGTACGACGATCGGCCGCCTGCTCGGCCTGGAGTCCTCGTCCTGGGAGGCGCTCGGCGGCCTCACCAACTGCTGCTGGTCGGTGCTCGGTGAGGGCGCGCGCGGCTGGCGGCTGCTGGAGCACAACGCGGGGACGCTGCCCGAGCCGGTGCTCGGCGACGACGACTGAGCGGCCCGCCCGGCGGCCGCCCACGGCCCGATTTCACATCTGGCCAGGTCACAGGCTAAAGTTCTTCTTGTTCGCGGGGAACGCGGAGGGAAACCTCCGGGGAAGCCGAGAACAGCGGGGCTATAGCTCAGTTGGTAGAGCGCCTGCATGGCATGCAGGAGGTCAGGAGTTCAATTCTCCTTAGCTCCACAATCCGGACGATCCCGTCTCTCCGTCAAGGAGAGGCGGGATTGTTGCTGTTCCGACAGGGTCTCGTGGCAGAATCGGACGGCCGGTAGCGGACGGGACCAAAGGGGAGGGAACGGCTGACCCATGGGTGCACACAGCCGGAAGTGCGACTGGTGCGGCAGCGGGACGCCGATCGTCCGCGACATGGAGCCGCTCAACCCCTCCTACCAATACTGGTGCGTGGAGTGCGCGCGGGCGCTGATCATAAAAGGCGACCCGATCGAGACCTACCGCGAGCTCGAGGGCGAGCCCATCTACGGCCGACTGCTCGACGAACACTGCACGTTGAAGCGTTTCTACTCCTTCGCCACCGCCTGAGAGCCCGCCCCCGCCGGCCCTTCCGCCCGATTTTTCACGCCACTTCGGGCAACCCCTCTCGTGCGCGGGCGCGTCCTGAGGGTTGAGAGCTGCCGCCGGAAACGGCCGGCGGCACGGGGGAAGCCGACGGAGGTCACCACGTGACCGAAACAGCGATCGACCCTGCGGCGAAGCAGGAAGCCGCAGCCGAGCTCACGCCCTTCCTGGACCGCCTGCGCGTACCACCGGTACTGCGGCCCGGCCGCACGGAGGCGCTGGAGGGCATCGAGATCGAACTGACCGCCACCTGGGTCCGGCTGCACTCGCAGCTGCCGCCCACCCGGGTGTGGACGTACGAGGGCCACTTCCCGGGGCCGACCGTGGAGGTCCGCCGGGGCCACCGGCTGCGGGTCGCCTGGACCAACCGCATCAGCGGTGACTATCCCGTGACGGCCGTCGAGGCCGCGCCCGTGCCGGGCTCGCCGCCGCCGGGCGACGTGCCGGGCCGCAGCGGGGCCACGCCGCTCCCGGAGGTAGCCGCGCTGCCGCCGTGGACGGTGACGCACCTGCACGGCGCCCGCACCGGCGGCGGCAACGACGGCTGGACGGAGAACGCCGTCTCGCCCGGCGACAGCCAGCTGTCCGAATACCCCAACGACCACCGCGCGGTGGCCTGGTGGTACCACGACCACGCCATGGACATCACCCGGTGGAACGTCTTCACCGGCCTCGCCGGGATGTACCTCGTCCGGGACGAGGAGGAGGACGCCCTCCGGCTCCCGCGCGGCGAGCACGAGATCCCGCTGATCGTCCAGGACCGCAACCTCGACCAGGACGACGACGGGCGGCTCACCGGGCGGCTCCTGCACAAGACCGAGATCGTCGGCCGGGACGCGCAGGGCAAGAACGTCACCAAGCCGTTCACCGGCCCGTACACGCTCGTCAACGGCGTCATCTGGCCGCACCTGGACGTCGAGGCGCGCTGGTACCGCTTCCGGCTGCTCAACGCCGCCAACGCGCGGATCTTCCAGTTCCGTCTGATCGACGAGGACACCGGCGAGCCGGTGCGCGGCGCCGCCTGGCAGATCGGCACGGACGGCGGGCTGCTGCCGCGCCCGGTGCCGCTGGACGGGCCGCTGTCCGTGGCGCCCGCCGAGCGGATGGACCTCCTCGTCGACTTCGGCAGGCTGCGCGGACGCCGGATGCGACTGGTCAACGCGGCGCCCGGGGTGCGCTTTCCGCAGGTGATGCAGTTCCGGGTCGGACGGGATCCGGTGCACGAGTCGTTCGTGCTGCCGGAGGTCATCTCCAGCTCGTTCCGCCGCATCACCCATGAGACCGCGCCCAAGCACGGTCACCGGCTGATCGCCCTCACCCCGCCGGGCACCGCGGGCAACGGCCACCCGCAGCTGTGGGAGATGCGTCAGGTCGACCCCGGCCAGGTGCGGGTCCCCGGCGAGGGCGTGATCCAGATCAAGGCGGCGGACGGCACGGTCCGTACGTACCTCAGGGGCGCTCGTGCCTTCGACGACGCGCTCGGCTTCATGGTCGGGCACGACTCCTGGGAGCAGTGGAGCTTCCTCAGCCTCGGCGGTCCCACGCACCCGATGCACATCCACCTGATCGACTTTCAGGTGCTCGGCCGCGACCTCTACCCGTCACCCGCGGGCGGCGGCTTCGACCAGACGCTGGGCGGCACCCGCACCCCGCTGGAGCGCACCGGGCAGGCGCCGGTGTCGGACGGCGACGCGGGCTGGAAGGACGTGATCCAGGTGCCCGCCGGGCAGATGGTCAATGTGATCGGCCGCTTCCACGGCGCGAAGGGCCGCTTCATGTACCACTGCCACCTGCTGGAGCACGAGGACATGGGGATGATGCGTCCCTTCGTGGTGATGCCGGACGAGGTAATGGCGTTCCACCACGGGGGCGGCGCCGGTCAGCACGGTGGTCACTGAGCTCGGCCGGCCCGGGGCGCGGTGTTCTGACGGCGGCCAGCAGCAGGAAGGCCGCTCCGGCCGCCGGATAGCCGGCCGAGAGCAGCATCTGGCCGCCGCTCTGGTGGAGTTCGAGCCGCGCCGCTGAGGTGTGGGGCACCCGCCACGGCGCGTACGAGCAGAAGAGCGCTCCGGCCGCCGCGGCCGCCGCCCACCAGGCGGCGCGGCGGCGGCCGGTGGCCGTGGCGGCCTCCGAGGCGAGCAGCAGCACCATGGGCACGCACCACACCCAGTGGTGCGACCAGGAGACGGGGCTGACGAGCAGGGCCGTCGCCGCGCAGCAGAGCACGCCCCAGGCGTGCGCGGTGGGCTCCGGTCCGTACAGCCGCGCCCGGACCGCGACGGCGAGCCCGAGCGCGGCCACCACGGCCGCCGTGGCGGCCCACCAGGGCCCGGGGTCGCCGGTGTGCAGGAGCCGGGCCAGGACGCCGCGCAGGGACTGGTCGGCGGCGTCCTCGGCGTGCCCGACGCGGTCGGCCGCGAACAGCATGTCGGTCCAGTAGCGCCAGGAGTCGTACGGCAGGGCGAGCGCGCCCACGGCCGCCGTGCCGGTGAAGGCGGCGCAGGCGAGGGCGGCCTGTCGCAGTTCGCCTCCGGACGCCTCTCCGGGGCGGCGGGTGAGCCCGGTGGCGGCCAGGAAGACGGCGAACAGCGCCGGGGTGAGCTTGATGCCCGCCGCGAGGCCGATGCCCACGCCCGCCCAGCGTCCGCCCCGCCCGGCGGCCCGCGTCAGGTCCCACAGCACCAGCACGGCGAGGAGGAGGTTGACCTGTCCATAGCGCAGGGTCGTCCACACCGGTTCGCACCAGACGCACAGCGCGGCCGCGACGAGCGTCACGGCGGCGCGAGGCGGCCGTCCGGTCAGCCGGAGCGACAGATGGGTGAGGGCGAGCAGCAGCGCGAGGTTGACGGCGGTGGCCAGGGCGCGCAGCGGGGCGGTGGCGAGCAGGGTCAGCGGGGTGAACAGCAACGCCGCGAAGGGCGGGTAGGTGGTGGGCAGGTGCGCGTGGGTGGCCCGCATCGCGTAGAGGTCGCCGCCGGTGCGCACGGTCCAGCCCTCGGCGCGGTAGACGAGCAGATCGATCGTCGAGACGTGGGCCGCGCGCTGGGCGAGCCAGAAGCAGACGAAGGACGCCAGGCACACCGATGCGGCGATCGGTGCGGCACGGCGGGCTGTCACGGGGCGCGACTCCGGGTCCATAAGCGACAAATAGGGCACAGAGGGCCGACGCTACCCCGTTCCCGGTCGTTCCAAGCGCTGCCGGGCAAGCGATTTGGCAGATGGGGGGGAGGTCCGTGTAATGTAATCCGTGTCGCCAGGGAAACCGGGCGGAAAACAGAACAAGGGGCTATAGCTCAGTTGGTAGAGCGCCTGCATGGCATGCAGGAGGTCAGGAGTTCAATTCTCCTTAGCTCCACAGTGAATGAGCGGGTCGTCCGGAAACGGACGGCCCGCTCTTCTTTTGTTCCGCGCATAGGGTCAGAGCCCGTCGGCTCCCTTGTCGAGATGCAGTGCCAGCGCCGGGCAGCGGCGTACCGCCCGCAGCGCGCGCCCGCGCAGGTGCGTCGGCACCCCGGCGTCCGCGAGCGCCGGATAGCCGTCCGGGCCCAGCCGTACGAGTTCGGGCAGCAGCCCCGCGCACAGCCCGTGGCCCTCGCACAGCGTCCAGTCCACCGCGAGCCGCTCGGCGCTCTCCGGGTTCGCGGCGCTAGCCCCGGCGGGCAGGGGGAGCGGCAGCACCCCGGCCGTGCCGCGGCCGCAGCCGCCGCCCAGCACGTGCGCGGCCAGGTCGTCGGTGAACGCGGACAGCGCGCTCAGCGTGAAGCGCGCCGCCCCGTCCGGGTGCCCGCAGGCACCGCGCCCGCGCACCCCTCCCGCGGCCTCCCGCACGGCCTCCAGGGCGCCCCGCCCGCCCCCGGCCAGCACGTCCGCCAGCGCCCCGGCCACCGACGGCAGCCCGAGCCGGCACGGGCCGCACTGCCCCGCCGACTCGGCGGCCAGCCAGTGCGCCACCCGGAGGGTCTCGCCCAGCGGGCAGGTGTCCACGGGCAGCGGCACCACCGCGCCCGCGCCCAGTGCCCCGCCGCAGGCCGCGAGGGACGCGTGGGAGACCGCGGCGCCGTACGCGGTCGTCGTGTCCAGCCACGCGCCGTGGTAGCCGCCGGTCAGCACCCCCTGGAGCGCCGGGTCGGCGCCGCACGCCCGCAGCGCGTACGCCAGCGGCACGCCGCTCGGCACCTCGACGACCCGGGGCTCGGGCACCGCGCCGGACACCGTGAGCAGCAGTGTCCCGGGCGCGTCCGCCGTGCCTGTCGAGGCGTAGCGGTCGGCGCCCAGGCGTGCGGCGACGGCGAGTTGGGCGTAGGTCTCGGTGTTGGACAGCAGCGTCGGCGCGCCGCCGAGCCCCTCCTCGGAGGCGCGGGCGTGGCGGCCGGGCGGCAGCGGGAGCCCGCCGTCGGCGGCCCGCAGCAGGGCGGAGGACTCGCCGGAGACCAACCGCTCGGGGAGGCGCACCACCCGGGCGCGCAGGGCCCGGCCGCGCCGGTCGGCGAGTCCGCGCTCGGCCAGCGCCTCGCGTACGGACGCCTCGGTCGCCGCCCGGGTCACGCCGACGACGAACGTGCCCGCCCCGAGCGCCTCGGCGGCGAGCAGGGCGCCGTCGAGCACCAGGTGCGGGGCGCGCGCGAGCAGGACGGCGTCCTTGCGGCAGGCGGGCTCGCCCTCGCACCCGTTGACCACCACCGCCGGACGCAGCCCCCGCCGCCGCGCCGCCCGGCCCACGGCCCGCAGCTTCCGCGCGAAGGGGAAGCCCGCGCCGCCACGGCCGCGCAGCGCGACGGTCTCGGCCAGCTCGGCCGCCTGGGCCTCCGTGAGCCGGGGCGCCGAACCGTGCACGGCGAGGTGGGCCCTGCGGTCGAGCCGCAGGGCGGTGTCGAAACCGGCCGTCAGCCGCGGCAGGCCGAGTGCGAGCACGTCGGGCAGGCCGGGAAGCGGGCCGCTCACCGGGCCTGCCCCGGGGCGCGGTGCGCGCCGGTTCTCGGTGTGCCGGCCTCGGCGGTGAGGGCGGCGGGAGCGCGCCCGGCGAGGGCGTGCGCGCCGGGCGTGTGGGCAACGGCGGCGCGCGGGCCGGGAACGCGGGCGCGGGCCCGGTGCGAGGTGACCGTGCGCACCGGAGCCGCCGCCATCGTGTGCCTGCCGGGCGGGGGCGCGGCGGGCGCCGGGGGTTCCGATCCGGCGGGGTGTGCGCGGCGGGCGCGTACGAGCCGGAGGAGCAGTGCCGCCGCCACCGCGACGAGGCACAGCCCGTAACTCGTCGCCACCCAACCCGCCGGTGCGCGGCCGGATTCGAGGCCGTGCAGCACGGCGGCGCACCACGCCGGATACGCGCAGGCGTGCAGCGCGCGCCAGCGGCGGGCGCGCCCCTTGCTCGCGAAGGCGCTCCGCAGGACTCCGGTCGCTCCGGCGAGCACCATCAGATACGCCGCGAGGGCGCCGAGTCCGAGCAGGCCGCCCGCGCCCCGCACGCCGGAGGAGAACGGCACCAGGGCGGCGAGGAGCGGCGCGTGGGCCTCCGTGACCTTGACGCAGACGTGCACCAGGAGGAAGCCGAGGGCGCCGATGGCGGTCGCCCGGTGGACGGCTTGCGAGAGCAGCCGGGCGCGCGGGGTGAGCAGCAGCCGGTCGGTGGCGATGAGCCCCCACACGACGGTCGCGGTGAGCGAGACCAGGGTGAGGACTCCACCGGTGTGGTCGAGGAAGCGGTTCATACGGCAGCACGCTAGGCAGGCCGGCGGGGGCGGTGGGTCCGCTTGGCACAACCCCGGTGCGGCGGCCCGAACCACTGCTAACGTCTGTTCGTTCGGCGGCACTTCGCACATATGCCGCCCACCGTCGAGGCCCTGTCGGGATGTCGGCCGACTCGTGGGTTTACTTGCGCCCCCCTGACTGACTGCTGACTCTTCCTTGGTCGCATCTTGGCGAACTCATGTCCCCTGGATGAACAGTTCATCGAAAGAGTGGCGCGACGTATGTGCGTGTCCGTGCCATGTCAGCGCGCGGACGGCCTTACGCGACCATTCGCATCCAGGGGGTTCCATGAGTTCTACCCGCTCCAGAGGACGCGCCGGACTGGCCTTGGTGGCATCGCTGCCGCTGGTCGCCGGGGCGCTCGCGCTCGGTGTTCCCACCGCCCAGGCCGACTCCGGCCCGCACGGCCGGCAGTCGCTCCAGGGAACGAAGCCACTGTGGGCCACGCCGTCGGCCGACCGCGGCACCGTCGCCGAGTCCAACAAGGTCACCGCCCGGGTCTACCTGGCCGGCCAGGACGCCAAGGGCCTCGCCGACTACGCCCGCGCGGTCTCCGACCCGAAGTCGCCCTCGTACGGCAAGTACCTGTCCGCCAAGCAGGCGCAGGAACGGTTCGGCGCCACCAAGGCCCAGATAGCCAAGGTCACCGGCTGGCTGACCGACTCGGGCCTGAAGGTGACCGGCACCAACAAGCACTACATCACCGTCACCGGTGACGCCGCCGCGGCCAAGAAGGCGTTCGGCACGGAGCTGCACAACTACACCAAGGACGGCCGCACCTACCACGCGCCGTCCAGCAACGCCTCCGTCCCCGCCTCGATGAACGGCGCCGTCCTCACCGTCGTGGGCCTGAACAACGCCCCGCGCCTCGCCCGGCACGACGAGACCCTGCCCCCGCCGAGCGCCGCGTTCGTCAACGCCGGCCCCTTCTCGTCGTACTACGGCTCGAAGACCAACGACAGCCTCCCGTCGGCCTACGGCTCGCACGCGCCGTACGCCATCAAGGGCTACACCGGCAAGCAGCTGCGATCCGTCTACGGCGCGAAGAACTACACCGGCAAGAACGTCACCGTCGCCATCACCGACGCGTACGCCTCGCCGACCATCGCCAAGGACGCCGCCGAGTACGCCAAGCGCAACGGCGACAAGGGCTACCGCAAGGGCCAGTTCACCCAGGTGCTGCCCGCCGACTACACCCACACCGGCACCGGTGAGGGCGGCTGCGACGCGGCCGGCTGGTACGGCGAGGAGACCCTCGACATCGAGGCCGTGCACGCGGTCGCCCCGGACTCCGACATCGTCTACGTCGCGGGTGCCTCCTGCCAGGACGACGACCTGATCGACTCCCTGCACAAGATCGTCGACGGGCGCCTCGCGGACATCGTCTCCAACTCCTGGGGCGACGTCGAGGCCAACGAGACCCCCGACGTGGCCGCGGCCTACGACCAGGTCTTCCAGACCGGCGCCGTCGAGGGCATCGGCTTCTACTTCTCCTCCGGTGACGACGGCGACAACTCCGCCAAGCACGGCAGCAAGATGGTCGACACCCCGTCGAACTCCCAGTGGGTCACCTCCGTCGGCGGCACCTCGCTCGCCGTCGGCAAGGGCGACACGTATCAGTGGGAGACCGGCTGGGGCACCCACAAGGCGGTGCTGTCGAAGGACGGCAACACCTGGGAGGGCTTCCCCGGCACCTTCACCGGCGGCGCCGGCGGCGGCACCAGCAAGCTCGTGCAGCAGCCCTTCTACCAGCGCGGCGTCGTCCCCGACGCGCTGTCCAAGGTGAACGGCTCCACCCCGATGCGCGTCGAGCCGGACATCGCGGCCGTCGCCGACTCCAGCACCGGCTTCCTCGTCGGCCAGACGCAGACGTTCCCCGACGGCTCGCAGAAGTACAGCGAGTACCGCATCGGCGGCACCTCGCTCGCCGCCCCGGTGATCGCCGGTGTCCAGGCGCTGGCCCAGCAGGCCCGCCACGGGGTGCCGATCGGCTTCGCCAACCCGGGCATCTACGACCGGTACGGCACCTCCGCCTACCACGACGTCACCGACCACCCGCTGGGCGCGGGCCAGGGCCTTGCCGTCGTGCGCTCCGACTACGTCAACGGCGTCGACGCCAAGGGCGGTGTGGTGACGTCCCTGCGCAGCCTGGGCGGCGACACCTCGCTGTCGGCGACCGTCGGCTACGACAACGTCACGGGCGTCGGCACGCCGGCCGACAACTACGTGACCTCGTACGTGCCGGGTCACCGCCGCTGACCGGCCGGGCCCGCGCCGGATACTCGGTGCGGGCCCTTCGGCCCCTGCGGTAACCTGACCCCATGCGTGCCGTACGCCTTCTGCTTAGCGGGCCGCGCTGATCAGTACCGACCGGTGACCGGTCGGCATCGGCGCGGCGTCCCCTCCTGTGCGAGGGGATTTTTCATTTCCGCAGGTGCCCGCAGGTAGAGACGACGATCGATGGAGCTTTGAGGACGATGAGCGAGACCAACACCGCCGCCGAGGTGGCTGCCCCGCACCGCTACACGGCCGCGCTGGCCGCTGACATCGAGGCACGCTGGCAGGACTTCTGGGACGCGGAGGGCACCTACGACGCCCCCAACCCCGACGGCGACCTGGCGGGCGACCCCGCGGTCGTCGCCCGGCCCAAGAAGTTCATCATGGACATGTTCCCGTACCCCTCGGGTGCGGGCCTGCACGTCGGCCACCCGCTGGGCTACATCGCGACCGACGTCTATGCGCGCTACCACCGCATGACGGGCCACAACGTCCTGCACACCCTCGGCTTCGACGCCTTCGGCCTGCCCGCCGAGCAGTACGCCGTGCAGACCGGCACCCACCCGCGGGTCTCCACCGAGGCCAACATGGAGAACATGAAGGCGCAGCTGCGCCGGCTGGGTCTGGGCCACGACAAGCGCCGGTCGTTCGCGACGATCGACCCGGAGTACTACAAGTGGACCCAGTGGATCTTCCTGCAGATCTTCAACTCCTGGTACGACCCGGAGGCGGGCAAGGCGCGCCCGATCGCCGAGCTGGTCGAGCAGTTCGAGCGCGGTGAGCGCCAGGCTCCCGGCACGCGCGCGTGGAGCGAGCTGACGGCCGCCGAGCGCGCCGACGTGCTGGGCGAGTACCGCCTGGCGTACGCCTCCGACGCGCCCGTCAACTGGTGCCCCGGCCTGGGCACCGTCCTGGCCAACGAGGAGGTCACCGCCGACGGCCGCTCCGAGCGCGGCAACTTCCCCGTCTTCAAGTCCAAGCTGCGCCAGTGGAACATGCGGATCACCGCCTACGCGGACCGCCTGATCGACGACCTGGAGGCGCTGGACTGGCCCGAGGCCATCAAGCTCCAGCAGCGCAACTGGATCGGCCGCAGCGAGGGCGCCCGCGTCGCCTTCGACGTCATCGGCCACGACGAGAAGATCACCGTCTTCACCACCCGCCCGGACACCCTCTTCGGCGCCACCTACATGGTGCTGGCCCCCGAGCACGACCTGGTCGACACCGTCGTCCCGGCCGAGTGGCCCGAGGGCACCAAGGACGCGTGGACCGGCGGCGCCCGCACCCCGGCCGACGCCATCGCCGCGTACCGCAAGCAGGCACAGTCCAAGACCGACGTGGAGCGCCAGACCGAGGGCAAGGACAAGACCGGCGTCTTCACCGGCGCGTACGCCCGTAACCCGCTGACCGGCGAGCCCGTCCCGGTCTTCGTCGCCGACTACGTCCTGATGGGCTACGGCACCGGCGCGATCATGGCCGTGCCCGGCCAGGACGAGCGCGACTGGGAGTTCGCGACCGCCTTCGAGCTGCCGGTCGTGCGGACGGTCCAGCCGCCCGAGGGCTGGGAGGGCGAGGCGTACACCGGCCAGGGCCCCGCCATCAACTCCGCCAACGACAAGCTCGACCTCAACGGCATGGCCGTCGACGAGGCCAAGCGCACCGCCATCGCCTGGATCACCGAGCAGGGCATCGGCGAGGGCACCGTCAACTTCCGCCTGCGCGACTGGCTGTTCAGCCGTCAGCGCTACTGGGGCGAGCCCTTCCCGATCGTCTACGACGAGCAGGGCGTCGCCCACTCGCTGCCCGAGTCGATGCTGCCGCTGGAGCTGCCGGAGGTCGAGGACTACTCCCCGCGCACCTTCGAGCCGGACGACGCCGACACCTCCCCGGAGACCCCGCTCTCCCGGAACGAGGAGTGGGTCAACGTCACCCTGGACCTCGGCGACGGCCCCAAGCGCTACCGCCGCGAGACCAACACCATGCCCAACTGGGCCGGTTCCTGCTGGTACGAGCTGCGCTACCTGGACCCGCACAACAGCGAGCGCCTGGTCTCCGCCGACGCCGAGCGCTACTGGATGGGCCCGCGCGAGGGCCAGCCGCACGGCGGCGTCGACCTGTATGTCGGCGGCGCCGAGCACGCCGTGCTGCACCTGCTGTACGCCCGCTTCTGGTCCAAGGTCCTCTTCGACCTGGGGCACATCTCCTCGAACGAGCCGTTCCACAAGCTCTACAACCAGGGCATGATCCAGGCGTACGTCTACCGCGACAGCCGGGGCATCGCCGTACCGGCCGCCGAGGTGGAGGAGCGCGACGGCGGGTTCTCCTACCAGGGCGAGAAGGTCAGCCGGCTGCTCGGCAAGATGGGCAAGTCCCTGAAGAACGCCGTCACGCCGGACGAGATCTGCGCCGAGTACGGTGCGGACACCCTGCGTCTGTACGAGATGGCGATGGGCCCCCTGGACGTCTCCCGTCCCTGGGACACGCGCGCCGTCGTCGGCCAGTACCGCCTGCTCCAGCGCCTGTGGCGCAACGTGGTGGACGAGGCCACCGGCGAGGTCACCGTGGTCTCCGCCGAGCCCGACGAGGCCACGCTGCGGGCCCTGCACAAGGCCATCGACGGCGTCACCCAGGACATGGCGAACCTGCGCTTCAACACCGCCATCGCCAAGGTCACCGAGCTGAACAACTTCGTGACCAAGCTGAGCGACGTCCCGCGGACGGTCGCCGAGCAGATGGTGCTGCTGGTCGCCCCGCTGGCCCCGCACATCGCCGAGGAGCTGTGGCGCAAGCTGGGCCACACCGGTTCGGTCGTCCACGCGGACTTCCCGGTCGCCGACCCCGCGTATCTGGTCGACGAGGCCGTGACCTGCGTCGTCCAGATCAAGGGCAAGGTCAAGGCCCGCCTGGAGGTCGCCCCGTCGATCTCCGACGAGGAGCTGGAGCAGGCCGCCCTGGCCGACCCGGCCGTCGTCGCCGCCCTGGGCGGCGCGGGCATCCGCAAGGTCATCGTGCGGGCGCCGAAGCTGGTGAACATCGTCCCGGCGTAGCGGGCACGGAGGGGCCTTCGGGGTTTCTCCCTACGGGCGGGTTGGGGGTTCGATCGGAACCCCCGGCCCGCCCTTTCCGTTTACGGTGGAGGGGTGGCGCGGGTCCCCCGGATCCGCGGCGCGCGCCGTGCCCCCAGCCCCTGTGGGCTCCCGTGGGGCGACCCGACCGAGCTCGCTGAGGAGCGCTCATGGAAGCCGTGGCCGTGATCGTCGCGCTGATCTTCGCGGTCCTCGTCACGCTCGGGGTGATCGCCACGGTCAAGACCGTGCGCGCGGTCAAGCGCGGGGTCGACCGCACGGTCACCCAGGCCCGCCGGACGGTCGAGGACACCCGCCTGAAGGCCAGGCAGTACGCCCAGCCCGGCGCGGCCGGCGAGGTCGCGCAGCTGCGGCTCTCCCTGCGGACGTCGATGCGCGCCACCCAGGAGGCGCTGCGGCTCGCCGCCGCCGAGGACGCCTCGCTGTCCGAGGCACAGGCCCTGTTCGGGCGGCTCAGCGCGCACGGCCATGAGCTCGACGACGACCTCAAGCGCCTGGAGAACGAGCCCGACAGGGCCAGGATCGCCGCCTGCCTGCCCGAGCTGCGCGAGCGCACCGAGCGCGTCAAGGGGTCCGCGGACTCCCTCCGCTGGGCGGCGCAGGACCGGGCCCGCCGCTTCGCCGAGGACGACCTGGAGACGCTGAGCGGCCAGATCCAGATGGAGGCGGGCGCGCTGCGGCACTGGATGACGGCGGAGTCGGGGGAGGCCGCCGGATCCTCCGCGCCGGGGCCGTCGGCCGCGTCAGGCTCGCCGTCCGGTGAGCAGGCGCCTGCCGAAGGGGCGTCCGGGGCCGGCGGTCGCGCTGCGGAGGGGGAGCGGTCCGCGATCGCCGGGCGCAAGACCTGGCAGCAGCCCGGCTACTCCTGGCAGAAGAGCCACCGCCCGGAGAGCACCACCTGAGCGCACGGGCTTTCCTGGCCGTACGGCCTTGCTCGGCCGCAGGGGCTTATCTGGCCGTACGGTCTTGTCTGGCCATACCGTCTTGCCCGACCGTATGGTCCTGCCTGGCCGTGCAGGCTTGCCCCGCAGCACAGCACTACCCGACCGCACGGCCCGCTGTCCGGTCTTCCGGCGGAACGATCACGCGTACGGGGTCCGCCCTGCCGTGGAAGCGGCCTGGCGGGTAACCTCCGGAACATGTCCCGCCATGTCGCTGTCGTCACGGATTCCACGGCCTATCTGCCACAGCGAGCGATGGAGCGGCACGACATCACCGCCGTACCGCTCACGGTCGTCCTGGGCGACGAGGCGCTCGAGGAAGGCACCGAGATCTCCGCGCGCTCGGTCGCCCAGGCGCTCCAGAAGCGCCGGCCGGTGACCACCTCCCGGCCGAGCCCCGAGGTCTTCGCGGCCGCCTACCGCGCGGCGGCCGAGTCGGGCGCGGAGAGCATCGTCTCCCTCCACCTCTCCGCCGAGATCTCGGGCACCTACGACGCGGCGGTCCTCGCGGCGGCGGACGCGCCCGTCCCGGTGCGGGTCGTGGACACCGGCATGGTCGCCATGGCACTCGGCTTCTGCGCGCTGGCCGCGGCGGAGACCGCGGAGGCGGGCGGCACGCTCGACGAGGCCGTCGCCGCCGCCGAGAAGCGCGCGCAGGGCACGGTGGCGTACTTCTACGTCGACACCCTCGACTACCTCCGCCGCGGCGGCCGGATCGGCGCGGCGCAGGCGCTGCTGGGGTCGGCGCTCGCGGTCAAGCCCCTGCTCCAACTCGACGACGGCCGGATCGAGTTGCGGGAGAAGGTCCGTACGGCCTCCAAGGCCATCGCCCGCCTCGAGGAGATCGCCGTGGAACGGGCCGGCGCGGCGCCCGTCGACATCGCCGTCCACCACCTCGCCGCGTCCGACCGGGCCACGCTCCTCGCGGATCGCTTGCGGGAGCGGGTGCCAGGGCTGCTCGACCTGCACGTCAGCGAGGTGGGCGCGGTGATCGGGGCCCACACGGGGCCGGGGCTGCTGGGCGTGGTGGTGGCGCCGCGCTGAGGGATGGCCCGCGGTTTCAGGGCGCCGGTGGGGGCGCTTCCGCTCCTCGGGGGCTTATCGCGGTGCTTGTGGGGGCCGCTTCTCGTGGGGCTTCTCGTGGCGCTTCGCGTGGTGCTTCTCGGGGTGGTGGAACGCTTCGTTCGGGTGGTGGAGTTATCCACAACTAGCCGGTTATCCACGGAATTTGGGCGGCATCGGCGGGATCGGGCGAACGCGCCTACCGTCGTGACATGACTGATCGCCGGAACACCCTGACACTTGATCCGCCACGCTCGGGCGCCGGGGCCCGAGCCGACCGCTCGCCTGAGGAGCGGGCGGCGACGCTGTTCCCGGAACGGCGGACCGGGCGTGGCAGCCCCGATCCGCCCGCCGGGAGCGTGCCCAAAACGCCTCGCGCGCACGGGGGTTGGCGGGCGGCCGTGGTGGACCGGCTCCCGATGTGGGTGCGGCTCCGCTGCGGGATCGAGCCGAAGACACTGGCCGCGCTCGCGGTCGTGCTGGTCGCGGCGTGCGTGTTCGCCGCGTACCACTTCTGGGCGGGCCGCCCGCGGACCGTGCGTCCGCCGGACCGGGAGACACCTGCCGCGGTGGCCGCCGTCCCGACGATGGTGCCTCCGGCCGACCGCGCGAGTCCCCCGAACCGTGGTGGCGGCAGCGTGGTGGTGGACGTGACGGGCAAGGTGCTGCGGCCCGGCATCCAGCGGCTGCCGTCCGGGTCGAGGGTGGTCGACGCGCTCGACGCCGCCGGAGGCGCGCGGCCGGGCACGGACACCACGGGGCTCAACCGGGCCCGGGTGCTCATGGACGGCGAACAGATCGTCGTGGGTGGGCCGCCGGTGCCGGCGGGCGGGCCGGCGCCCGGAGCCTCGGCAGGCGGCAGACCCGCCGGTCCCGTCAGCCTCAACTCCGCGACGGTCGAACAGCTCGACGCCCTGCCGGGCGTGGGCCCCGTCCTCGCCCAGCACATCGTCGACTACCGCACCGAGCACGGCGGTTTCCGCTCCGTGGACGAGCTCCGCCACGTCAACGGCATCGGCGCCCGCCGCTTCACGGACCTCCGCTCTTTGGTCCAGCCGTGACCCCGCCGGACGCTCGCCTGCCCGGCACCGGTCCACTGGATGCCCTCCGGCCTGACGGCAGCCTGCTCGATGCCCGCCCGCCGGGCGCCCTGCGGCCTGACGCCCGCCCACCTGATGCCCATCAGCCCGACGCCCACCGCCCCGACGCCCGTCCACCTGAGGCACAGCCTGACCCATCTCCGCCCGACGACCCGCACTTTGACGACTCCCGCCCCGCCGCCCGCCCACCTGACGCACCTGCGCCCGATGACCCCCACCCCGACGAGCCCCGTCCTGACGGGCCTCTGCCTGACAACTCCCGCCCCGACGGTCCTCCGCTTAATGACCCCTGCCCCGGCAACCCCCCACCCGGCAACCCCCCACCCGGCAACCCCCCACCCGGCAACCCCCCACCCGGCAACCCCCCACCCGGCAACCCCCCACCCGGCAACCCCCCACCCGACCTGCGCCTGGTGATGCCCGCCGTGGCCGCCTGGGTGGCCGCGGCGCTGGCTCTGGTCGCGGACGGCACGACGGTGGCAGCGGTGGCAGCGGTGGGTGCGGCGGTGGCGTGCGTGGTGCTGGTGGCCCTCCGGCGAAAGGGCACGCGTGCGGGGCTTGGCGCGGAGGAGGATCCCGTCGGCCTCCCCTCGCCCGGAGCCGCGGCGAAAGCCACCGTCAGCGCCGTCGCGGCGATGCTGCTCTGTGCCACCGCCGCAGCCACAACGGCCGCTCTGGCCACCGCCGAAGCGCACGCGGGCCCCGTCCCCGCCCTCGCCGCTCACTACGCCGAGGCGACCCTCGACGTCACGGTCACCGACGACCCGCACGCCGCTCACTCCCGTCCCCGGACATCGGAGACCCCCACCGTCGTGGTGGAGGGCGAAGCGACCCGCCTGGTCACCGCGGACCACGAGATGGCCGTCCGTACGCCCGTCCTGCTGATCGCCCACCCGTCCTGGCTCGGACTGCTGCCCTCCACCACGGTCCGGGTCACCGGGCGCCTCGCCCCGCCCGCCCGGCAGGGCGACAAGATCACCGCGGTCGTCCGTGTCAGCGGGCAGGACCCACCCCACGTCGTCGAGCGGCCGAACGCGCTCCAGCGGACGGCCGCCGGGCTCCGGGCGGGCCTGCGTGATGCCACGGACGGGCTGGCGCCGGATGCCCGGGCGCTCCTTCCAGGGCTGGTGGTGGGGGATACGTCACGCATCCCGCCCGACCTCGAAGACGCCTTCCGGGCCACGGATCTGACGCACCTGCTGGCCGTTTCCGGGAGCAACCTCGCGATCCTGATCGCGGTGCTCATCGGCCCGCCGCACCTCGCCACGCGGGCCGAAAGACGCGGCCTGGCCGCCCGGTTGGGGCTGCCGCTGCGGCTCACGGCGGTGCTGGGCGCGGTGCTGGCGCTGGGGTTCGTGGTCGTGTGCCGCCCGGAGCCGAGCGTGCTGCGCGCGGCCGGATGCGGGCTGATCACGCTGCTGGCCATCGGCACGGGCAGGCGCCGCAGCCTGCTGCCCGCGCTCGCGGCCTCCGTGCTGCTGCTCCTGCTCTGGGACCCATGGCTGGCCCTGAGCTACGGCTTCCTGCTGTCGGTCCTGGCCACCGGTGCCCTGCTCACCCTCGCTCCGCGCTGGGGCGACGGGCTGCGGCGGCGTGGGGTCCCGCCCCGCGCCGCGGAGGCCCTGGCCGCGGCCGCGGCGGCGCAGGCCCTGTGCGGGCCGGTGATCGTGGTCATGGCGGCGCGGGTGAGCCTGGTCGCCGTTCCGTGCAATCTCCTGGCGGAGCTGGCCGTCGCTCCCGCGACGGTGCTCGGCTTCGCCGCCCTGGTCGCCGCGCCGTTCGTCCCGCCCCTCGCCGAGGGGCTCGCGTGGCTCGCGGGCTGGCCCGCCTCCTGGGCCGCGGGCGTGGCCCGTACGGGAGCGAGCCTGCCCGGCGCGGAGCTCGGCTGGCCGAGTGGCTGGTCCGGCGGGCTGCTGCTGGCGGTGGTGACCGCGGCCGCCGTGTTCGCCGCCCGCCGGACGCTCCACCGGCCCTGGGTGTGCGCGGCCTGCGCGCTGCTCCTGATCGTCGCGATCGTCCGCCCGGTGCCCCTGACCCGGGTCGTCACCGGCTGGCCGCCGCCCGACTGGAGGTTCGCGGCGTGCGACGTGGGGCAAGGTGACGCGTTGGTCCTGGCAGCGGGGGAGGGCACTGCCCTGGTGGTGGACGCCGGGCCCGAGCCCCGGGCCGTCGACCGCTGCCTGCGTGCCCTGGGCGTGGAGCGCGTGCCGCTCTTGCTGCTCACGCACTTTCACGCGGATCACGTCGACGGCTTGCCCGGCGTGCTGCGTGGCCGGACGGTCGGGGCGATCGAGACGACGACGTTCGCCCAGCCGCCGGGCAGGGCCGCGTTCGTGCGCCGGGAGGCGGAGCGGGCGCGGGTTCCGGTCGTGGAGGCGGCGCCGGGGGAGCGGCGGCACCTGGGAGAGCTGTCCTGGGAGGTGCTCTGGCCGCCACCGCCGGGGGCGTCCGGCGCGGCGGAGGACGGGCCGAACGACGCGAGCGTCACCCTCCTGGTCCGGAGCGCCGGGCTGACCCTGCTGCTGCCCGGCGACCTCGAACCGCCCGCCCAGCAGGCCCTGGCGGCGGCCCGGCCCGACCTGCCCCCGGTGGATGTCCTCAAGGTCGCCCACCACGGCTCGGCCCATCAGGACCCCCAGCTGATACGCGGGCTCCGGCCACGGCTGGCGGTCGTCTCCGTGGGCGCGGGCAACCGCTACGGGCACCCGTCACCCCGCACCGTCCACGCCCTCCAGGCCCAGGGCGCGACGGTGGTGCGCACGGACAGGGACGGGCCGGTGGCGGTGACCGGCGATGCCGCGGCGGTCCTGGCGAAATGAGGAGGAAGCCGGTCCGGGCGCCGCCGCGTCACTCCGATTCGAGCCAGCCGTCGTACTCCTCGGCGAGCTCGCGCAGGGCGTCGGGGGAGAGGGTGCCGCGGGGGTCCTCCAGGACCACGAGCCACTGGGCGTCCTCGGCGTCGTCCTCGCCCGCGAGAGCCTCGCGCACCACCTGCGGCTCCTCGTCCAGGGCGAAGCGCTGGGCCGCCTCGTCCGCCGCCTCGTCGGCGGCGTCGCGGTCGGGGAGCACCAGCAGGTGCCGTACGGGGCCGGCCGCGTCGAAGGTGGGCGACGGGGAGGAGGCCGGAGAAGACGGAAAGGAAGGGGGAACGCTGCTCACCCGATCATTGTGCGGTATGCCCCTCCGGCCATGCGGGCGGGAGTGTCACCGGTGCGTGGGATGCTGGACGCGATGGCCAGGAAGACTGCAACCGACGACATGCTCGCCCCCGTCACGCTCGCCGTGGGCCAGGAGGATCTCCTCCTGGACCGCGCCGTGCGCGAGGTGGTGACCGCCGCCCGTGCCGCCGACGCGGACACCGACGTCCGGGATCTCACCTCGGACCAGCTCCAGCCGGGCACGCTGGCGGAGCTGACCAGCCCGTCGCTGTTCGCCGAGCGCAAGGTCGTGATCGTGCGCAACGCGCAGGACCTCTCGGCCGACTCGGTGAAGGACGTGAAGAGCTATATCGGGTCGCCCGCCGAGGAGATCACTCTCGTCCTGCTGCACGCGGGCGGTGCCAAGGGCAAGGGCCTGCTGGACGCGGCCCGCAAGGCCGGGGCCCGGGAGGTCGCCTGCCCGAAGATGACCAAGCCGGCCGACCGCCTGGCGTTCGTGCGCTCGGAGTTCCGGGCGACGGGCCGCTCCGCGACCCCGGAGGCGTGCCAGGCCCTGGTGGACGCGATCGGCAGCGATCTGCGCGAGCTGGCCAGTGCCTGCGCCCAGCTCGTCGCCGACATCGAGGGCACGATCGACGAGGCCGTCGTGGCGCGCTATTACACCGGCCGCGCCGAGGCGTCCAGCTTCACCGTCGCCGACCGGGCCGTGGAGGGCCGGGCGGCCGAGGCCCTGGAGGCGTTGCGCTGGGCGATGTCCACCGGCGTCGCCCCCGTGCTGATCACCAGCGCCCTCGCGCAGGGCGTCCGGGCGATCGGCAAGCTCGCCTCCGCGCCGCGGGGCGCCCGCCCGGGTGACCTGGCCCGGGAGCTGGGCATGCCGCCGTGGAAGATCGACCGCGTGCGCCAGCAGATGCGGGGCTGGTCGGCGGACGGCGTCGCCGTCGCGCTCCGGGCCGTCGCCGCGGCGGACGCGGGTGTGAAGGGCGGCGGGGATGACCCGGAGTATGCCCTGGAGAAGGCCGTCGTCGCCGTGGCCCGCGCGGCCCGCAGCCGCGGCTGAGCCGCTTCGATCACCGGAGGGCCGAACGACCGGCCTTCCGATCACCGGGGGACGGGAGACCGGCCTTCCGGCACACCACCGCGCGCCCGAAGGGCCCCGCCGCCACGATCGGCGCAAACGGCCTGCGGAATTCTGCCACGGGCAAGCCGAAGGCCCCGTACCCGCCCGGGGAAGGGCTGGGCACGGGGCCTTCGGATCGTTCAGCGAGCCGTGAGGCTCATGCCGCACCCGCGTGGCGAACGACCGAGTGCGGCGAAGGGTGCCGGGACGGAGCGGTAGAGAGGGTCCGCTGGGTCCGTACCGACGGGTCGGGGCTCAGGCCCCGGAAAGGCTTCAGGCCTTGATGGCCGCGGCCTGCTTGGCCAGCGCCGACTTCTTGTTGGCAGCGGCGTTCTTGTGCAGAACACCCTTGCTGACGGCCTTGTCCAGCTTCTTGCCGGCCAGGGCGACGGCGGCGGTGGCCTTGGCGGCGTCGCCGGCGGCGATCGCCTCGCGGGCCGCGCGGACAACGGTCTTGACCGAGGACTTGACGGCCTTGTTACGCAGGCGCGCCTTCTCGTTGGTCTTGTTCCGCTTGATCTGGGACTTGATGTTCGCCACGAAAGAGCCTTTTCAGGTTCGTTGGATTTCGATGTTGCGCACTCGCACGTGAGAGGGCACGAGGCACAGTGGACCAGGCTACCAGCAGGCGCTCCGGGCTCCCAAACCGGACCGTACCCGCCGCTCATGGGACGATGGAGGGGTCGTATACCCGACTCCCGCCGAGACTGGCGTTCAAGCGCCGAAGTCACCGAATGGATCCTGCGTGCCCGCGACCCCTACCAACGTGCCCGAGCCGAGCCGTACCGACCCGGCTCTGATCCGTAACTTCTGCATCATCGCGCACATCGACCACGGCAAGTCGACGCTCGCCGACCGGATGCTTCAGCTGACCGGCGTGGTCGACCAGCGGCAGATGCGCGCGCAGTACCTCGACCGGATGGACATCGAGCGCGAGCGCGGCATCACGATCAAGTCGCAGGCGGTCCGGCTGCCCTGGGCCCCCACCGAGGACAAGGGCAACACCCACATCCTCAACATGATCGACACCCCTGGTCACGTCGACTTCACCTATGAGGTCTCGCGCTCCCTCGCCGCGTGCGAGGGCTGCATCCTCCTCGTGGACGCGGCCCAGGGCATCGAGGCGCAGACCCTCGCCAACCTCTATCTGGCGATGGAGAACGACCTCACGATCATCCCGGTCCTCAACAAGATCGACCTGCCGGCCGCCCAGCCCGAGAAGTTCGCCGCCGAGCTGGCGCACCTCATCGGCTGCGACCCCTCCGACGTGCTCAAGGTCTCCGCGAAGACCGGCGTCGGCGTGGACGCGCTGCTCGACAAGGTCATCGCCGAGGTCCCGGCCCCGGTCGGCGTCAAGGACGCCCCCGCCCGCGCGATGATCTTCGACTCGGTCTATGACTCCTACCGCGGCGTGGTCACCTACGTCAGGGTCGTGGACGGCGAGCTGAAGAAGCGCGAGCGCATCAAGATGATGTCGACCGGCGCCACCCACGAGCTGCTGGAGATCGGCGTCTCCTCGCCCGAGATGACCCCCTCCGACGGCCTGGGCGTCGGCGAGGTGGGCTACATCATCACCGGTGTGAAGGACGTCCGGCAGTCCAAGGTCGGTGACACGATCACCTCGTTCGCCAATGGCGCCACGGAGCCCCTGGGTGGCTACAAGGACCCCAAGCCGATGGTGTTCTCGGGCCTTTATCCGCTGGACGGCTCGGACTACCCCGAGCTGCGCGAGGCCCTGGACAAGCTCCAGCTCAACGACGCCGCGCTGGTCTACGAGCCGGAGACCTCGGCCGCCCTCGGCTTCGGCTTCCGCGTCGGCTTCCTCGGCCTGCTCCACCTGGACGTGATCCGCGAGCGGCTCGAGCGCGAGTTCGGCCTGGACCTCATCGCGACCGCCCCCAACGTGGTCTACCGCGTCAACATGGAGGACGGCACCGAGCACATCGTCACCAACCCGAGCGAGTTCCCCGAGGGGAAGATCGCCGAGGTGCACGAGCCGGTCGTCAAGTCCACCATCCTCGCGCCGAACGAGTTCGTCGGCGCGATCATGGAGCTCTGCCAGTCCCGCCGCGGCTCGCTGCTGGGCATGGACTACCTCTCCGAGGACCGCGTCGAGCTGCGCTACACCCTGCCCCTCGCGGAGATCGTCTTCGACTTCTTCGACCAGCTGAAGTCCAAGACCCGCGGCTACGCCTCGCTGGACTACGAGCCCACCGGCGAGCAGCAGGCCAGCCTGGTCAAGGTCGACATCCTGCTGCACGGCGACAAGGTCGACGCGTTCTCCGCGATCACGCACAAGGACAAGGCGTACGCGTACGGCGTGCGGCTCGTCGCCAAGCTGCGCGAGCTCATCCCGCGGCAGAACTTCGAGGTGCCGATCCAGGCCGCCATCGGCTCGCGGGTCATCGCCCGTGAGACGGTGCGCGCGATCCGCAAGGACGTCCTCGCCAAGTGCTACGGCGGCGACATCTCCCGTAAGCGCAAGCTGCTGGAGAAGCAGAAGGAAGGCAAGAAGCGGATGAAGATGGTCGGCAGCGTGGAGGTGCCCCAGGAGGCATTCATCGCGGTGCTGTCCTCGGACTCCGACGGCGGCGAAAAGGGCAAGAAGTAGCACGCCGGACCAAGTCCGGCAGGCCGTGAGCGCCCGTCCCCCGCGTGGGGGCGGGCGCTTCGCGTTCCCCGGAAGGCGCAGCTCGAACCGGGTGCGGGCGCCGTCCGGACGTTCGGCCGGTCACAGCTTCGACAAGCCGTCCACAGCCCCTTACGCAAGGGCCGAACGGGCTCTAGTCTGATCACTGCTTGGAAGGTTACTCGCGAGTCACCAGCAACGAATCGGGCCCCGGAGGACGCCGTGACCGAGACACAGGCTTTGATCGAGAACCGTCCGCCCTCCGTGGCGACGATCCTCGTCGAACGCGTAGAGGCGACCCCCGACGCCGAGGCGTACCGCTATCCGGTGCCCTCGCCCTCCGGCAGCCGCCCCGACGTCTGGGCCTCGCTCACCTGGCGGGAGGCCGCCGACCGCGTCTTCGCCATCGCCGCCGGCCTGATCGACCTCGGCGTGCGCCCCGAGGAGCGGGTGGCGCTCGCCGCCTCCACCCGGGTGGAGTGGATCCTCGCGGACCTCGGGGTGCTCTGTTCCGGCGCCGCCACCACCACGGTCTACCCCAGCACCAACGCCGAGGAGACGGCCTTCATCCTGGCCGACTCCGAGAGCCGGGTGCTGATCGCCGAGGACGCCGCCCAGCTCGCCAAGGTCCGCGAGCACCGCGCCGACCTGCCCGGACTCGTCCACGTCGTGGTGATCGACGCCGAGGACGCCGCCCCCGCCGAGGACGACCCGGAGGGCTTCGTCCTCACCCTCGCCGAGCTGGAGCGGCGCGGCGCCGCCCACCTGAAGGCCGGCCCCGACGCCGTGCGGGACCGGATCAAGGCCCTGCGGGCCGACCAGCTCGCGACCCTGATCTACACCTCCGGCACCACCGGCCGCCCCAAGGGCGTACGCCTGCTCCACGACTCCTGGGCCTACATGGCGCGCGCCATCCAGGCGTCCGGCCTGGTGCGCGCCGACGACGTGCAGTATCTGTGGCTGCCGCTCGCGCACGTCTTCGGCAAGGTGCTCACCGTCAGCCACATCAGCACCGGGCACGTCACCGCCGTGGACGGGCGCGTGGACCGCATAGTGGAGAACCTCGCGGTCGTCCGGCCCACCTACATGGCCGCCGTGCCGCGCATCTTCGAGAAGGTCTACAACGGCGTCGCGGCCAAGGCGCGCGAGGGCGGCGGAGCCAAGTACAAGATCTTCCACTGGGCCGCCGAGGTCTCCCGCGAGTACGCCAAGACCGCCCAGGACAACTACCGCCGCACCGGCAGCAGAACGGTCCCCTTCGGGCTCGCCGCCCGGCACAAGGTCGCCGACGCGCTCGTCTACACCAAGATCCGCGAGGCGTTCGGCGGGCGGCTGCGCGCGTGCGTCTCCGGCGCCTCCGCGCTCGCCCCGGACATCGGCTATTTCTTCTCCGGCGCGGGCGTCCACATCCTGGAGGGCTACGGCCTCACGGAGACCAGCGCCGCCAGCTTCGTCAACCCCGGCGAGTCCTACCGCACCGGCACCGTCGGCAAGCCGCTGCCCGGCACCGAGGTCCGGATCGCCGACGACGGCGAGGTCCTGCTGCGCGGCCCCGGCGTCATGGCCGGCTACCACGGGCTGCCCGAGAAGACCACGGAGGTCCTGGAGTCCGACGGCTGGTTCCACACCGGCGACATCGGCGAGCTGTCCCCGGACGGCTATCTGCGCATCACCGACCGCAAGAAGGACCTGATCAAGACGTCGGGCGGGAAGTACGTCGCGCCCGCCGAGGTCGAGGGCCAGTTCAAGGCCGTCTGCCCCTTCGTCTCGAACATCCTGGTGCACGGCGCCGACCGCAACTTCTGCACCGCGCTCATCGCCCTCGACGAGCCCACCCTCATGGTGTGGGCCGCCGAGCACGGCCTCGGCGGCAAGCCGTACGCCGAGGTGGTCGCCGCCAAGGAGACCGAGGAGCTCATCGACGGCTATGTGCGGCGGCTCAACGAGGGCCTCCAGCGCTGGCAGACGATCAAGAAGTTCCGGCTGCTGCCGCGCGACCTCGACGTCGAGCACGGCGAGCTCACCCCGAGCCTCAAGCTCAAGCGGCCCGTCGTGGAGCGGCAGTACAAGGACCTCATCGAGGAGATGTACGCGGGCGCCCGCGAGGCCTGAGGCCGAGGCGTGGATCATCGGCCTGCCGGCCGGGACGTACCCGGGCGCCCGCGAGGCCCGGGCCGGGCGGAGGTGAGGAGTCCGGCGGCCGATGCCGGACAATGGACCCATGCCTTCCGTACTGCCTGACGGCGAACCCATGCCCGAGGACGGGGCGCTGCCCCACCACGCCCTGGAGGGCGCCGGGCGGCGGCCGCTCGGCTTCTATCTGCACGTGCCGTACTGCGCGACGCGCTGCGGGTACTGCGACTTCAACACCTACACCGCGAGCGAGCTGCGCGGCTCCGGCGGGGCCCTGGCCTCCCGGGAGAACTACGCCGAGACGCTCGCCCACGAGGTCCGCCTCGCGCGGAAGGTGCTCGGCGACGACCCGCGCCCGGTGGAGACCGTCTTCGTCGGCGGCGGCACGCCCACGCTGCTGCCCGCCGCCGACCTCGTACGGATGCTGGGCGCGATCCGCGACGAGTTCGGGCTCGCGGAGGGCGCGGAGATCACCACCGAGGCCAACCCGGAGTCCGTCGACCCCCGCTATCTCGCGGAGCTCCGCGAGGGCGGCTTCAACCGGATCTCCTTCGGCATGCAGAGCGCCCGGCAGCACGTGCTGAAGATCCTCGACCGCACGCACACCCCGGGCCGCCCGGAGGCATGCGTCGCGGAGGCGCGGGCCGCCGGGTTCGAGCACGTCAACCTCGACCTGATCTACGGCACACCGGGGGAGTCCGACGACGACTGGCGCGCCTCCCTCGACGCCGCGATCGGCGCGGGCCCCGACCACGTCTCGGCGTACGCGCTGATCGTCGAGGAGGGCACCCAGCTGGCCCGCCGGATCCGGCGCGGCGAGGTCCCCATGACGGACGACGACGTCCACGCCGACCGCTATCTGATCGCCGAGGACCGGCTCACGGCCGCGGGCTTCAGCTGGTACGAGGTCTCCAACTGGGCCACCAGCGAGGCCGGGCGCTGCCGCCACAACGAGCTCTACTGGCGCGGCGCGGACTGGTGGGGCGCGGGCCCCGGCGCACACTCCCATGTGGGGGGCGTGCGGTGGTGGAACGTCAAGCACCCGGGCGCCTACGCGCAGGCCCTCACCGAGGGCCGCTCCCCGGGCGCGGGCCGCGAGGTCCTGCCGGACGAGGACCGGCGCGTGGAACGCATCCTGCTGGAACTGCGCCTGATCGACGGCTGCCCGCTGTCCCTGCTGGCCCCGGCCGGCGCGGAGGCCGCGAAGCGGGCTCTGGAGGACGGCCTGCTGCAGGCGGAGCCGTACGAGCAGGGACGCGCGGTCCTGACGCTGCGGGGGCGACTGCTGGCGGACGCGGTGGTGCGGGATCTGGTGGACTGATCACCTGTTCGGGTGAACTGACGAGCATGGGCCGCACGCCCGCCTACGCTGTCCATAGGCTGCCGCTAAATGTCACGCGGCGCATGTGGAGGACCACGGAGATGACCGCTGTGGATGACCGGATGAAGATTGCGACCTTCGAGAACCTTGAGGTTCCCGAGGGCTGGCGGGTCGAGCTGTTGCGGGGGGAAATTGTGATGATGGCAGGGCCCGACTGGGTCCACAACATAAACATTCTGCTCATCGAACGGCAGATCCCCCTGGAACGCTGGTATCCACTCCAGACGCAGGACATCGCCATCCCCGGCGAGGCAAGCGAACCGCAGCCGGATCTTGTCGTGCACGAGCACGGAGCATTCAAAGGCCCCGGGCGGCTCCTCCCCGCACCGGCAGTCACTTTGGTCGTGGAGATGGTTGCGAAGACCAGCGTCCACCGCGACTATGTGATCAAGTCCTCGATTTACGCGGCCGGGCGGGTGCCCGCGTACTTGATCGTGGATCCGATCAAGTCCAACTGTGTCCTCCTCACCGGCCCCATGGGCGTCGGCGAGGAAGCGAGTTACCGGACGCGGAACACGTACAAGTTCGGGGAATCGTTGCCCATTGAGGCGCTCGACCTGACCTTGGACACTTCCATGCTGCACAGCTTTCCCAGCGCCTAATCGACCACCGTCACAAAGTCGATCAGCTCCTCGACCCTCCCGAGGAGCTCCGGCTCCAGGTCCTTGTACGAGCGCACACTCGACAGAATCCGCTGCCAAGCCGCCCCCGTATTCACCGGCCACCCCAGCGCCCGGCACACCCCCGACTTCCAGTCCTCCCCTCGCGGCACCCGAGGCCACCCCTCAATACCCACCGACGCCGGCTTCACCGCCTCCCACACGTCGATGTACGGATGGCCCACCACCAGGACGTTCTCGTCCGTGACGGACGCCGCGATGCGGGACTCCTTCGAGCCGGGCACCAAGTGGTCGACCAGGACGCCCAGCCGCGCGTCCGGGCCGGGGGCGAAGGAGCGCACGATGGCGGGGAGGTCGTCGATGCCCTCCAGGTACTCCACCACCACGCCCTCGATCCGCAGGTCGTCGCCCCACACCCGCTCCACGAGCTCCGCGTCGTGGCGGCCCTCGACGTAGATACGCCCCGCGCGGGCCACCCGCGCCCGCGCTCCGGGGACGGCGAGCGAGCCGGAGGCCGTACGGGCCGGGCCCTGCGGCGCGTTCGCGGCCGCCGGGCGCACGAGCGTCACCACGCGCCCCTCCAGCAGGAACCCGCGCGGCTCCATCGGGAAGACGCGGTGCTTGCCGAACCGGTCCTCCAGGGTGACCGTGAGCCCCTGCGCGGTCTTCTCACAGCGGATCACCGCCCCGCAGAACCCGGTGGTGACCTCCTCGACCACGAGATCCGGCTCGGCAGCCACCTCGGGTGCGGGCTGCTGACGCTTCCACGGAGGGGTGAGATCGGGACCGTATTCTCTGCTGCGCATGGCGACCATTCTGCGAGAGCGGCAAGCGTCCCCGGCCGGGGGTCCGGGGGTCCTCCCCCGGGAGAACGCAGCCTCTGCTGCGCATGTGCGCCATTGTGGATCAAGATCCGGACGTCGCGGCACACCTCACCCCCCACCTCACCCCTCACCTCACCCCTCACCTCACCCCTCACCTCACCCCCCACCTCACCCCCGCCTCACGACACGCCGAACCGCGCCGCCAACGCGTCACGTTGTTCCCGTACGAACGCAGCGTCCACCACGGCACCGTGCCCCGGTACGTACAGCGCGTCCGCGCCCCCCAGCGCCAGCAGCCGGTCCAGCGCGGCCGGCCACTGCCGGGGGAGCGCGTCCGGGCCCGCCTGCGGATCGCCCGACTCCTCGACCAGGTCACCGCAGAAGACGATCTCCGGCGCCCCGTCCGCCCCCGCCACCAGCACCGCCAGGTCGTGCGCCGTGTGGCCGGGACCCACGTTGGCCAGCAGCGCCTGCCGCCCGTCGCCGAGGTCGAGCGTGAGCTCGCCGGAGACCGGGTGGCGGGGCCGTACGAGCAGGTCCGCGGCCTCCGCGGCGGCCGTCGGGTCGGCGCCGTGCCGCACGGCGTCCCGCGCCAGCTCCTCGCGCTCGCGGAGGAGGACGTCGGCGAGCCCCACCGCGCCGTACACCTCCACCCCGGCGAACGCCGCCGTGCCGAAGACATGGTCGAAGTGGGGGTGCGTCAGAGCGATGTGTGTCACGTCACGGCCGATGAGCTCCCGCACCTCCCGCCGGACCTCCGCGCCCTCGCGTACCGTCGCCCCGGTGTCGACGAGCAGGACGGCCGCCGGGCCCGCGATCACCCCGATCGTGGCGTCCCACACGGGCATTCTGCGGCGCGCGACCCCTGGCGCGAGCCGCTCCCAACGGGCTGTCCCCTCATGGCTCTCCATACCCGGACGCTAGCCGGAGCGCGGTACGGTTGCCCGCCCGACGGGCGTGCGGCGGCGGTGTGTGCGGGCGCACGGCGGGACCGCTCTTGCCCTCGCCGCGGTGCACGGCCGTACACTGGCTGAAGGGATCTGGCACTCGTGACCATGGAGTGCCAGGGAAGGACCCCGTAAGACGGCTGGACTGGAGGTGCGCGGTGCTGAGCGAACGCAGGCTCGAGGTGTTGCGCGCCATCGTCCAGGACTATGTGGGCACCGAGGAGCCCGTCGGCTCCAAGGCCCTCACCGAGCGGCACCGCCTCGGCGTGTCCCCGGCGACCGTGCGCAACGACATGGCCGCGCTGGAGGACGAGGGCTTCATCGCCCAGCCGCACACGAGCGCCGGCCGCATCCCGACCGACAAGGGTTACCGCCTCTTCGTCGACAAGCTCGCGGGCGTCAAGCCCCTGTCGACGCCGGAGCGGCGCGCCATCCACAATTTCCTCGACGGCGCCGTCGACCTCGACGACGTCGTGGGCCGCACGGTGCGGCTGCTCGCGCAGCTGACCCGGCAGGTCGCGGTGGTGCAGTATCCCTCGCTGACCCGCTCGACCGTGCGACACGTGGAGCTGCTCTCGCTGGCCCCCGCACGGGTGATGCTGGTGCTGATCACGGACACCGGCCGGGTCGAGCAGCGCATGGTCGACTGCCCGGCGCCGATCGGCGAGACCTCGCTGGCGGATCTCCGCGCGCGGCTCAACAGCCGGGTCGTGGGCCGCCGGTTCGCGGATGTGCCGCAGCTCGTGCAGGACCTCACCGAGTCCTTCGAGCAGGAGGACCGAGGAACCGTTTCGACGGTCCTCGCGACCCTGCTGGAGACCCTGGTCGAGGAGACCGAGGAGCGGCTGATGATCGGCGGCACCGCCAATCTCACCCGCTTCGGGCATGACTTCCCGCTGACGATCCGGCCGGTGCTGGAGGCGTTGGAGGAGCAGGTGGTGCTGCTCAAGCTGCTCGGCGAGGCCAAGGACTCGGGCATGACGGTGCGCATCGGTCATGAGAATGCTCACGAGGGCCTGAACTCCACATCCGTCGTCGCCGTCGGCTACGGTTCGGGCGACGAGGCAGTCGCCAAACTCGGCGTGGTCGGACCGACCCGCATGGACTACCCCGGAACGATGGGAGCGGTACGCGCAGTGGCACGTTACGTCGGACAGATCCTGGCGGAGTCGTAAGTGGCCACGGACTACTACGCGGTCCTGGGCGTACGGCGCGATGCCTCGCAGGACGAGATCAAGAAGGCATTCCGCCGCCTCGCCCGTGAGCTGCACCCGGATGTGAACCCGGACCCGAAGACGCAGGAGCGGTTCAAGGAGATCAACGCCGCTTACGAGGTGCTCTCGGACCCGCAGAAGAAGCAGGTCTACGACCTCGGCGGCGACCCGCTCTCCGCGAACGGCGGCGGCGGGGGTGGCGCCGGCGGCTTCGGCGCGGGCTTCGGCAATTTCTCCGACATCATGGACGCCTTCTTCGGCCAGGCGTCGCAGCGCGGCCCGCGCTCGCGCACCCGCCGTGGCCAGGACGCCATGATCCGGCTCGAAGTCAGCCTCAGCGAGGCCGCGTTCGGCACGACCAAGGAGATCCAGGTCGACACCGCCGTCGTCTGCACCACGTGCAGCGGCGAGGGCGCGGCCCCCGGCACCTCCGCGCAGACCTGTGACATGTGCCGCGGCCGCGGTGAGGTCTCGCAGGTCACCCGGTCCTTCCTCGGCCAGGTCATGACATCGCGGCCCTGCCCGCAGTGCCAGGGCTTCGGCACCGTGGTGCCGACCCCGTGCCCGGAGTGCGCCGGTGACGGCCGCGTCCGGTCGCGCCGCACCCTGACGGTCAAGATCCCGGCCGGTGTCGACAACGGCACCCGCATCCAGCTGGCGGGCGAGGGCGAGGTCGGCCCCGGCGGCGGCCCCGCCGGCGATCTCTATGTGGAGATCCACGAGACCGCGCACCCGACCTTCCAGCGGCGCGGCGATGACCTGCACTGCACGGTCACCATCCCGATGACGGCCGCGGCCCTCGGCACGAAGGTGCCGCTGGAGACCCTGGACGGCGTCGAGGAGATCGACATCCGCCCGGGCACGCAGTCCGGCCAGTCGATCCCGCTGCACCAGCGCGGTGTCACGCACCTGCGGGGCGGCGGCCGTGGCGACCTCGTGGTCCACGTCGAGGTGATCACGCCCAACAAGCTCGACCCCCAGCAGGAGGACCTCCTCCGCCAGCTGGCGAAGCTGCGCGGCGAGGAGCGCCCCATGGGCGAGTTCAAGCCGGGGCAGCAGGGGTTGTTCTCGCGGTTGAAGGACGCGTTCAACGGGCGGTAGGCGCTGGGCCGGGGGTCCGGGGGTTGGTCCCCCGGGCGGGCACGGTAAGCCGGGGCAGCAGGGGCTGTTTTCGCGGTTGAAGGACGCGTTCAACGGGCGGTAGGCCGCGTGAAGTACGTACCGACGGATGGGCTGGAGCGATCCAGCCCATCCGGCGTTCGCGGGCACCCCGCAGTCGGGAACCACCGTCGTCCACAGCCCACCCGCCGGTGCCACCCGCGTGTGACACGATGTGGTCATGGCCATCGACACCCGGGGTGACGCCGTGCTGACGGACCTGCTCCGGCACCCCATCGTGCAAGCCCCCATGGCCGGCGGCGCCTCCGGCCCGCCGCTCGCCGCCGCCGTCTGCGAGGCCGGTGGCCTCGGATCGCTGGCAGCGGGCTACAAGACCCCGGCCGCGATGTACGAGGAGATCAAGCAGCTCCGCGCCTGCACGGCCGCGCCCTTCGGCGTGAACCTGTTCATGCCGCAGCCCCCCGCCGCCGACCCGGCCGCCGTCGAGGTGTACGCCGAGCAGCTCGCGGGCGAGGTCACCTGGTACGAGACGCCGCTCGGCGACTGGTGCCAGGGCGGCGACGACGCGTACGAGGCGAAGCTCGCGATCCTCCTCGACGACCCCGTCCCGCTGGTCTCCTTCACCTTCGGCTGCCCGTCCGCCGCCGCGCTGGAAGCGCTGGCCAAGGCCGGTACGGTCACCGTCGTCACCGTCACCTCCGCCGCCGAGGCGCGGGCCGCCGAGCTGGCGGGCGCGCACGCGGTGTGCGTCCAGGGCATCGAGGCGGGCGGCCACCAGGGCACCCACCGCGACGACCCGCACCTGGACGGCGCGGGCGCCGGCGTCGGCCTGCTGGCGCTGCTGGCCGAGGTCCGCGAGGCCGTCCGCATTCCCATGATCGCCGCGGGTGGCCTGATGCGCGGCGCCCAGATAGCCGCCGTGCTCGCCGCCGGCGCCAGTGCCGCGCAGCTCGGCACCGCGTTCCTGGTGTGCCCCGAGTCGGGCGCGCAGGCCGTCCACAAGCGGGCCCTGACCGACCCGCTGTTCGTCGGCACCGAGCTCACGCGCGCCTTCTCCGGCCGCCCGGCCCGGGGCCTGGTGAACCGTTTCATCCGCGAGCACGGCCCGTACGCGCCCGCCGCCTATCCGCAGGTGCACTACCTGACGGCGGGGCTGCGCAGGGCGGCCGCTGCGGCGGGCGACCCGCAGGGCATGAACCTGTGGGCCGGCCAGGGCCACCGGCTGGCCCGCGAGCTGCCGGCCGCGCGGCTGGTCGAGGTGCTCGCCGCCGAACTGGCCGTGGCGCGGGCCGCGTTGGCGGACGGCACGTCGGCGGGCGACGGGAGCGCGGGGGCAAGACCGGGGGGAAGTGAAATGCGAGGGAGCGAGTCATGACAGCGCCGGTCTTCCTGGTCGAGGAGGACGCCCTCACGGGCGTCTTTCCCGGTACGGTCTTCCCGCTCGGCGGCCCCGAGGGGCGGCACGCCGTCTCCGTGCGGCGGCTGCGCGTGGGCGAGGAGATCGTGCTGACGGACGGCGCGGGCACGGGCGCGTTCGGCACCGTGGCCGCCGTCGAGGGCAAGGACCGCCTCGACGTCGCCGTCACCTCGGTCCGCTCCGAACCCCTGCCGGAGCCGCACATCACCGTCGTGCAGGCCCTGCCGAAGGGCGACCGCGGCGAGCTCGCCGTCGAGACCATGACCGAGACGGGCGTGGACGCGGTCGTCCCCTGGGCGGCGTCGCGCTGCATCACGCAGTGGAAGGGCGAGCGGGGCGCGAAGGCCCTCAGCAAGTGGCGTGCCACCGCCCGCGAGGCGGGCAAGCAGTCGCGCCGCCTCCGCTTCCCGCCGGTGTCCGAGCTCCTGACGACCAAGCAGGTCTGCACGCTGCTGGCGGACGCGGCGTTCGCGGCGATCCTCCACGAGGAGGGCCACAGCGCCCCGCTCGCCACGGCCGAACTCCCCCTCACGGGCAACATCGTCCTCGTGGTGGGCCCCGAGGGCGGCGTCTCCCCCGAAGAACTCGCCGCCTTCGCGGAGGCGGGCGCGAAGCCGTACCGCTTGGGCCCGAGCGTCCTGCGCACGTCGACGGCGGGCACGGCGGCGACGGCACTGCTGCTGGGGCGGACGGGGCGTTGGTCGTAAGGCGGCCCGGCGAGGGCGACGGCAGAGCCGACTGGCCGTGCGGCCGTGGAGGACTTCGTCAGGTTCGGTGAGGCGTAGGGCACCCCACCCGGCGGGCAGGTCGGAAGTCGGCTGTCCGTCAAGGGATTTCCACCGTCAGGGCAAGCGGCTCCCATGAGCGGGTAAGAAAAGCCGCTGGTCACCACATGTTCACCTCGCGGCTCTACCCGCATAGATCTCTTGAGTGGTGTCATGCCCACAACAGCCCGGATCGGCCGGGCCTCATTGTGGAGCCCCCCATGCGCTCTTCGTACGGACTCGCCGCCGCCTCGGCCTCCCTGGCGCTCGCCGCCTCCGGCCTGCTCGTCGGTGCCGCCCATGCCACCCCGCACGCCGCGGGCCTCGCCTCCTCGTGCAGCCAGTCGAGGCTGCCGCTGCCCGACCCGGCCTGTCAGCCCGGCGCGTACAACCCGGACGTCACGCAGGACACGATCGGCTCGACGATATGCGTGCCGGGCTGGACGAAGACCGTGCGCCCGCCCGTCTCGTACACCACGCCGCTGAAGATCAAGCAGATCGGCGAGTACGGCTACAGCGACACCAGCACCGCGGACTACGAGGAGGACCACCTCGTCCCCCTCGAACTCGGCGGCGCCCCGAAGGACCCCAAGAACCTCTGGCCCGAGCCGCGTTACGGCGATGAGCCCGCTCAGAGCAAGGACACCGTCGAGAACCGGCTCAAGACCGCCGTCTGCGGTGGCAAGGTCACCCTCGACGCGGCGCGCAGCGCGATCGCCCAGGACTGGACCACCGCTCTGTCGAACCTCGGCCTCAACTGACAGCTGTGCAGGCGGGCGGCCGTGGACGCGGCCGGCTGTGCAGGCGGGGCGGCGTCAGTGGCCGTCCACGCCGTCACCGGGAACGGCGGCCTGTAGCGAGGTGTGCCAGTTGGTGACGACCGGCCTGTCGACGGTGATGCCGCCGGTCGTCAGGCCGACCGGCCCGGTCGGGTCGCCCTCGCCCACCGAGACCGTGATGCTGTGCAGTTCCTTGCCGCCCGCGGAGTTGGTGGTCTTGGGGTTCATCCCGGCGTACGCGGTGACGCCGCCGCTCAGCCTCACCTCTTCGGTGACGGCCTGTTCGGCGGGCCCCGCCTCGGTGCCGTCGGAGCCGAAGGCCACCACGGGGTGCACGCCCGGGAGCGTGCAGGTGATGCCCGGCTTGGCCTTCACCGAGATGAGGATGTAGCCGCCGGCCTGCGTCTCGGACCTGGCGCTCCAGGACAGGTCGTTGGTGCCGCAAGCCTGACCGTAGCCGCTCTTGCCGCCGCCGCCCCCGCCGGTGGACGCCTTGCCGCCGGTGCCGCCCTTGCCACCGGTCGAACTCCCGCTGTGCGCAACCGCCGAGTGGGCGGGGGACGCGGAGACCTTGGCGCTGCCTCCCGCGCCGCCGTCCGCCTCCCGTCCGCCCTGGTCCGCGGAGCCCGACGTGCTGGGTGAGGACGGAGCGGCGGCACCGGCCGAGGGCGAAGCGGCGGCATCGGCCTTGCCTCCGCCCCCGCCGCAGGCGCTCAGCGACAGGACGCCGGCCAGCGCCGTGGCGGCCAGGGCGGTCGTGCGGAGGGGGTTCTTGCGCATGGGTGTTCCCGTCTTGGTGGTGTGAGTGGTTCGGCCGGACACGGTGCGAAGCGCACGCCGCTGTCGACGGGAACGAGCTTCGCGGCGGGCCGGCCGAACCCGCAACGGGCTGCGGGAAAGACGGGACGCCGGAATGGTCAAACGGCATTTGACCTGCGGAAATGACGTCCCCATGGAACGGTCTCCTGGATCGCGCGGACGGGCCGGGAGCGTATGGCGCCGCGAATCGGCCTCGCGGCCGTGCCATCCGCCTGCGGTGCGGACCCAGCCGCGCCCCACCGGATCAATGCGAATCAACGTGCGATTATGTGACGCTGAGCGAGCGTCATCCCTCGGCCGATGGCGCGTACCGGTGGGGGAGGCAAGCGATGGGTGCGAGCCCGAGCGGCGACGACAAGGTCCTGGACATCAAGACGGCGGACCTGAAGTCGGCGGCACCGGTCTTCCACGAGCAGAGCAAGCACCTGAGCGAGGCGCTCACCACGCTCGTCAAGACGCTCGACGGGCTCGGCAAACCGTGGGGCGAGGACGACGCGGGCAAGCAGTTCGAGGACTTCTACAGCCCCCAGCAGAAGCTGATCGAGAGCGCCACCGGCACCCTCGTCCTCGGCCTGGTCAGCATCCACGAAGCGCTCACCGACATGTCGGACGGCCACGTCGACAACGACGAGCTGATCGCCGGGATGTTCACCAAGAAGGGCGTCGCCGCCGGTGACGAGCACGGCAAGGGGAGCAAGTGAGCGTCGCCGACGAGGCCAGGCACGTCCTCGAGAAGCTGGGCCTGAAGTGGCCCGACGGCGACCCGGGCAAGCTGCGCGAGGCCGCCGACGCCTGGCGGGCCTTCGCCGACAGCGTCGACAAGGTCCGTACGCCCGTCGACAACGCGGCCCAGGCGCTCATCCACAACAACAAGGGTGAGTCGATCGACGCCTTCGAGACCTTCTGGTCCCGCTACGCGGGCAAGGGGGACAAGGGCTGGCTGAACGACATCCCCAAGGCCGCCCGCGAGCTGGCCAAGAATCTGGACAAGCTGGCCCACGCCATCGACGACGCCGTCGACAAGCTGTGGACCAAGATCGGCATCGAGGCCGGTGTCATCCTGGCGGGCGTCGGCCTGGCCTGGCTCACCGTCGGCCTCTCGACGGCCGCGTCGGCGGCCGCCGCCACGGCGGTCATCGAGCTCGGCACCGCCGTCGGCGTCACCATCTCCACCGTGGTCGCCGAGGTCGCCGCGACCACGCTCGTCATGGCCGCCTTCGCGGGCGTCGAGTCCGTCACCGTCGACCTGGCCGTCGCCCAGCCCATGAAGATCAGCGCCGGGCTGCAGCAGGGCCTGAGCCTGGACGAGGTCAACGCCGCCGCCAAGGACGGCATGCTCTACGGCGGCCTGTTCGGCGGTTACGGCAGCCTGGCACGCAACAGTGTCGAGGTCGGCGGCATGCGGAACCTGCTGCTTAGGGGCGCCCGCCCCGACCTGGTCGAGCTGCCCGCCGCCGCCCGGCCCACGGAAAGCCTCAAGTGCGTCCGGGACCCGATCGACGTCGCGACCGGCGCGATGCTGCTGCCACAGACGGACGTCACCCTGCCCGGCGCGCTCCCGCTGGTCGTCGAGCGCACCCATCTGTCGACGTACCGCGCGGGCGGCTGGTTCGGCCCGACCTGGGCCTCCACGCTCGACGAGCGGGTCCAGCTCGACGCCGAGGGCGTGGTCTACGCCGCCGCCGACGGCATGCGCCTGGTCTACCCCGTGCCGGTGCCCGGCGAGCCGGTCCTGCCCGTCAAGGGCCCGCGCTGGCCGCTGACCTGGGACGGCATACCCGACGGCGTCATGACCGTCACCGACCCGGCCACCGGTGTCGTACGGACCTTCGGCGGGCTCACCCCCACCGACGTCCCCGGCGCCGTCCAGCTGCCACTGACCGAGGTGTCCGACCGCAACGGCGCGCGAATCGGCATCGAACGCACCGCGACCGGCGTCCCGACCGCCCTCCGGCACTCCGGCGGCTACTACCTCGCCGTCGACACCGAGGGCACGCGCGTCACCGCCCTGCGCCTGCTGGACGAGGCCCCCTCGCCGTACGACCCGATGGGCGCGCCCGGCCGGGGCACGGATCTGGTCCGCTACGGCTACGACGACGCGGGAAACCTCACCGAGGTCATCAACTCCAGTGGCAATCCACTGCGGTTCACCTACGACGCCGAGGGCAGGCTCACCGCCTGGACCGACCGCAACGGCATGTCGTACGGCTATCACTACGACGCGCGCAGCCGGGTCGTGCGCACCGAGGGCACCGACGGCTTCCTCTCCGGCAGCCTCGTCTACGACGACGAGAACCGCGTCACGACCGTCACCGACTCGCTCGGCCGGCGGAGCACCTACCGCCACAACGCCGACGCCCGCGTGGTCGAGGAGACCGACCCGCTCGGCCACACGACCCGCACGGAGTGGGAGCCGAGGGGCGAGCAGCCCCTCGCCGTCACCGACCCGCTGGGCCGTACGACGCGCTACGCGTACGACGAGGCCGGGAACCTCACCCGTGTCACCCTCCCCGACGGCACCACGGGCACGGCGGCCCACAATGACCGCTGCCTGCCGACCGAGGTCACCGAGCCCGGCGGCGGGGTGTGGCGCCACGCGTACGACGAGCGTGGCAACCTCCTCGCCACGACGGACCCGGGCGGCGCGGAAACCCGTTACGGCTACGACGAGTCGGGCCACCTGGCGTCGGTCACCGACGCCCTCGGCCACACCCGCCGCGTCACCTGCGACGCGGCCGGGCTGCCGGTCGCCGTCACCGACCCCCTCGGCCACACCACCACCGTCACGCGCGACCGCTTCGGCCGCGTCATAGAGGCGACGGATCCGCTGGGGCACACGACCCGCACGACGTGGACGCCGGAGGGCAAGCCGAGCCGGCGCGAGTACGCGGACGGCACGCACGAGTCGTGGGCGTGGGACGGCGAGGGCAACCTCCTCAGCCACACCGACCAGGCGGGCAACACGACCCGCCACACGGTCGGCCACTTCGACCTCCCGGCCTCCCGTACGGACCCCGACGGCACGACGTACGCCTTCGCCTACGACACCGAGCTGCGGCTCACGGGCGTGACGAATCCACAGGGCCTGACCTGGTCGTACGCCTACGACGAGGCGGGCCGCCTGGCGTCGGAGACGGACTTCAACGGCCGCACGCTGAGCTATGAACACGACGCGGCGGGTGGGCTGACGGCCCGCACGAACGGCGCGGGCGAGACGCTCCACTTCGTGCGGGACGCGCTGGGGCGGGTGGTGGAGCAGGGCGCGGCGACGCTCTCCTACGACGCGGCGGGCGGCCTGGTGCGGGCGGTCAACCCCGACGCGGAGGTCGTCCTCGAACGCGACGCGCTCGGCCGCGTGCTGTCCGAGACGGTCAACGGCCGTACGGCGTCGTACGCGTACGACGCCGTGGGCCGCCGCACCCGGCGCGTCACCCCGTCCGGCGTCACGTCGAAGTGGACGTACGACCCGGCGGGCCGGCCCGTGGAACTGCGCGGCGACGGCGGCACGCTCACCTTCGCCTACGACGCGGCCGGCCGGGAGACGGAACGGCGCCTGGGCGACGCCGCCGTGCTCACGCAGGAGTGGGACCGGGCCGACCGCCTCACGTCCCAGATCGTCACGGGCCCGGCCGCCCGCATCCTCCAGCACCGCACGTACGCGTACCGCGAGGACGGCTACCTCACGGAGATCCGCGAACTCACGTCGGGCACGCGCCGTTTCGACCTGGACCGCACGGGCCGCGTCACCGCCGTGAACGCCCACGGCTGGAAGGAGACGTACGCCTACGACGCCGCCGGCAACCTCACCTACGCCAAGGCCCCGGCCCACGAGGCGCCGGGCGCGCGCGACGTCGAGGGCACGATCGTCCGCCGCGCGGGCCGCACGACGTACGAACACGACGCGCAGGGCCGCCTGGTCCGCCGGTGCCGCAAGCTCCTCAGCGGCCGGACGCGCACCTGGACCTTCGAGTGGGACGCGGAGGACCGCCTCACGGCGGCGGTGACACCGGAGGGGGAGCGGTGGGAGTACGCGTACGACGCGCTGGGCCGCCGAATATCGAAGCGGTGCGGGCTGGACGAGACGCTGTTCTCGTGGGACGGCACGAGACTGTCGGAACAGACCGCTCCTGACGACGCGATCACGACATGGGACTACGCCCCGGGCACGCACCGCCCTCTGACCCAGACGACGCACGTTCGCCACGCGCCATCCGGCTCGTCGATCGCGCATTTCGCGGAGCCGGCGCCGACGTTCCACGCGATCGTCACAGACGCGGTGGGAACACCGACGGAATTGGTGACGCCGTCGGGGGAGCTGGCGTGGCAGCGGCGGACGTCTCTTTGGGGGACGAGCTTGCCGGCGCCGCGGTCCGGCGTGGACTGCCCGCTTCGCTTTCCGGGGCAGTATCACGACGCGGAAACGGGGCTGCATTACAACTACTTCCGGTATTACGACCCGGAGGGGGCGCGGTACATAGCCCCTGACCCTCTCGGCCTGGACCCCTCGCCTAATCACTATGCTTATGCGAGCAATCCAACGCAGCAGATCGATCCACTCGGCCTTAAATGCCTGGATCTCTCTGAGGCTACCCCGCACAGTGGTCGTTTCCCGAAGTTCGCCAAGCCGAACGAGGTTCTCGTTCGCCGAAAGGAGGACGGGAGTGTGACCGCCTATGCGGAGTACGGTGCAGATGGCCTTCCGGTGAAGCGCGTAGATGTGGATCCGGACTCCAAGCCGCATGGAGGCGTACCGGCTCCGCATGTTCTTGAAACGGAAAGGCATGTAAACCCGAAGACCGGGGAAGAGTTCGTTACCTGGAAGAAGATGCCGAGGCCGGCACGGCCGGACGAGTTGCCTAAGTAGAGGGTTACCCAATGAATCCTTCCGAGTATTCCGAGATCAAGTCATGGGCTGAGGGGTTCTCGGGTGAAGTCGACTATGTCGACTTCCTCACGAAGAACAGCACTCTGGGGGAGTGGCTCTCCATGTGCCACGTGCTGTGGCCTCGCTTTGTTGTGCAACGGGGATGCTATCTCTGGGAGCGAGCTTATGACTCTGACGGGTTCAATGCCTGGTATCGGCACTTCGAAGGTGACGCGCGAAGCGTTGAATCCATGATCAATCGTTTGGTGCTGCAAGATGTCATTGATTGCGGTGACTCGCCTGAAGATGATGCGGCGCTTAAGGAGATTGCGGAGACCATTGGAAACGCTTGGCGCGCAGCACTGTCGACAGCATATCCGGGGAGGTCTTTTGACGTGATCGTCGATGACACGGATGACGGTCCTGTGGTCAGCTTCGCGACCTCGCGGCTGAGTGAATGACCGGGACGAGGGGGGCAACGATCACGCGCTGGGCGGCCGTCGCCCCTGGCTTCGCCGAGATCATCGGCCGCTGGGAGAGTGCCGGCTACGCCCACGTCTACCGGGGCGAGGAATGGCCCGCGCATGAGGGTGGGGAGCGCGTGACCGGCGAGGCACTTGAGGCGCTGCTCCTCCACTCATCCACCTGGGAATACCGGGAAGGGCCCCGGTAATAGGCTTGTTGGCAGCCGAAGGAAGCTCCGCGCTGTACTCACCGCCATCGGCGTGAGAGCCGATGAGCGGTGAGACGCTCACCTACCGGCACACCCCATGCGCCGTGCCCAGGATCTTCACCGTTTCCTTCGGGGTGATGCCGAGTTCCTTCGTCGTCTTCTTGGCCTGGTCCGCGAGCGCCTGGCCGTGCGCCGCGCAGAACGCGTTGCCGTGCTCGACGAGCAGGTCGTCGCTGATGCCGTCCAGATCCGAGTAATTCGTTCGGATCGTCCGGAGGTAGCTCGCGCGCAGCAAGCCCGTCAGTTGGCGCGCTTCCGCCGGAGTGGTCGCCGGGGCGGCCGCAGAGCTCTGAGCAGGGCTGGGGGAAGCGCTCGCGGAAGCCGGCGGTGCGGCGGCGGTCGAGTCGGACGTGCCGCACGCCGTCGTGCCGAGAGCGGTCGCCGCGAGGCAGAGGGCGAGGATGGGCAGGCGCTTGTGCATGAATCTCCTGGTGCATAGGGAAGCAAGGGATATCTTCGTCTATGCCCGAACTGTGCGCACCGGTGGGGCGGCCGGGACATGGCTCCCCGGTCGCCCCACCCTTTCGCCGTGCTAGTCGTCTTCGCCGATCGGGCGGACGAATTCCAGCGTCCACGTCTCCTGGAAGTCAGGCTTGGGCGGGACCAGTTCGAGCTGCGCACCGTGGTGTCCGACGCGCAAGGCGAGGCCCTTGTCCGACAGGATCTTGATTCCGCCGAGGACCGGCTCGAACGTGAACTTCGCCAGTTGTTCCCGTGAGACGTTGTTGACCCAGAGCTTGTCCTCCGCGATCACCAGGCCCGCCTGCTCGTGGAAGGCGAGGTTGATCACGTACGGCGCTCCCGGCACCGGCTCGGCGGGCGTGATGGCCCACTCCTGCTGGAACGGCGGGGTCATCGGGCGGTCGGTCGTGACGGGAGCGCCGTGCTCGACGGCGTGCTCGCGGGCTGTCACAAGGGAGGTCGGGCCGATGATGTGCGCGTGAATCCTGTAGATCCCGGGCTGGATCGGGCGCGGGGCCATGCGGAGCCACTTCCTCTCGGGCTCTCGGGCGGACAGTCGATGGCAGGTGCCACCAGTTCGTGGCCCACCATCACCGATACTCCGAGGGTCGAACAGGGGCAGATGCAGCCAAGTCGACTATGGCGTGTACCAATCGGTCACAACCGTAAAATCTAGCCAGCGGTCAGTTCGGCCAGTGCCCGCGTTTCCGAGGGCGAACCGGCTCGTTGAAACCGGCGAGACGTCCCGAATGAGAGGAAACGTTCTGTGCGCCGGATGAGTATCGCCCTCGCCGCGGCCCTTGTGATCGGTGGGGCGGGTGCCGCCCAGGCCCAGCCCCGAGCGCGTGCCGATCAGCCGCCCTTCCCGTACGCGGATTGCATCAACGCCGCCAAGCAGAACAAGGAGAGCGCGGCCCACGCCAAGTGGCACTGCGACGAGTTGGTGAAGAAGGGCTGGATCAAGAAGCCCATGGGCAATGAGGGGCAGCTCCAGAAGGCGCAGCCTCAGAAGCCGCAAGCCAAGAAGCCGCAACAGCCACAGAAGCCGCAGCAGCCGCAGGTCAAGAAGGCGCCGCCCAAGAAGGCCGTCGTCCACAGCCCGCACGCCAAGCGCGCGCACCTCAAGAGACTGCACGCCAAGAACACGCACGCGCAGCACCTGCACCCCCAGCACCCGCACACCCAGCACTCTCACATCAAGCATCCCCACACCTGATCCCGGCAGCGGCCCGCGAAGCCCGGCCCCCCGTCCCGGGCTTCGCGGGCCGCGCGCATTTTCAGGCCGGGTCGGCCGCGATGAGGGCGCGCTCCCAGTGCTGGGTGTCGGCGTATTCGCGCATGGTCACGATCTTCCCGTCACGTACGACGAAGACGCCGCTGTTCTTCTGGTCGTACGCCCTGCCGGTCCTGCCCGTCGCCCATGAATCCCACTCGACGAATACCTGCTCGCCCTCACCGAAGACATTGGTGACGCGCACGCCGATCTCCCGGTCGGGGTCGAGGTGGGCGAACGCGGTCGCGAGGAATCCGTCGATCACCTGGTCCCGCCCCTGCCAGGTGCCCGAGATCGGCAGGTCTCCGGCGTACCAGCAACTTCCGTCCTCCGCCCAGGAATTCAGAATGGTGTCCTGATCGCCGGCCGCCAGCGCCTCGAAGTAGCGCCGCACCACGTCCTTGGGTTCGCTGGTCTTGAGGCTGGTCATGAGCTCATTCCATTCTTTCCGTGGAAGCCGGGCGGTCCTTCTGCCCGACACCAAGTCAATCCGCGCCCGCGGCACCGGCCAAGGCGCAACCCGCGCACGCACTGATCACGAACGGCGATCAATGCGGGACGATGGGCCCATGACGCGATCCGTGAACCCCGACCGGTCCCTTGAGGAACTCGAACGCGACCGTTGGCCGACTCCGGCGGCGGGCGCGACGCGGCTCGTCGCGACGGTGCACGCGCTGCGGCGCCGGCCGATCGGCTCGCTGACCGTCGAGGAGCTGCGCGTACTCGTCCGGCAGGACGTCGGACTGCCTCATCTCCTGCCGCTGGCGATGAAGGTGCTGCGGGACGATCCGCTCTCGGAAGGCGACCTGCACGAGGGTGACCTCCTCGTGGCGGTCGTCACCAGAGCGCCATCCGTCTGGAGCGAATTCCCCGAGCTCGCGCGCGAGCTCCGCGCGATCGCGACGAAGGCCGCCGAGCTCTCTCCCGCGCTGCGGCCGGCAGCCGACCGGTTCCTCGGTTGACGACGGGGAGCCGGGGAAGATCTCAGGTCACCGAGCCGCGTGTCTGTTCCCGGCGGCGCGCCGTGCGGGCGATGTCCTCGCCCGTGACGGTCCCGACCAGGCGGCCGTCGACCACCACGAGGATCGCCAGCCGCGCCGCCGGGGTCGCCCGCTGCAGCACCCCGACCAGGTCGTCCGGCGGGGTGGCGACCGTGCACTGACCGAGTGGAACGGCCACGTCCCGGACGCGGACCTCGCCTCGTTGCGACGCCGGCACCATCGAGAGCCGCAGCCGTTCGGCCAGGCCGCTCGCCCGGCCCGCGAAGTCGAACAGCGGGACCGCGCGGCGGTCCGTCCGCGCCATGACCTCCGTGAGGAACCGGTCCACCGTGTGCCAGTCGGGTCCGGCCAGCGGCTCCGGCGTCATCACGTCCGCGACCCGTACGCCCTCCAGCGCGGACACGAGCACGGCCTGCCGGATCTCGGCGACGGCCGAGACGCTCACGAAGCCGCCGATGAGCATCAGCCACAGCCCCTGACCCGTCCCGCGCACGACCTCGAACCAGCCGACGACGACCAGCAGGAACCCCGCCGCCTGGCCGCAGCGCCCGGCGACGCGCTGCGCCCGCGCCCGGTCTCCGCCGCGCCACCACAGCGCCGCCTGCAGGATCCGCCCGCCGTCCAGAGGCGCGGCCGGGATCAGGTTGAACGCGCCCAGCAGCAGATTGGCCCACCCCGCCCAGACCAGCACGGCCGACGTCAGCGGCCGGTGCAGCGCGTGCCCGGCGGCGAAGCCGGCGGCCAGGACGATGCCGCCCAGGACCAGGCTGGTCAGCGGGCCCGCCGCGGATACGAGGAACTGGACGCGCGGCGTGGCGGCGCGCCCCAGCCGGGTGACCCCGCCCAGGCCCCAGACGGTGATGTCCTCGACCTTGATCCCGGCCCTGCGGGCGGTCACCGCGTGCGCCGATTCGTGCAGCAGCAAGCTCGCCGTCAGCAGCACGGCACCGGCCAGCCCGGCCGCGTCGTACGCGACGGAGGAGCGCCCCGGGACCCAGGCGGGCAGCGTTCCGCCGGCCAGTCCCGCGCCGAGGAGAACGATCAGTACGGGCGCGCTCCAGTGAATCCGCAGCGGAACGCCGAAGATCTTGCCGAGGGGTAGAGAGCCGCCCATCCGCCTGTCCCGTCACCCGGGCCGGGCCGCCACCACTGGGGCCCGGCGCTCCCCATTATCCGCCCGCCCCCGGAATGGCGGCCTGACAAGGGGCGCCGCCGGGCGCACGCATGTCTTCCGGGCTGCCACCGTGGTGGCCCGCCGCTCCCCGTCGTCCGCCCGGCGGCAGGCGACGTTAAAGTGATCTTGGCTCGCCACCGATGGGGTGGGTGCGCGGAAGGGGCTTGTCGCATGCTCGGTTGGACGATATCCGTGTACGGCCTGACGCCGGAGCAATTGGAATGCGGCACGGTCGGTGACCGCTTGGACGCGGAACTGGCTTACTGGGAAGTCGGTTACTTCGGACTGGACTGGCTTACGGAGCTTGTGGCCGCCGGCAAGGCGAAGCAGGTGTCACACGGCGGCTATCCCAACCGCCACGTCGCTCGCGCTGGCGACGTGCTGCCGCTGCTCGCTGACGGCGTCCCTGATGACAATCCCAGCCAGGTGAAGCTGTACACGGACCGTATGGCGGCCTGCCCCGCGGACCAGGTGCTGACGATCGTCACGTGGGACCAGTCCTGAGGGTTCGCCTCATGGACGGAACAGCAGCATGCTGCCCGCGAGAGCCATGACGGCTCCCACGGGGATCAGGACGGCGCCCAGAAACCGGAGGTAGCCCGCAGTCCCGAAGAAGGGGACGAAGACGGGGTCGAGGCGGCCGCTCGCCTGGTGAATGAGTTCCAGCTTCTTGCGGTTTCGCGCTACTCGGCGGGTCACCGTGCCGCGCACGTTGAAAGCCTGGATGACACCGAAGACCACCGCGCACAGGCCGACGGCTATGAAGATGACGGGGAGAAGAGCGGGCATCCCGCGATCGTAACCCGAGTTCGCGATCAGGGCATGCGCCCAAGGCCCTCCTTTATGCGGGTTATGAGGGGGCGGAGTCTGTCAGGGGTGGTCGTGAGGACGGTGCCGGGGAAGCCGCTCTCGCAGAGTTGGATGTTGCCGATGGGAGTGGTGGCCAGGTGCAGGCAGGTGGAGCCCGACTCGCAGAACGAGGATTTCTGCCAGTGCAGCGGAATCACGGTTCTTCCTTTCAGGATTCTTTCGCGATGCGGTGCATGAGGTCGCGTGACTTGGTGGGATTGAGCGCGACCTCCTCCATACGGTCGAGCATGGCGCGGAACCTCTCCAAGCTGGCGGCAAGGTCGATGAGTTGTCCGCCGTGGGCGGCGTCGATGGTGACCGTGTCGAGTTGGGGAACCGCGCCGTAGAAGTAGTCGACCCCGTGTCCGGAAACGGGGAAGGACTCTGCTGTGAAAGGGATGGCGACGACGGTCACGTTGGGCCGCTCGCTCATGGAAATGAGATGCGCGAGCTGAGCGGTAGCCGTCTCCGGGCCTCCGAACCGCATCCTCAGTGCGGCCTCGTGGATGATGGCCGTGTACTGGGGAGGCTCGTCGCGGAAGAGGATCATTTGCCGCTTGATGCGGTGCGATACGCGGTACTCCACGGCATGCGGTGGCAGTGAGGGCACGAACTCGCGGAAGATCGTGCGGGCGTGTTCCGGAGTCTGCAACAGGCCTGGGACCGTGATGGCCTGGGTGACGCGCAGTGCGGTGGCGTGGTGTTCGATCTCGGACAGCTCCAGCAAATTCTGCGGGAGCTGCTCCCGATACTCCTCCCACCAGCCGCGCTTGCGCTCGCTCGTCATCGCGGCAAGGGCTTCGACCAATGACCGGTCCGAGCAGTCATACGTACGCGCCAGCGCCCGCACCCTGTCCGCGCTCACTCCGTACCGACCGGCTTCGATATTGCTGATGCGCGATTGGGTGACGCCGAATCGAGCCGCCGCTTCCGTCGCGGACAGATCCGCCCGCTCCCGCAGTCTTCGCAGCTCGGCTCCAAGTCGGCGCTTTCGTACGGTCGGTAGAGGTGTGCTCGGCGGCATCGTGCTCCTCTTGGTGCTCGCACACAGTGCGCTGTTGTCACTCGATCGGGTCTCATGGGCTACTGCTCATGGATTACGGGGAATGTAGTCCATGGAGCGCGCTGCCGTGTGAGCCACGCCACTCGGCACCGCTGGAAGCCGTACGGCGCAAGGTGGTCGCGTCCGGCGCCGCGCAGCGGGCCGTCGAGGAAGCGACGATCGCCGTCCGCAGGCACTTCCGGAACGCCCGCCTCCTGAACGGGGACACGTGGTGAGGCATTGCGCGCACCGGTCGGGATGGACGCGCGACGGAAGCGCGTCGAGCTGCGACACCTGTGACACCCGCCGCTTCACCGACTACGCGTCCCTGCGCCCGCCGGGCCTCCCGCAATGGATCACCCCGAAACCCCGGCACCGCCACGAGGCCGACCGCGCGGCGGCCCGCCACGTGGCATGGATGACCGAAACCCACCCCCCGCCGCACCCTCTTCCCGCCATGAACGACATGCTCGGAGGATGTCGCAGCTCCACACTCAGGATTACGAGCGCATGCTCGACCTCGTCGCCGCCGTGCTCGGGAGCGACGACCCCGCGGCGTCAGGGCGGCTGATATCCGAGCATCTCCACACCGCCTTCGACTGCGGAACGGTGATCTTCGCCGAGATCCGTACCGCACAGCGCAGCGGGCGGGCGTTGGGGTGGGCGCCTGGGTCGATCGGGGCCGAGGCCGAGCACGTCATCCGGCGGCGGGTGGCGCAGCAGCATCCGATGATCTCGTACATGGCCGCCGGGCAGCAGAGCCCGGCGATCGTCAGCGACATCTGCGACAAGTGGCGCCACTCGCAGTGGTACTCCGAGGCCCGCCGGGACTACGGCACGACCCAGCAGCTCGGGCTTCCGCTGCCGGGGGAGCCCGGGATCCTGCGCGTCGTCTCGCTCGGCCGCATGGGGGATTTCGGCCGACGCGAGCTCGCGTTCGCCCAGCGGATCCAGCCACTGCTCGTGAGCGCGCACCGCAACATGCGGGAGCAGCAGCGGCTGCGCGACGCGCTGGCCGCGGCCACCGGGGCCGTGCGGCAGGTCGAGAGTCACGAGCTGACTCCTCGCGAACTCACCGTCCTCGGGCTGCTCGCCGAGGGGCTCACCGCCGAGGTCATCGGCCGGCGCCTCGCCATCTCCCCGCACACCGTCAACCGGCACCTGGAGAAGATCTACCGGAAGCTCGGCACCAACAACCGGGTCTCCACCGTATCGCTGGCCCGCCGCTTCGGCCTCGTCATGTGAGTAGGAAGACCTTCCTATAGCGGGGTCCGGCCACCTTCGTCAGGCTCGGAAGCAGAGGTGGAGCTGCCGACGCCGACCGCGGGGGATTCGGCGTCGGCGGACTCCCGCCCCGATCAGCGCTCCCACCCCGTCAACGGGACCGCTCCGCCACCCGGTCCACCCGGCGGATCTCGACCCGGGACGGGCCCTTGCCGAAGGCGGCGACGGGCGCGGAGTGCCGGAGGGCGGCGTCGACCGTGGGCAGCGACGGGGCGTCGCGGCGGACCGTCGGCGTCGTGACGACATAGTCGACATCCCGCCACCCGTGCGGCAGCGACCTCGCCACCGCCGGATCGAGATCCGCCTTGTAGAACCAGATCGCTCCGGTACGGGGTGAATAGCCGGCGTGCACCAGGTCGAGCCAGACCGCGTCGTCGGTGAGCACGCGCGTACGGCCCGGATCGGGCACCTTGTCCGGATCCCGCAGCCAGGAAACCGCAGCGCGGTAAGGGCGGTTGACGTCGGCGGTGAGCTCCGTGCGCGTGCCCGCGTACCAGCGCGGCCCGGCGTACGCGCCCGCCGCCGCGGCCAGCAGCACGACCGCCGTCCAGCGCGCCGGATACCACCGGCGGCAGAAGCCGGGCCGCGTGCGCAGCAGCGCGCACGCGACCGCCGCGGCCACCCCGGCGAGGGTCAGGGAGAGGAAGGGCAGCGCCTGGACGACGTACATCGCCGGGAGATAGCCGGACGGCCGCAGGGCCACGGCCGCGAGCAGCAGCACGGCCGCCGCGGGGCCCGCGAGCGCCCGGCCCGTGACCGAGCGGCGCACGCAGACCAGCAGCAGGACCGCGGCGAGCAGCCCGCCCAGCGGCAGGGCCCGGTCGTAGTACAGCCAGGAGTCCAGCACGCGGTGCGCCGCCGAACCGGGGGAGAGCAGGAAGCCCGAACCCGCCCGGCTCATCTGATAGGTGATGCCCTCCAGGAGCGACACATGGCCCGGCCCGGGCAGCAACTCGTGGTTGAGGAGCGCGAACAGCGGATACGACAGCCCGGTCAGCACGCAGGCCAGCACCGCCCCCGTGACCGCGAACTTACGGGTCGCCCGGTGACTGTGGCGCCACAGCGTCAGCAGCAGCGCGGGCAGCACGATCAGGATCGTCTCCTTCGACAGCACGCCGACCGCCGCCGCCAGGCCCGCCCCGAAGTGGTGCCACAGATGCCGCCGCGGCGAGGCCGCCAGGCAGAAGGCCAGCAGCATCCACATCACGGCGATGTTGTCGAGGAAGATCTCCCGCTGGAAGACGACGGACAGCGGCGAAAGACCGTAGAGCGCCATGGCCAGCCCCGCCGCCCAGTGCTGCAGCCCGAGCCGCCGCCCCAGCACATAGACCAGCACCACGCTCACCGCCGACACCAGCAGCATCGCGCAGCGCATCGGCGCGACCGACATCAGCTCCGGCGCGACGACCGAGGGCACCGCCGTCAGGAACGCGAGCTGAAGCCAGCCCAGGGGCGGGTGGTCGTACCAATACGTGTACGGCGTGAGCCCCTCGCCGTGCTGGACGGTCCACGCCTGCGCGAGATACGTCCCCTCGTCGTCGCTCAGGGAGGGGTAGCCCATGATGTTCCGGCCCTGCACCAGCACGATCACGACGAGCAGCAGCCCGCACAGCACCAGGTCCGGCGCGGACCGGCGCAGCCGCAGCACCGGTCTGACGACCACGTGCGGCCGCCGGAGCACGTGCGGCGGCCGGAAGGGGGTGACGGGCGGGGCGGAGGCGGCAAGCGGGGTCAAGAAGTGACGTCCTCTCGGATCAGATGCGCGCCTACGTGCTGGGTCAGCTCCCACTCGTCGCGGCCCCGCTGCTCCCGCCAGACCGCGCGGAGGGCGGCCCCGGCGAGCAGCAGTTGGTAACAGGGCCCGCCCGCGATCAGCTTGACGTAGTGCCGCAGGCGCACGCGCAGCCCGTACTGCACACCGAAGTCGTGCAGTCCGACGACCTCGAAGACGAAGGTGACGAAGGCGGTGACGGCCGGCAGGAACGTCAGCACGGCGATCTGCACGGGGACGTGCAGGAGGAACGTCACCACGACGTTGAGCGGGATGATGACGCCGGTGAACGCCTGCATGAACGGCGTCATCAGGGTGTAGCGGGCCAGCATCCGCTGCCCGAACGTGGGCAGCCGCTGCCAGTCCCGCTTGCGGTAGACCTGGAGGAAGCCCTGATTCCAGCGGGTGCGCTGCTTGAGCAGGCTCAGCAGGGTGTCCGGCGTCTCCTCGCGGGTGACCATCTCGGAGTCATACGCCACGACCACGCGCCGGCCCCTGCTGGAGAGCCGTACGCCCAGGTCGCAGTCCTCGGCGAGGCAGTCGGGGTCCCAGCCGCCGGCCTCGCGCAGCACGTCGGTGCGGACGAAGACGGTGTTGCCGCCCAGCGGGATGAACCCCTTCTGCGCGTGCAGGTGCAGGCGGCTGCGGAACCAGAAGAAGTACTCCAGGCAGTTGCGCAGGCTGTACCAGCTGGAGTGGAAGTTGATCAGCTGTACGCCGCCCTGCACCACGTCCGCCCCCGTCGCGCGGAAGGCGTGGTCGACGTGCGCGAGCAGCGCCGGGTGCACCTGGTCCTCGGCGTCGAAGACCCCGACGACATCGCCGAGGCAGTGGGGGAGCGCCGTGTTCAGCGCCTTGGGCTTGTTCTTCTTCGCGTGGGTGTCGACGATCACGCGTACGTGCCCGGGCGCCGCGGCCGCCACGCGCTCGGCGACCGCCGCGGTCTCCGGGTCGTCGTGCCCGACGATCACCAGGATCTCGAACCGGGTGTGCGTGGACTCCAGCAGCCGTCTGACGGTGGGTTCCAGCACGGCCTGTTCGTGCCGGGCGGGCAGTAGCAGCGAGAAGCTGAGGGCGGTGTCACCGCTCGGCCGCTCGAAGCTGGTCGCGGCGAGCGTCTCGGGTGTGCGCCACGCGTGCATCTGCCACCACAGCGTGAACGCGGCCATCCAGAACAACGTCAGGGACACGGCACCGACGACAACGGACGTGAGCAACGAAGTCCCCCCGCGGATGGCTCCCCATTCGCACGAGAGGGTACGGGCGGCGGGTGCGGGCGCGACGGTGAACGGAGGAAAGCGGACCCCCCGAACTGATGGGCGGTGAAAGGAAATTGACGGTTCGCCAACTTCCGCGTGGACGCACTACCGCCCGGCGGCCGGGAGTGGGAAGCTGCCCTCTATGGGTGCATTGAGGCGCATTCGGGACCGGCGGTTGCTGAGCGTGGCGGGAGCCGTGGCGCTCATGGGCCCGGCACTGCTGGCCCTCACCGGCTGTGAGCCGGCCGGCGACGGCGGCCTCGACGCGATCACCGTCGCTGTCACCACGGGCAAACGGGCCACGGACGAGCTGAAGGCCGAAGGCTATAACGTGCGCTGGCTCTCCTGTGCCGGAAAGGCGGAGGACGCCGGCGTCACGGACAAGGGGTCGCCGCGGCCGGTCTCGGCGGTCGGGGTCGACTGCGAGGGGCGGACGGGGGGTGGGGGGGAAGATCATTGTTTTCGGGCGGGTCACGGGGATTTCCGGTGATGCGTGCGTCAAGGGGCGGTTGACCGCGAAGGTGGATGGGCGGACGGTTTTCGTGGTGTCGGTGTTGGGGGATTGCTCCCGGGCGTCTTCCGGTGGGCCCGGGGGGTCCGGGGGGTCGGCTTCCGGTGGGTCCGGGGGGCCGTCTGCTCCGCCTGCGGATCGCTCGGGGGTGCCTAGTTGTTCGCCTTCGTCTTCGCATTCGCCCTCCGGGTGGGGGGTGTCGCCGTCGGGGGTGCCTGTGCCGTCGGTTGTGCCGGGGAAGTAGGGGTGGGTGGGGGGCCGTTGCGCCTGCGGCGGGCTTTTTCCCCTACCCGCCCCTTCCCGAACTGGGGCGCGTGCCCCAGGCCCCCGGCTGCGGGCCGGTTCGCCGCCTGCGGCGGGAGCGGCCTGCGGCCGCGTCCTCAAACGCCGGACAGGCTGGGTTCGCGCCCGAAACCGGGCTCCGTCTCCAACCCCCAACAGGCTGGAACACATCCCCCCACGGCCTGAAATGAAGCCTCCCCCCGCCCCGGCATACCCTGTTGCCATGTCCGAGTCACCGCTCATCATGAGTCTGCGTACGGCTGTCGAAGCCGCCCCCGACGACGTGCCCCTGCGTCTGCATCTCGCCCAGCTTCTGCTCGACGCGGGACTCGGTCAGGACGCCATCGCCCATGTCGCCGCCGCGTTGCAGCGCGATCCCGGCAACACCGAGGCGCAGGCGCTGATGGCCCGCGCCGTCGCGCCCCCGGCCGTCGCGCCCGCGCCCACGCCCGCTCCCGAGGCCGCCCCCACCTCGTACGACTGGAAGCGCGCCGAGAACGAGCTCTCCGACGTCGTGCCGCCCGCCTTCGTGCAGCCTGAGGAGGCGCACCCGCCGCTCGCCGCCGACGGCGACGACGCGGACGACGGGTCCCTGTGGGAGGTCGAGACCGGCGGTATCACGCTCGCGGACGTCGGCGGGATGCACGAGGTCAAGGACCGCCTGGAGGCGGCGTTCCTCGCGCCCATGCGCAACCCCGAGCTGCGCAAGCTGTACGGCAAGAGCCTGCGCGGCGGCCTGCTGATGTACGGGCCGCCCGGCTGCGGCAAGACGTACATCGCGCGCGCCGTGGCGGGAGAGCTCGGCGCGCGCTTCATGTCGGTGAGCATCAGCGACGTCCTCGACATGTGGATCGGCAGCTCCGAGCGCAACCTGCGCCAGCTCTTCGAGACCGCCCGGCGCAACGCCCCGTGCGTGCTCTTCCTCGACGAGATCGACGCCCTGGGCGCCAAGCGCAGCCAGATCCGGCACACGGGCATGCGCAACACCGTCAACCAGCTCCTCACCGAGCTCGACGGCGTCAACGGCAGCGCCAACGAGGGCGTCTTCGTGCTCGCCGCCACCAACCACCCGTGGGACGTCGACACCGCGCTGCGCCGGCCGGGCCGCCTCGACCGGATGCTGCTCGTCCTGCCGCCCGACCAGCCCGCCCGCGAGGGCATCCTCCACCACCACCTCAAGGACCGGCCCGTCGCGGGCATCGACCTGGCCAAGCTGGCCAAGCGGACCGACGGGTTCTCGGGCGCGGACCTCCAGCACCTGTGCGAGTCCGCCGCCGAGCGCGCGCTGCTGGACTCCGTACGGACCGGCCGGGCCCGCATGATCGAGATGTCCGACCTGCTCGGCGCGCTCGACCACGTGCGCTCCTCGACGGGCCCGTGGTTCGCCTCGGCGCGCAACGTCGCGCAGTTCGCGAACGAGGGCGGTGCCTACGACGAGCTGCTCGCGTACCTGAAGCGGAAGAAGATGCTTTGAGCACCACCACCCCCGGCCTGGTGACCCGCGCCATGGCCCTCATGGACATAGGCCGCACCGACCAGGCCCAGGAGCTGCTCGTGCGGCACCTGGCGCAGGAGCCCGAGGACTCGCGCGCCTGGGAGCGCTTCGCCGCCTGCCGGATCCGGGCGGAGGACTACCGGGGCGCCATCCAGGCCGCCGACCGGGCCCTGGCCGCGAACCCCGAGGAGGCGGACGCCCATCTGCGCCGCAGCGAGGCCCTCCGCTTCGTCGGCCTGTCGTACGAAGCCGTGGACTCCGCCCGCGAGGGCGTGCGGCTGCTCCCGGAGGAACCGGTCCCGAGGGTCGTGCTGTCGAAGGCGCTGCGGCTGATGCCCGGCGGCGAGGGGCGCGCCGAGGCGTACGACGCGGCGCTGGACGCGATCCGGCTGCGGCCCGAGCTGCTCGACGCGCACTTCGCGCTCTATCTCGTGGCGCACGACATGGGGCGCAAGGACATCTGCGAGCAGGCGATGCGCCACGTGCTCACCATCGACCCCGGGAACGGCGACGCCCGCAACAACCTCGCGGCCCTCGTCATCGAGCAGCCCCAGGGCGATCTCTACAGCGCCCTGGGCTATCTCTCCGAGGCGCTCGCCGCCGACCCGAACTCCTGGCACGCCCACCACAACCTCCAGCTCATCACCGGCAAGCTGATGCGCCGCGCGTGCCGGCCGGCCCTCGCGTGCTTCGTCATCGCCATCTTCACGATGATCGTCACCGACACCTCCGAGCCCGGCCGCGGGCTGCCCCCGGCCATCCCGCTCGCCGCCCGGCTCGCCGGGATCGCCGCGATGGCCGCGGTCTGGACGGGCAGCCTCCTGTGGGTCCGGCACAAGGTGCCGGCGCGCCTGCGCGGCTTCGTTGTGCAGCTGCCGCGCCGCAGCGTCTCCCTCCGGGCGATCGCCCTGGGCGCGGCGTGGTGCACCCTGGTCTCGACCCTGCTCCTGACGGTCCGCCTGGACCCCCAGTGGCTGTTCGGCGTCTTCAACATCAGCGCCCTGGGCGGCCTGGGGGCGTGCATGGCCTTCGCGGCCAGGACGAAGCGCTGGAAGGTGCCCCGGTAATATCCGCTGGGTATCAGCCGTCGAGATCCCAAGGAGCCACCGGTGGCGGGAGAACCGCAGGCCGACTGCCTGTTCTGCAAGATTGCCTCGGGGAAGGTCCCGGCGACCGTCGTCCGGGAGACGGACACGACGGTCGCGTTCCAGGACATCAACCCTCAGGCGCCCACGCACGTCCTGGTCATCCCCAAGGTGCACTACCCCGACGCCGCCTCCCTGGCCGCCGCGGAGCCGCAGGTCGCCGCCGACATACTGTGCGCGGCGGAGGAGGTGGCGGCCAAGACCGGCATCAAGGAGACGGGCTTCCGGATCGTCTTCAACACCGGCGCGGGCGCGGGACAGACCGTCTTCCACGCCCACGCCCACGTGCTCGGCGGCCGTTCCCTCAACTGGCCTCCCGGCTAGAGCGGAGCGACTCCCTTGTCCGTACGCGAACTCGTCGTCCTGGGCACCGCCAGCCAGGTGCCCACGCGGCACCGGAACCACAACGGCTACGTCCTGCGCTGGGACGGCGAGGGTCTGCTCTTCGACCCCGGCGAGGGGACGCAGCGGCAGATGCTGCGGGCGGGAGTGGCCGCGCACGACCTCGACCGGATCTGCGTCACCCACTTCCACGGTGACCACTCGCTCGGGCTCGCCGGGGTCGTCCAGCGCATCAACCTCGACCGCGTGCCGCACCCGGTCACCGCGCACTACCCGCGCAGCGGGCAGCGCTTCTTCGACCGGCTGCGGTACGCCACGGCCTACCGCGAGACGGTGAAGCTGCGCGAGGAGCCGGTGTCCGGCGAGGGCGCGGTGCTGGCCGAGACCCCGTCGTACGTCCTCGAGGCGCGCCGCCTCTCGCACCCCGTCGAGTCCTACGGCTACCGCCTCGTCGAACCCGACGGCCGGCGCATGCTGCCCCGCCTGCTCGCGGCGCACGGCATCACCGGCCCCGACGTGGGCCGCCTCCAGCGCGACGGCGCGCTCGGCGGCGTCACCCTGGACGAGGTCAGCGAGGTGCGGCGCGGGCAGCGGTTCGCCTTCGTGATGGACACGCGGCTGTGCGACGGGGTGTACGCGCTGGCCGAGGGGTGCGACATGCTCGTCATCGAGTCGACGTTCCTGAACGAGGACGCCGCGCTGGCGGTCGATCACGGGCATTTGACGGCGGGTCAGGCGGGGGCGGTGGCTGCGGGTGCCGGGGTGCGGCATCTTGTGCTGACGCACTTTTCGCAGCGGTACGAGGACCCTTCCGAGTTCGAGCGGGAGGCTCGGGGGGCGGGGTTCGCGGGGGAGATCACGGTTGCGCGGGATCTTGTGCGGGTGCCGGTGCCGCGGCGGGTGTGAGGGTTTTCCTGCGGGTGCGTGGCGCCTGCGGTGGGTTTTTTCCCCTACCCGCCCCTTCCCGAGTCTGGGGGCAAGCCCCCAGACCCCCAGCAACACGGCTTCGCCGCGTTGTCCTCAATCGCCGGACGGGCTGGTTGTGCTGGCTACGGTCCGCACAATCAGCCCGTTGGGGGCACCTCTGGGGGCACCCCCGGACGGAGTCTGGGGGAGGTAGCTGGGGGAGTTTGAGGACGCGGCCGCAGGCCGCTCCCGCCGCAGGCGGCAGGCGGACCGGCAGCCGGGGGCCTGGGGCACGTGCCCCAGTGCGGGAAGGGGTGGGGCCGGGGAAACAAACCCCCGCTACGGCAGGAAGTACATCGGGTTCGGCAGCTTGTACGTACGCTTCGCGTAACCACCCGACAGGTCGCTGTACTGGTCACCGAAGTTGGCCACGATCTCGTAGCCCTCGGACTCGATGTGCTTGCGGGTGCCCGACTTGTACTGCACCGTCGTGCAGGAGGCACCGCACGGCAGATACGCCGGCGGCGTCTTCTTGTTCTTCAGGAAGAAGTGCGCGGGGTCGGCGGCCGGCTTGTAGCCCGCGTTCTTGAGGTTGCGGACGCTCCAGTCGCGCTGGTGCTCGTCGCGGCCGGTGACGTAGAAGACCGTGATGCCCTTGGACTGCGCCCAGTTGACGAGCTGCGGCATGCCGAAGACGGGGGCCATGTCCGTGGACTTCAGGTAGGCGTCCTGCGAGGCGGGCGTGAAGTTGAAGCCCTGCTGGAGCTCGTAGTTGTAGGTCAGCAGGGTGGTGTCGTCGACGTCCAGCACGATGGCGGGCTTGGCGCCCTTCTTGCCGGACTTGTTCTTGACGACGTGCTCCAGCTGGGCCTTGGCCTTCTTCTGGATGTCCGCGAGCTGCTTGGCGTAGTTGCTGTCGGGCGAGGCGTAGTGCTGGCCCTTCTTGTCCACGGTGTCGCCGTAGAACGCCTTGATCTTGTCGGTGACCTTGGTGAGGTTCGGGATCTCCTTGTCCGTGCGCGGAGCGGAGTGGTCGGCGGTGGCCGCGCCCGCGGCGTAGAGGCCGGTGCCGACGGCGACGGCCGCGGTGACCGCGGCGATGCGGACGCGCTTGCGCTTGGACGTGAGGGAGGGCTGCACGAAGACTCCAGGTGAGCAGGGTGGGTGCAGCGCGAAACTAGAGGTTTGGCGGTCCTCGGTCAAGGGAATGAGGCGTGACATTTCTACGCGCGGAGATACACCACACGGACGGCGGGCCCCGGGCGGGGCCCGGCGCCCGCCGTCTCAGACCGCCGTGGTCTCCTGCCGCAGGGCCGCCGAGCCCCAGCCGTTCGCCTTCGCGCTCTCCGTCGCGCGGTCCAGGATGCGCGCCGCGGCCGCCGGGGAGTCGATCAGCGGGTGCAGCACCAGAGCGCGGAGAGCGGCCGTACGGTCCTGCCGTACGGCCGCCCGGATGGCCGCCCGTTCGACGGCCTTGAGCTGGAGCATCAGCCCGAGCTGGTCCTCGCTCAGCGGGGCGCACGGCAGCGGTCTCGCGCCGTCGGCGCCCACCTCGCAGACCGTCTCGATGATCGCGTCCGGGTCCAGTGCCGGAACGGTCGTCCCGTTGGGCACGTTGAGGATCAGGCGCGTGCGCTCGTCCCGGGAGACCGCCCGCATCAGGGCGAGCGCCACCTGGTCGTAGCCGCCGCCCTCCAGGTCGCAGGAGTCGCGCTGCCAGCCGCCGCTCGCGGCCCGGCTCTCGGCCATATAGGTCTCCTCGCGGCGCAGCCGGGTGCGCTCCCACAGGCGGTACGCCTGATCGGGTGACGCGGCCGCCTCGTGGAAGAAACCGCCCTGCTGCTGGTCGAGGAACTCGCCGCGGGTCTCGACCGCCTCCAGGACCGAACGCAAGGTCTCACGACGGAAGTAGTAATAGTGCAGATATTCGTTGGGCAACGAGCCCAGCGCCTGGAGCAGCTGCGCGCCGAAGAGCTTGCCCTCCTCGAAGGAGCCGAGCGCCGTCTCGTTCGCCAGGAGTCCAGGAAGGAGGTCCTTGTCGTCCACCTTCAACGAGCGCAGCCAGCCGAGGTGGTTGAGCCCCACGTAGTCGCAGGTCACCAGGTCGGGGTCGACCCCCGCGGCGCGCGCCGCGCGGCGCACCAGCCCCACGGGTGAATCACAGATCCCGATGACCCGTTCGCCCAGGACCTGTGCCATCGCCTGGGTGACCATGCCCGCCGGATTGGTGAAGTTGATGACCCACGCGTCGGGGGCGACCGCCGCCACCCGCTCGGCGATGTGCAGGGCCACGGGGATCGTCCGCAGGCCGTAGAGCACACCGCCCGCGCCCACGGTCTCCTGTCCCAGCACGCCCTCGCCGAGGGCGATCCGCTCGTCCCGTACGCGTCCCGCGGTGCCGCCCACCCGGATCGCGGAGAAGACGAAGTCCGCGCCGCGCAGCGCCTCGTCCAGGCTGCGGGCGATCCGCACGGCCGGGGCGTCCGGCACGTCCTTCGCCTGTGCCGCCAGCACGGACGCGATCACCCGCAGTCTCATGGAGTCGGTGTCGTAGAGCACGAGCTCTGTGCAGCGTCCGGGAGTGCCGCGCCGCGCGTCGTCCAACAGGGCCCGGTGCACCAAGGGCACCCGGAAACCGCCACCGCCGAGAATCGTCAGCCTCATGGAACGGAACGTATCGCAGCATCGGGCAGACTGTCCGGACCCGCACCCGTGAGAGGAGCAGCGAGCGAGCATGACGATCATTTCGCCTCATGCGGCACCGCAGTCGGCTTTCCCCGGCGAGCGCTTGCAGGGGGGTGGGCGCGCGGACGAGTTCGCCGGAACGGCCGTGCCCGTCCTCGACCCGCTCACGGACGTGCGGGCCGCGGGCGATCCGGAGACCGACGTCTATCTGACCGGCACGGTCTTCCTCGACATCATCTTCACCGGCCTGGACTCCGCCCCCGTGCGCGGCACCGAGTCCTGGGCGCGCGGCATGGGATCGAGCCCCGGCGGCATCGCCAACATGGCCACCGCCCTCGCCCGGCTGGGCCTGCGCACCTCGCTCGCCGCCGCCTTCGGCGACGACATGTACGGCGAGTACTGCTGGGAAGCCCTCTCCCGCGGTGAGGGCATCGACCTCGGCCTCTCCCGCACGGTCCCCGGCTGGCACTCCCCGGTCACCGTCTCCATGGCCTACGAGGGCGAGCGGACGATGGTCTCCCACGGGCACGAGGCGCCGCCGCCCGAGGAGCCCGCCCCCGAGTGCCCGCCCCCGGCCCGCGCCGCCGTCGCCCTCCTGGTGCCCGGCCGGCAGGAGGAGTGGATCGGACACGCCGCCCGCCGGGGCAGCCGGGTCTTCGCCGACGTCGGCTGGGACGAGACCGGCCGCTGGGACCCCGCCGACCTCGCCGACCTGGAGCACTGCGAGGCGTTCCTGCCCAACGCCGAGGAGGCCATGCGCTACACCCGCACGGACTGCCCGCGCGCCGCCGCCCGCGCGCTGGCCGAGAAGGTGCCGGTCGCCGTCGTCACCATGGGGGAGAGGGGCGCGTACGCCGTCGACAGCGCCACGGGCGAGAGCGCCGAGGTGCCCGCCATCGCGGTCGAGGCGCTCGACCCCACCGGCGCGGGCGACGTCTTCGTCGCGGGCTTCGTCACCGGCACCCTCGCGGGCTGGCCGCTCGCCGACCGCCTCGCCTTCGCGGGCCTGACCGCCGCCCTGTCCGTACAGGAATTCGGAGGGTCACTGTCCGCGCCCGGCTGGGTGGAGATCGCCGCCTGGTGGAAGCACGCGCGGTCCTTCGACGACCAGCCCCCGGCCGCCCTGCGCCGCTACGCCTTCCTCGACGGCATCCTGCCCGCGGCGGCCCGGCCCTGGCCGCTGCGCCGGGCGGTGCCCACGCTGGGCTTCCGCCAGCCGTAAATCCCCTCTGACCTGTCGGTCTCCCGACGTACCCTGAAGACACAGCAGTCAGACCCAGACGGACACGGAAAGAGGGATGAGCAGGCCCCAGAGCCGGCCCATGACTCAGACACCCACACAGCCGCAGGCGACCGCCCGGTTCACCGTCCCCGCCAAGCACCCCATGGTGACGGTCCTGGGCTCCGGGGACTCGCTCCTGCGCGTGATCGAGAAGGCGTTCCCCGGCACGGACATACACGTGCGGGGCAACGAGGTAAGCGCCACCGGGGAGCCGCGGGAAGTCGCCCTCGTGCAGCGCCTGTTCGACGAGATGATGCTGGTGCTCCGCACCGGACAGCCGATGACGGAGGACGCGGTGGAACGCTCGATCGCCATGCTGCGCGACGAAGCCGGGGGGACGGGCGCGGCGGAGACCCCCGCCGAGGTCCTCACGCAGAACATCCTTTCCAGCCGGGGCCGCACCATCCGCCCCAAGACGCTCAACCAGAAGCGCTACGTCGACGCCATCGACAAGCACACGGTCGTCTTCGGCATCGGCCCCGCGGGCACCGGAAAGACCTATCTGGCCATGGCCAAGGCGGTCCAGGCCCTGCAGTCCAAGCAGGTCAACCGGATCATCCTGACCCGCCCGGCCGTCGAGGCCGGCGAGCGCCTCGGCTTCCTGCCCGGCACGCTCTACGAGAAGATCGACCCGTATCTGCGCCCGCTCTACGACGCGCTGCACGACATGCTCGACCCCGACTCGATTCCCCGTCTGATGGCGGCGGGCACGATCGAGGTGGCGCCGCTCGCATATATGCGTGGAAGGACGTTGAACGACGCCTTCATCATCCTGGACGAGGCCCAGAACACCAGCCCCGAGCAGATGAAGATGTTCCTCACCCGCCTCGGCTTCGACTCGAAGATCGTCATCACCGGTGACATCACCCAGGTCGACCTCCCGGGCGGCAGCAAGAGCGGTCTGCGGCAGGTGCAGGAGATCCTCGAAGGCGTGGAGGACGTCCACTTCTCGCGGCTCACCAGCAACGACGTGGTCCGGCACAAGCTGGTCGGCCGTATTGTCGACGCGTACGAGCAGTACGACAGCCGCAACGGAAAGTAAGTCGCGTAGACCCATGGCAATCGACGTCAACAACGAATCCGGCACGGACATCGACGAGCAGGCCGTCCTCGATGTCGCCCGCTACGCCCTCGCCCGGATGCGTATCCACCCGCTCTCCGAACTCTCGGTCATCGTCGTCGACGCCGAAGCCATGGAGCAGCTCCACATCCAGTGGATGGACCTCCCCGGCCCGACCGACGTGATGTCCTTCCCGATGGACGAGCTGCGCCCGCCCGCCAAGGACGACGACGAGCCCCCGCAGGGCCTGCTCGGCGACATCGTGCTCTGCCCGGAGGTGGCGCGGAAGCAGGGGCAGGAGGCGCCGACCGGCCACTCCATGGACGAGGAGCTCCAGCTCCTCACCGTCCACGGCGTGCTCCACCTCCTCGGCTACGACCACGAGGAGCCCGAAGAGAAGGCCGAGATGTTCGGCCTCCAGGCCGCCATCATCGACGGCTGGCGCGCCGAGCGCGGGATCGAGGGGCCGTCCCCGGCTCCGACGTTCACGTGACCGGCCGGCTGATCGCGGTCGCGGTCCTGCTGCTCGTCGTCGCCTGGCTCGCCGCCTGCGCCGAGGCCGGCCTCGCCCGGACCACCCGGTTCCGGGCCGAGGAGGCCGTGCGGTCGGGGCGGCGCGGCAGCGCCCGGCTGATGGCCGTCGCCGCCGATCCCACCCGTTATCTCAACGTGGCGCTGCTGGTGCGCGTCGCCTGCGAGATGGCGGCGGGCGTCGTCGTCACCTACGCCTGCCTGCGCGAGTTCGAGGCCACCTGGCAGGCGCTGACCGTCGCCATCGCGGTGATGGTCCTCGTCAGCTATGTGGCCGTCGGCGTCTCCCCGCGCACGATCGGTGCCCAGCACCCGCTGGGCACCGCGACCGCCGCCGCGTACGTCCTGCTGCCGCTCGCTCGGATCATGGGCCCGGTGCCGCAGCTGCTGATCCTCCTCGGCAACGCCTTCACCCCCGGCAAGGGCTTCCGCAAGGGCCCCTTCGCCTCCGAGGCGGAGCTGCGGGCGATGGTCGACCTCGCGGAGAAGGAGTCGCTCATCGAGGACGACGAGCGCCGCATGGTGCACTCCGTCTTCGAGCTCGGCGACACCCTCGTCCGCGAGGTGATGGTGCCCCGCACCGACCTCGTCGTCATCGAGCGCGGCAAGACGATCCGTCAGGCACTCACGCTGGCGCTGCGCTCCGGCTTCTCCCGGATACCGGTGACCGGCGAGAGCGAGGACGACATCGTCGGTGTCGTCTATCTCAAGGACCTCGCCCGCAAGACGCACATCAGCCGCGACGCGGAATCCGAGCTGGTCTCGACCGCGATGCGGCCCGCGGTCTTCGTCCCCGACACCAAGAACGCGGGCGACCTGCTGCGCGAGATGCAGCAGCAGCGCAACCACTGCGCGGTCGTCATCGACGAGTACGGCGGCACGGCCGGCATCGTCACCATCGAGGACATCCTCGAGGAGATCGTCGGCGAGATCACCGACGAGTACGACCGCGAACTGCCGCCCGTCGAGGAACTCGGCGACGGCCGCTACCGCGTCACCGCCCGCCTCGACATCGGCGACCTCGGCGAGCTCTACGGCTTGGCGCTGGACGACGAGGACGTGGAGACGGTGGGCGGGCTGCTGGCCAAGGCGCTGGGACGGGTGCCCATCGCCGGGGCGGTGGCGGAGGTGGGGCTGGCGGATTACGGCCTCGCCGATGTGGGGGAGATGCGGGCTCTGCGGCTCACGGCTGAGGCGGCGGCGGGGAGGCGGAACCGGATTGTGACGGTGCTTGTCGAACCGGTGCGGTCGTAGGGGTGGGCTTGGGCTGGGCGCCGTTGCCGGGTGCGGGTTGCTTGCGCGTGCGGCGGGAGCGCCCTGCGGGCGCGTCCTCAATCGCCGGACGGGCTGGTTGTGCGGACCGTAGTCAGCACATTCAGCCTGTCCGGCGTTTGAGGACAACGCGCGAAGCGTGTTGCGGGGGTCCGGGGCCTCCCCGGTTTCGGGAAGGGGCGGGGTAGGGGAACAAAGCGCCGCAGGCCAACGGACCCGCACCCCAGAAGCAACCGGTCAGGCCGCGGAGCGCCGTCGCAAGCCCACCGCCACCACCACGGCGAGCACCGCGACCACCACCGCATCCGCCCCCAGCCCCAGCCGGATACCCCCCAGCGTCGAAGACGCGAAGGACGAGCCCCCGTCCCGCAGCGAAGCGATGCGCGCCGAGGACAGAGCGCTCAGCAGCGGGATGCCGAGGGTCAGGCCCACCTGCTGGGAGCTGGTGACCAGGCCCGTCGCCAGGCCCTGTTCGGCGTCCGGCAGGCCCGACGTCGCGGTGACGCCGTAGGACACGATCGCCCACAGATGGCCGACGCAGGCGATCGTCACCCCGGCCAGCGCCAGCCACGCGCCGGACCGGCCGAGGCCCAGGCCGAGCAGGGTGGCGGTGAAGACGGCCTGGATGACCAGGCCCGTCACCAGCGTCCTGTGGGCCCCGAGGCGGGCGATGACCTTCGGGGCGGTCACCCCGGCGAGGGCCGCGAAGGCGCCCTGCACGCCGAAGACCAGGCCCGTGCGGAAGGGCGAGAGCTCCAGGACCTCCTGGAGGTAGAGGGTGAGCAGGAAGATGACCGCGCTCATCATCGAGAAGGTGGTCAGCCCGGCGAGGTTCCCCCAGGCGACCGTCCGCCGCCGCAGCATCGGCAGCGAGACCAGCGGCTCCGCGGCCCGCGACTCCACGGCCACGAAGAGGACGAGCAGGGCGATCCCGGCGACCAGGGCGACGATCACGTCGGCGCCGCCGAAGCCGCGCTGGGCGGCGGTCGACAGGGCGTAGATCAGGGCCAGCAGGCCGCCGGTCACGGTCACCGCGCCCGGGACGTCGACGCGCGGCCGCCGCGGGTGCCGGGACTCGGTCAGCAGACCGGGGGCGACGGCCAGGATGCCGATGCCGGCCACGGCCAGCAGGCCCATCGTGGAGCGCCAGCCCAGGGCGTCCGTCATCACGCCGCCGAGCACCATGCCGACGGTGTAGCCGAGGGAGAGCAGGGTGCCGCTGATGCCGAGCGCCTTCTCGCGCTGCGGGCCCTCGGCGAAGGTGGTGGTCAGCAGGGACATGCCGGTCGGCACGATGACGGCCGAGCCCAGCCCCTGGAAGGCGCGGCCGAGGAGGAAGACCGCCGGGTTCGAGGCGAGCGTGGCGAGCACGGAGGCCAGGGTGAAGAGGGCGAGGCCGGTCAGGAAGAGCTTGCGCCGCCCGTAGCGGTCGGCGATCCGGCCGAAGAGCAGCAGGAAGCCGCCCGCGGGGAGCGCGCACGCGGTGACCGCCCACTGGAGATCGGCTTGTCCCATGCCCAGGTCGTCACCGAGGACGGGCAGCGCCACGTTCAGGATGGAGAAGTCGAGCGCGATGATGAACTGCGCGGCGCAGAGCACCAGCAGGATCATCTTCGCGCGGGTGGTCATGCCGTCGGCCGCCGCCGGCGGGGAGGTGGTCAGGGGAGGGGAACTGTCGATCGCCATGGGCAGCACCCTCCGGCGTACGGAATAGCCGTGGGGAGACAGTGCTTATGGTGGTGCCCGTACCACCAGGCGAGGGGGAGCCGTTGTCAGCCAGTTCGATCGAAGCGCGGACCGCGCCAATGGGGGCGCGGGGCCCCAAATCGCGTCGGCGTCAGGAGCTGCGTGAGTTCCTGATGAGCCGTCGGGCCCGGGTGAGCCCGGCGGAGGCCGGCCTGCCGGACGGCGGCGCCCGGCGCCGCACCCCCGGGCTGCGCCGCGAGGAGGTGGCCGTGCTCGCCGGGGTCGGCGCTTCCTGGTACCAGTGGCTGGAGCAGGGGCGGGAGATCACCGTCTCGCCGCAGGTGCTCGACTCCGTCGCGCGCGTGCTGAAGCTGGCGGGAGCGGAGCGCCGCCACCTCTACGCCCTGGCCGGGCTGAACCCGCCGCTGCCGGAGTCGGAGTACGACGCGGAGTATCTGTGCGCGGGGCTGCACCGGCTCATCGACGCCTGGATGCCCTACCCGGCGCACATGATGGACCCGTACTGGAACATCGTCGCCTACAACGAGGCGGCCGGGGCGGTCATGGGCTTCCGCCAGGAGACCGTGCAGAACTGCCTGATGACGTTCTTCACCGACCCCGTCTACCGCGCGCGGGCCGCGAACTGGGACGACAACGCCCACCGCGTCGTCGCGCAGTTCCGCTCCACCTGGTCGGAGCGCCCCGACGACGAGGGCTTCCAGGTGATCGTCGACGAACTCTCCGAGCAGAGCGAGGAGTTCGCCGAGCTGTGGGCGCGCGGTGACGTGCACGAGGGCGGCCAGCTGGTCAAGGAGCTGGAGCACCCGCTGGTCGGCGCGCTGTATTTCGAGAGCACCCAGCTGCGCGTCCCGGCCCGCCCGGACCTGACGATCGTGCTGCACAACCCGGTGCCGGAGTCGGGCACGGCGGCCAAGGTCGAGTGGCTCACCTCGCCGGAGGGCCGCCGCGGGATGTACTCGGTCGCGGGCTGAGCCCTTCGGCGGGCTGAGCCCTTCCCGCGTACGGTCCGGCACGCGTCGCGGTCCGGCATACGCAGCGGCCTGGGTACGGTCCGGCTGCCGCTCCCCGCGGGGCGCTGCATATGCTCGCGCGTATGACGGAGACGCTGGACCCCGAAGACCGCAAGATCATCACGCTGGCCCGCTCCGCGCGCGCCCGCAACGCCGTCCCCGAGGGGGCCGCCGTGCGCGACGAGACCGGCCGGACCTATGTCGCCGGGACCGTCGCGCTCGACTCGCTCAGGCTGAGCGCCCTCCGGACCGCCGTCGCGATGGCCGTGGCCAGTGGCGCGAAGTCGCTGGAGGCCGCGGCCGTCGTCTCCGAGCTCGACGCCGTCCCCGACGCGGACCGCGCGGCCGTACGGGACCTGGGCGGCCCGGAGACGCCCGTGCTGCTGGCGGGCCCGGACGGCGCGCTGCGCGCGAGGCTCCTGGCGGGCTGACCGGGCGGCCCGGCCCCGGCAGCCCGGGGCCGCCGGCCGGCGTGGCCACCGCTGGTCGGCGGTCGCCGGGGGATCGGGGAGAATATCGAGTATGGATAGAGCCTCCTCCCCGTCCCAGGCCCCTCACCGCGCGGGCTTCGCGTGCTTCGTCGGCCGCCCCAACGCGGGCAAGTCGACCCTGACCAACGCACTGGTGGGGACGAAGGTCGCGATCACCTCCAACCGGCCGCAGACCACCCGCCACACCGTGCGCGGCATCGTGCACCGCCCCGACGCCCAGCTCGTGCTGGTGGACACGCCCGGTCTGCACAAGCCCCGGACGCTGCTCGGCGAGCGGCTGAACGACGTGGTGCGCACCACGTGGGCCGAGGTCGACGTGATCGGCTTCTGCCTGCCCGCCGACCAGAAGCTCGGCCCCGGTGACCGCTACATCGCCTCCGAGCTGGCCGGCATCAAGAAGACCCCCAAGGTCGCCATCGTCACCAAGACGGACCTGGTGGACTCCAAGGCGCTCGCGGAGCAGCTGATCGCGATCCATCAGCTGGGCGAGGAGCTCGGCATCGAGTGGGCCGAGATCATCCCGGTCTCCGCCGTGGGCGACAAGCAGGTGTCGCTGCTCGCCGACCTGCTGGTGCCGATGCTGCCGGAGAGCCCGCCGCTCTACCCCGAGGGCGATCTCACCGACGAGCCCGAGCAGATCATGGTCGCCGAGCTGATCCGCGAGGCGGCGCTGGAGGGCGTGCGGGACGAGCTGCCGCACTCGATCGCCGTCGTGGTCGAGGAGATGCTGCCGCGCGAGGACCGCCCGGCGAACAAGCCGCTGCTGGACATCCACGCGAACGTCTACATCGAGCGCCCCAGCCAGAAGGGGATCATCATCGGTCCCAAGGGCTCCCGGCTGAAGGAGGTCGGCATGAAGTCCCGCAAGCACATCGAGGCGCTCCTCGGTACCCCGGTCTATCTCGACCTGCATGTGAAGGTCGCGAAGGACTGGCAGCGCGACCCCAAGCAGCTGCGCAAGCTGGGGTTCTGAGGCCGGCGACCGGGCGCCCTCACGCGCCTTCCTTGAGCACCGTCTGGATCAGTTCGCGCTGCTCGTGGGTGAGGTGGGGTTCGTCGAGGCGGACCGAGCGGCCGTCCACGGTGATCTCGTAGTGGAAGCCGTCCGGGACGCCGCGCCCGGGGGAGTCGGGGCCGGGGGCCAGTGCCCGGTGGCCCAGGGCCTCCAGGTGGGTCGCGTCGGGCCGGCAGCTGGTGTCCAGCTCGGCCCGACGCTCGATTCCGGTGAAACCGCCGGTTCGGGTGATGGCAATCCGCATATCGCCATCCTTACCCCGTAAGGCCGTCCTTACGAGGTGGGAACCCCCACCTGCGACCACGCCTTGAGAACGGCCGAAATCGCGTCCCCCTCGCCGTAGAGGCTCCGGGCCGTCGCCGCCGTCAGCCGCGCGAACTCCGCGAAGTCGGCGTCGGAGGCCAGCTGCCCGCCGGTCAGCGTGGCGTACCAGATCTTCCCGGCCCGCTCCCAGGCGTGGCCCCCGAGCGCGCTCGCCACGAGGTAGAAGGCGTGGTTGGGGATGCCGGAATTGATGTGCACGCCGCCGTTGTCCCGCGAGGTCCTGACGAAGTCGTCCATCGTGGCGGGCTGCGGGTCCTTGCCCAGGTGCGGGTCGTCGTAGGCGGTGCCCGGCGCCTTCATGGACCGCAGCGCCGTGCCGTGGATCCGCGGCGCGAGCAGCCCCGAGCCGATCAGCCAGTCGGCCTGGTCGGTGGTCTGGCCGAGCGCGTACTGCTTGATCAGCGAGCCGAAGACGTCCGAGAGGGACTCGTTGAGCGCGCCCGACTGGCCGTAGTACTCCAGGTTGGCCGTGTGCTGGGTGACGCCGTGGGTGAGCTCGTGGCCGATGACGTCCACCGGAATGGTGAAGTCGACGAAGAGATCGCCGTCGCCGTCGCCGAACACCATCTGGGTGCCGTCCCAGAAGGCGTTGTCGTAATTCGTGCCGTAATGGACGGTGGCATTCAGCGGCAGTCCCGCGTTGTCGATGGAGTGCCGCCCGTACACCTTCAGATAGAAGTCGAAGGTGGCGCCGAGCCCGGCGTTGGCACGGTTGACGGTCGCGTCCTTGGACGGGGCGTCGCCCTCGGCGTGCACCTTGGTACCCGGCTCGGTCTCCAGGTGCCCGGCGTCGAAGATCGTGCGCTGGGGTTGGTCGGACGGGGTGCCCGTCGGGCCCGCGGCACCGCCGAGCGTGGCGATCCGGCGGCGGGTGCGGTGGGCCGAGTCGTGTTCGAGGGTGCGCCGGGCGGGTTCATGGACGGTGGGGTCGTCGGACTGGGCGAGCCTGTCGAGAATGTGGGGAGGCACGATCGTGCAGAACACCGGTTTCATGGCGGCAATGTGGCACCGGGCCTCCGGTTTGTCACTGCCTTGCGTCACGATTAATGAAATCGAGTGGTTGGTTACTATTTAGGGGACAGCAATTCCGCATTCCCTTATCGGCCCCGCGCCGCCCGGGATATCCGGCCCCCGGGCCGCCCGTCCCGTGATCGCGTCCCGCATGCTGATACGGGGGGTCCATGGCGCGGCGGGCTCGGTTATCGTGCTGAGCATCATGCGTTTCGGGCTGCTTCTCCTTAGCTGCCGCGGCGAGGGTCTGCAGTAGGCCGACTCCCTCCCCGCGGAGTTCGGTGTTGCGGTCACTTGCCGGTGACCCGCCCCGTCGGCCGCCCAGCGGACCATACGAGGAGCCCCACGCAGATGCCCGAGCCCCGCACCCCCCAGATCGCGGCCGTACGCCCTCCCACACCCGTCACCGCGGCGACCGTGACCCAGCGCCCCTCGGGGATGCCGGTCCACAAATACGGGCCGTACGAAGCGGTCGACCTCCCCGACCGCACCTGGCCCGACCGGCGCATCACCGCCGCCCCCCGCTGGCTCTCCACCGACCTGCGCGACGGCAACCAGGCCCTGATCGACCCGATGTCCCCGGCCCGCAAGCGCGAGATGTTCGACCTGCTGGTGCGCATGGGCTACAAGGAGATCGAGGTCGGCTTCCCCTCCTCCGGCGCCACCGACTTCGACTTCGTGCGGTCGATCATCGAGGACGGCGCGATCCCCGAGGACGTGACGATCTCCGTCCTCACCCAGGCCCGCGAGGAGCTGATCGAGCGGACCGTTCAGTCGCTGCGCGGCGCCCACCGCGCGACCGTCCACCTCTACAACGCCACCGCGCCCGTCTTCCGCCGGGTGGTCTTCCGCGGCTCCCGCGAGCAGGTCAAGCAGATCGCGGTGGACGGCACCCGGCTGGTCGTGGAGTACGCCGAGAAGATCCTCGGCGACGACACGGTCTTCGGCTACCAGTACAGCCCCGAGATCTTCACCGACACCGAGCTGGACTTCGCCCTGGAGGTCTGCGAGGGCGTCATGGACGTCTGGCAGCCCGAGGCCGGGCGGGAGATCATCCTCAATCTGCCGGCCACGGTGGAGCGGTCGACCCCCAGCACCCACGCCGACCGCTTCGAGTGGATGTCGCGGCACCTGTCCCGGCGCGAGCACATCTGCCTCTCCGCCCACCCCCACAACGACCGCGGCACGGCCGTCGCCGCCGCCGAGCTGGCGGTCATGGCGGGCGCCGACCGCGTCGAGGGCTGCCTCTTCGGGCAGGGCGAGCGCACCGGCAACGTCGACCTGGTCACCCTGGGCATGAACCTCTTCTCCCAGGGCGTCGACCCGCAGATCGACTTCTCGCAGATCGACGAGGTCCGCCGCACCGCCGAATACTGCAACCAGATGGAGGTCCACCCGCGCCACCCCTACGCGGGCGACCTGGTCTACACCGCCTTCTCCGGCTCCCACCAGGACGCCATCAAGAAGGGCTTCGAGGCGATGGAGGCCACCGCTGCCGCCGCCGGGAAGACCGTGGACGACATCGAGTGGGCCGTCCCCTATCTGCCCATCGACCCGAAGGACGTCGGACGCTCGTACGAGGCGGTCATCCGCGTCAACTCGCAGTCCGGCAAGGGCGGTATCGCCTACGTCCTGAAGAACGACCACAAGCTGGACCTGCCGCGCCGGATGCAGATCGAGTTCTCCCGGATCATCCAGGCGAAGACCGACGCCGAGGGCGGCGAGGTCACCCCGCAGGAGATCTGGTCGGTCTTCCAGGACGAGTACCTGCCCACCGACGACAACCCCTGGGGCCGGATCGCGCTGCGCTCCCACCAGACCTCGACCACCAGCGAGGGCACCGACGCGCTCACCGTCGAGGCGGTCGTGGACGGCGTGGACACCGTGCTGACCGGCACCGGCAACGGCCCGATCTCCGCCTTCTTCGACGCGCTCGCCGCGATCGGGGTCGACGCCCGCCTGCTGGACTACTCCGAGCACACCATGAGCGAGGGCGCGAGCGCCCGCGCCGCCTCGTACATCGAGTGCGTGATCGACGGCAAGGTGCTGTGGGGCATCGGCACCGACCCCAACACCACGCGCGCCTCGATCAAGGCGGTCGTCTCGGCGGTGAACAGGGCGTCGCGCCGCTGACGCGGCGAAAACCAGGTCCTCGCCCTGCGCGTCGGCCGCGGGCCGGTCGCCACTCGCGGCAGGTAGCGCCCTGCGGGCGCGTCCTCGATCGCCGGACGGGCTCCAGTTGCCGCATGTGAGCGTCCGCCTGCGGCATTTCAGCCCGGCCGGCGATCGAGAACACCGGCCGCGAAGCGGTGGCACGGACGAGCCGCCCGTCAAGAACATGCCACCGAAACCACCGTATCCGGTGGCCCGGTGGCGTGTTCGCCCCACTGCCGCCCGAAGTCTGCGCACGGGGTACTGACGCCACATCAACGATGTGGCTAACATCACGTCAACGCGGCGACGAGGCCGCAGCGTTATGGAGGTTCCGCCGTGATGCACGCGCGAGGCCGATCCGGTCCGGACCGGTGTGTGGTGGGCGTACGCACCGTATGGCGCACCGTCGGCGACGGCGAGTTCTACTGCCCCGGATGCGGCGGCGACCGCAACTACCGCCGCCGTACGGGCCGCCGCCGGCTCGTCGCCTTCGGCGTGCCGCTGCTGCCGCGCGGGCCGGTCGGCCCGGTCGTCGAGTGCACCGCCTGCCGCGCCCGCTACAGCACGGACATCCTCGACCACCCCACCACCACGCGCTTCTCCGCGATGCTCCGCGACGCCGTGCACACCGTCGCCCTCGCCGTCCTCGCCGCGGGCGGCACCGAGGCGCGTACGGTCCGCAGGGCCGCGGTCGGCGCGGTGCGCGCCGCGGGCTTCGTCGACTGCAGCGAGGAACAGCTGATCACCCTGATCGAGGCGCTCGCGGCGGACACCGGCCGGCTCCCCGGGATGTATCCGAGCGGCGGCGGCCTCGGCGACGGCGGCTGCGGCCGCGACGGCTTCGACCCCCGCGGCACGGCCCTGGCCATCGAGCTCCACGAGGCGCTGGAGCCGCTCGCCCCGCACCTCGCCCCGGCCGGCCGGGAATCGATCCTCCTCCAGGGCGCCCGCATCGCGCTGGCCGACGGCCCCTACCGCCCCGCCGAGCGCGAGGTCCTGGCGACGGTGGGCCGGGCCCTGCTCCTGCGCCCGGAGGACACGGACCGCCTGCTGGCCTCGGCCCGCACCCCGTCGTAGGACGTCCTCACGCGCGGGACGGGTTCGGCCGCCGCCCCGTCCGCCGCCTGCGGCCCGTGGGGCGCCGCCGCTGCTGCCGGATCAGCCACAGGCCGGCGATGGCCACGGGGAACGCGGCCACGGCGCTGAGCAGCAGGGCCGTGGAGACCGTGTCCGTGGCGAGGGGCGCGAAGAAGGCGATGAGCGCCAGGCAGATGCCCGACGCGATCGCGACGCTGATCTGCCACAGGGTGCGCGCCGGGGCGTCCGCGGCCCGGCGGGCGAGTCCCTGGGCGAACCAGAGGAACATCGCGCTCAGCGGCAGCAGCGCCAGGCCGGTGCCCAGCGGGAGGCGGTACGCCTCCTTGGGGCGGTCGGTGGCGTCCTGCCGCATGCCGCGGAAGTCGACGTAGCGGACCTTGCCCCGCCACGACGTCATCGCCACCCGGTCACCGCGCCTGACCGCGCCGAAGACCGACGCCGACCGGCTCATGTCCACGCGGTGGGAGCCCCGGTCGGGCCCGGTCAGCGTGAGCCAGTGGTGCTCCGTCCCGCCGTCGCTCGTCGTCTCGGTCTTCTCCACGGTGGCCGGGACGGTCTTCCGGCACTCCGTGGAGGGCTCGTCCGGCAGGCAGGCGGGGGCCGTCGCGAAGGCCCAGGCGTCGGCCCGCTTGCCGGGCACGGTGACGCCCAGCAGAAAGGCCGCGACGACGGCCAGTCCGAGGCCGGCCACGCCCATGGCGAGTGTCGGCAAGGGGTTCCGGAGCGACGGGAAGATCAACATGCCGACATTCTCCAACGCCCCGGACCCCCGCCGTCCCGCCCGGCGCCCGGGGCACCCCCGGCCGTACGGGAGAATGGCCCCATGAGTCTGTTCCGCGACGACGGCATCGTCCTTCGCACCCAGGCGCCGTCTCCCGGGGGGCAACCCCCGGACCCCCGGCCGGACACCCGGTGGTGTGGACGATGAGTCTGTTCCGCGACGACGGCATCGTCCTTCGCACCCAGAAGCTGGGCGAGGCGGACCGGATCATCACGCTGCTGACCCGGGGGCACGGGCGCGTGCGGGCCGTGGCCCGCGGCGTGCGGCGGACGAAGTCGAAGTTCGGGGCGCGGCTGGAGCCGTTCTCGCACGTGGACGTGCAGTTCTTCGCGCGCGGCGGCGAGCTCGTCGGCCGCGGCCTGCCGCTGTGCACCCAGAGCGAGACCATCGCGGCGTACGGCGGCGGCATCGTCACCGACTACGCCCGCTACACCGCGGGCACCGCCATGCTGGAGACCGCCGAGCGGTTCACCGACCACGAGGGCGAGCCCGCCGTGCAGCAGTATCTGCTGCTCGTCGGCGGCCTGCGGACGCTCGCCGCGGGGGAGCACGCCCCGCACCTGATCCTCGACGCGTTCCTGCTGCGCTCCCTCGCCGTCAACGGCTACGCGCCCAGCTTCCACGCCTGCGCCAAGTGCGGAATGCCCGGACCGAACCGATTCTTCTCGGTGGCCGCGGGCGGTGTGGTGTGCGGTGACTGCCGGGTGCCCGGAAGCGTCGTACCCTCCTCGGAGTCGATCGGGCTCCTCGGCGCGCTGCTGACCGGGGACTGGGCGACGGCGGACGCGTGCGAGGCGCGGCACGTCCGGGAGGGCAGCGGCCTGGTGGCGGCGTATCTGCACTGGCATCTGGAGCGGGGGCTCCGCTCCCTCCGTTACGTAGAGAAGTAACCCAGAGAAGCAACCCTGGTATCGAGGAGAAGTGGCACGCATGGCACGACGCGGGATTCTGGGCCGTTCCCGACGCGAGTACCGCACGCCGGACCCGCATCCGTCCGGGGCGCGGCCGCCGAAGATCCCCGGCGAACTGGTCCCCAACCACGTGGCCATCGTCATGGACGGCAACGGCCGCTGGGCGAAGGAGCGCGGGCTGCCGCGCACCGAGGGCCACAAGGTCGGCGAGGGCGTCGTCATGGACGTCCTCAAGGGCTGCCTGGAGATGGGCGTCAAGAACCTCTCCCTGTACGCCTTCTCGACCGAGAACTGGAAGCGCTCGCCCGAAGAGGTGCGCTTCCTGATGAACTTCAACCGCGATGTCATCCGCCGCCGCCGCGACGAGATGGACGAGCTGGGCATCCGGGTCCGCTGGACCGGGCGGATGCCGAAGCTGTGGAAGTCGGTGGTCGAGGAGCTCCAGGTCGCGCAGGAGCAGACCAAGGACAACGACGCGATGACGATGTACTTCTGCGTCAACTACGGCGGCCGCGCGGAGATCGCCGACGCGGCGGCGGCCATAGGGCGCGACATCGCCGCGGGCCGGCTCGACCCGGCGAAGGTCTCGGAGAAGACCTTCGCGAAGTACCTCTACTACCCGGACATGCCGGACGTCGACCTTTTCGTCCGCCCGTCCGGCGAGCAGCGCACGTCCAACTACCTGATCTGGCAGAGCGCTTACGCCGAGATGGTCTTCCAGGACGTGCTCTGGCCCGACTTCGACCGCCGCGACCTGTGGCGCGCCTGCCTGGAGTTCGCCCAGCGGGACCGCCGATTCGGCGGCGCGGTCCCGAACGAGGACGAGCTCTCCAAGGGCTGACGGCCACGGCCGCCTGCGGGGTCAGCGCTGCTGGGCGCAGTCCCCGCAGGTGCCGAAGATCTCGATGGTGTGGGCGACGTCCTCGAAGCCGTGCTCGGCGGCGATGGAGTCCGCCCACTTCTCCACGGCGGGGCCCTCGACCTCGACCGCCTTGCCGCAGACCCGGCACACCAGGTGGTGGTGGTGCCCGCTGGAGCAGCGGCGGTAGACCGACTCGCCCTCGCTGGTGCGCAGCACGTCGACCTCGCCCGCGTCGGCGAGGGACTGCAGCGTGCGGTAGACGGTGGTCAGACCCACCGAGGCACCGCGGTGCTTGAGCATGTCGTGGAGCTCTTGAGCGCTACGGAACTCGTCCACCTCGTCGAGCGCGGCCGAGACCGCGGCCCGCTGCTTGGTGGACCGGCCGCGTACGGGGGGACCCGCGGTCGCCACAGTTGCCTCCAAAAGCTCGCCTGAACACCCATCCGCACGTGTCGCACGGCCAATTGTGCCAGCCCGCGGGACCGGGTGTGTAAGCCCCGAGACGCGTCTCGGACCCTGTACGCCGGGCGCCGCGTGCCGTACGCGGGTGCGGGACCGGCGCGCGGGGCGTTAGCGCCGGAGGGCGCGGGCCGGTCCCGGAGGGCGTCGTCAGACCCGTACGTCGTCGGCGGGCCGGCGGGCGTCGGGCACCGTGAGCGTGCAGCCGTCCTCGGCGGCCGCGGCGGCCTGCCGGGCGCGTTTCCGCGCGAGCGGCGTCGCGAGGAGGGTCAGGGTGACGAAGACGCCGATGGCGAGCAGCACGATGGAGGCGCCCGAGGGCACATTCACGTAGTACGACAGCGTGGTGCCGGAGACGGTCACCAGCACGCCGATGGCGATGGCCAGCGCGAAGGTCATCGCGAAGCTGCGGGCGATCTGCTGCGAGGCGGCCACGGGGATCACCATCAGGGCGCTGACGAGCAGCAGCCCGACGACGCGCATGGCGACGGTGACGGTGACCGCGGCGGTGACCGCGATCAGCAGGTTCAGCAGCCGCACGGGGAGGCCGGTGACGCGGGCGAACTCCTCGTCCTGGCAGATGGCGAAGAGCTGCCGGCGCAGGCCCAGCGTGGTGAGGATCACGAAGGCCGCCAGGACGCAGATCGCGACGATGTCCTGCTGCGAGACGGTGGTGATCGAGCCGAAGAGGTAGGTCGTGAGGTTGGCGTTGGAGCCGCTGGAGGACAGGCTCATCAGCATCACGCCACCGGCCATGCCGCCGTAGAAGAGCATGGCGAGCGCGATGTCGCCGCGGGCCTTGCCGTAGGAGCGGATCAGCTCCATCACCACGGCGCCGACGACGCAGACGGCGGTGGCCGTCCACACCGGGCTGGTGTTGAGCAGGAAGCCGAGGCCGACGCCGGTGAGCGCCACGTGGCCGATGCCGTCGCCCATCAGCGCCTGGCGGCGCTGGACGAGGAAGGTGCCGATCGCGGGCGCGGTGAGGCCGACCACGAGGGCGGCGAGCAGGGCCCGCTGCATGAAGGCGAAGTCGAGGATGTCCATCAGGTCAGCAGCCCTGTCCGTATCGGTTCCGCTGCCGGGCCGGCGTGCGGGTGTACATGGTCGTGGCCGGGCAGCGCGTGCTGGCCCACGGCCTCCGGCGGCGGGCCGTCGTGGACGACGCAGCCGTCGCGGAGCACGACCGCGCGGTCGATGAGCGGCTCCAGGGGGCCGAGCTCGTGCAGCACGAGGAGGACCGTGGCCCCCCGCTCGACCTGGGCGCGCAGGGCGGCCGCGAGGACCTCCTGGCTGGCCAGGTCGACGCCCGCCATCGGCTCGTCCATGATCAGCAGCTCGGGCTCCACGGCCAGCGCGCGGGCGATCAGCACGCGCTGGTGCTGGCCGCCGGAGAGCGCGTCCACGGAGTCCTTGAGGCGGTCGGCCATGCCGACGAGCTCCAGGGCCCGCACGACGGCCTCGCGGTCCGCCTTGCGCATGATGCCGAGCCGGGTGCGGGCCAGCCGGCCCGCGGCGACGACCTCGCCGACGGTCGCGGGCACGCCGCCCGCGGCGGTGGTGCGCTGCGGGACGTAGCCGAGCCGGGCCCAGTCGCGGAAGCGGCGCCGCGGGGTGCCGAAGAGGTCGAGCTCGCCGCCGGTCAGCGGCACCTGGCCGACGATCGCGCGGACGGCCGTGGACTTGCCGGAGCCGTTGGCGCCGAGCAGCGCCACGACCTCGCCGCGCTCGACGGTCAGGTCCACGCCGCGCAGCACCGGGCGCGAGCCCAGCGTGGCGGTCGCCCCGCGCAGGGATATGACGGGCTGCCCGTCCATGTCGTTGACCTCCGTCACTTGGTGCCCAGCGCCTTCCGCAGGGCGGCGAGGTTGGACTCCATGACGGCGAAGTAGTCGTCGCCCCTGGACTTGTCGGTGATGCCTTCGAGCGGGTCGAGGACGTCCGTCTGCACCCCGAGGTCCTTGGCCAGCGTCCGGGCCGTGGCCGGGTTGGCGATCGTCTCGAAGAAGACCGTGCTGACGTGGTGGTCCTTGGCCAGCTGGTGGAGGTCCTTCATCCGGGCGGCGCTGGGCTCGGACTCCGGGTCCAGGCCGCTGATGGCCTCCTCGGTGAGCCCGTAGCGCTCGGCGAGATAGCCGAAGGCCGCGTGGGTGGTGATGAAGGTGTCGGAGGCGCGGTTCTTCAGGCCGTCGGCGAACTTCGTGTTCAGCCCGTCGAGCCTCTTGACCAGCGCGTCCGTGTTCTTCTGGAAGTCGGCCCGGTGCTCGGGGTCGGCCTCGGCGAGGGTCTTGTTCACGCCCTTGGCGACCTCGGCGTACTTCACCGGGTCGAGCCAGATGTGGGGGTCCTTGCCGGCCTCGGACTCCGAGTGGGAGTGGTTGTCGCCGGTGGAGTGGTGGTGGCCGTCCACCTCGGTGCCGTGCTCCTCGAGATCCGTGAGGGCGGCCGCGTCGGCGACGTGCTTGTTCCCGGACTGCTTGATCGCCTCGTCCACGGCGGGCTGGAGGCCCTTGAGGTAGACGATCGCGCCCGCGTCGGAGAGGGAGCCGGTCTGCCTGGGCGTGAGCTCCAGGTCGTGCGGCTCGACGCCGGGCTTCGTCAGGTTCGTCACGCTGACGTGGTCGCCGCCTATCTCCTTGGTCAGGAACTCCAGGGGATAGAAGGAGGCGATCACCTTCGTCCTGCCGTCCGCCGCCTTGCCCGCCGCGTCGGAGGAGGAGCACGCGGAGAGCGTGAGCAGCCCCAGGGCTGCGGCCGTGGCGACGGCGGCGGTGGTTATTCGGCGGGAGTGCGGACGGCTTACGTTCATGACAGTCATTTTCAACAAAAGTGGAAACGATTGTCAACAACATGTTCGCAAAGGGGGCGCAACCGGGCCGCCCGGCCGATCGGGTCAAGCCAAGGCCAGAGCCGATTTGATGAGAGGGGGTGCGCCGCCGGTAACCTGAAGCATTCGCTGTTCGTCGTCGCAATGAAGAGAGCACCGTGGCCGCCGACAAGATCGACACCATCGTCAGCCTGAGCAAGCGCCGTGGCTTTGTCTATCCGTGCAGTGAGATCTACGGCGGACAGCGTGCCGCCTGGGATTACGGGCCGCTCGGCGTGGAGCTCAAGGAGAACATCAAGCGTCAGTGGTGGCGCTCCATGGTCACCTCGCGCGACGACGTGGTCGGTCTCGACTCGTCGGTGATCCTCGCCCGTGAGGTCTGGGAGGCGTCCGGCCACGTCGCCACCTTCTCCGACCCGCTGACCGAGTGCACCTCCTGCCACAAGCGCTACCGCGCGGACCACCTGGAAGAGGCGTACGAGGCCAAGCACGGCAAGCTGCCCGCGAACGGCCTCGCCGACATCAACTGCCCGAACTGCGGCAACAAGGGCCAGTTCACCGAGCCCAAGCAGTTTTCCGGCCTGCTCGCCACGCACCTCGGCCCGACGCAGGACACCGGCTCGGTGACCTACCTGCGCCCCGAGACCGCCCAGGGCATCTTCACCAACTTCGCCCAGGTGCAGACGACCTCGCGCAAGAAGCCCCCGTTCGGCATCGCCCAGACGGGCAAGTCCTTCCGCAACGAGATCACGCCGGGCAACTTCATCTTCCGCACGCGTGAGTTCGAGCAGATGGAGATGGAGTTCTTCGTCAAGCCGGGCGAGGACGAGCAGTGGCACGAGTACTGGATGCAGCAGCGCTGGAACTGGTACACCGGCCTCGGCATGCGCGAGGAGAACATGCGGTGGTACGAGCACGCCGCTGAGAAGCTCTCCCACTACTCCAAGCGCACCGTCGACATCGAGTACCGCTTCAACTTCGGCGGCTCGGAGTTCTCGGAGCTGGAGGGTGTGGCCAACCGCACCGACTTCGACCTCAAGGCCCACTCCGCGGGCTCCGGCCAGGACCTGTCGTACTTCGACCAGGAGGCCGGCGAGCGCTACTTCCCGTACGTCATCGAGCCGGCGGCCGGTCTCAACCGCGCCATGCTCGCCTTCATGCTCGACGCGTACAACGAGGACGAGGCGCCGAACGCCAAGGGCGTCATGGAGAAGCGCGTCGTGATGCGCCTCGACCCGCGCCTCGCGCCGGTCAAGGTCGCGGTCCTGCCGCTCTCCCGCAACCCGCAGCTCTCCCCGAAGGCCAAGGGCCTCGCGGCGGACCTGCGCAAGAACTGGAACATCGAGTTCGACGACGCGGGCGCGATCGGCCGCCGCTACCGCCGCCAGGACGAGATCGGCACGCCGTTCTGCGTCACCGTCGACTTCGACACGCTCGACGACAACGCGGTGACCGTGCGCGAGCGCGACACGATGAAGCAGGAGCGGGTCTCCCTCGACCAGATCGAGGGCTACCTGGGCTCGCGCCTCCTGGGCTGCTGACCCCTTTAGCCGAAACCCGAAGGCCCCGGTTCCCGCTTCGGCGGGGCCGGGGCCTTTCGGTACGGGGAGGGGTCAGCCACCCCAGCCGGTGGTGTCGAGCTTGCAGTCGAAGGGGGCGGGGATGTGGACCGTCTCGCCGAATTCGATCTCTGTACGGGTGCGGTACCCGTGTTCCGACGGTTCGGAGTGCACGATGACGGCGGCTTTCAGCATGTCGACGAGCACGTACACGGGCACGCCGGCCTTGCCGTAGACCTTGGCCTTCTCCCTGCGGTCGTTGTGGGCTGTCGACTTGGACGTCAGCTCACCCACGAGGGACAGCGCTTCGCCGGGCCGGTAGATGCTGTCGGTCCGCATGCCGTCGGAGTCCGCGACGTGGAAGTCGGGGCCGTAGGCGCCCGAGTGCTCGGCGAACTTGTAGAGGCTGCGGTATGCCCGTGCCCGGTGGCCCTCAGGGGCGTGTGGACCCAGCTGGTCGGTGAGTGCGTCGAGGATGAGGTCGTAGAAAGCCCTGGACCACGGTGACACTACGACCGTTCCCCCGATGATCTCCGTGTAGTAGCCGGCCGGAAGATCGGCGTCGACCTTCTCGAGAATCCTGCACAGCTCTTCGAAATCCGCTTCCGGTCCTTGGACGATCAGCGCGGGTGGTGGTGTCTCAACCATGACTGCCATGATGCGCCTCCTTCTCTGTGTAGGCGAACAGGTGCTCAACGTAGCGACGCTTGCGGGGCGTCCGGGGCCATCTCTTCGTGCGTTCGTCCGATAGTGGTACCGACTCTCGCCTTACCGAACGCAGGTTCGGTCTATGTAGCGCCTGGAGGGTGATACTCCCTTCCATTCGTGACATGGACACGGCATCATGCGCCTGCGGCCGCATGTCGGCCCCGCATCGGCAGCGGTCCCGTTCCGTCCCCACACGGAAAGGCCCACCCCATGTCCCGAAAACGCCTGGCAGGGCTGGCCGTCGGCGTGAGTGTCATGGCCGCGGCGGCCATGCTCCCGCAGGCCACGACGGCCCTCGCCGGAGCCTCGCAGCGCGGCCCCCACCGCGACACCGACGTCGTCTACGAGGTCCCGGCGCACCACAAGCAGGACGCGCAGACCCTCATCACCGCCGGATACGACCTCCTGGAACGCCGGCAGGGCGACCACCTCTTCGTCCTCGGCGACCGGACGACCGGTGACGGGCTGCGCCGCCTCGGCTTCGCGCCGACCGTCGTCCAGACCGTCAAAAGACCGGCGCCCGGGAAGACGGCGGCGGCCGGTGACACGTACGACGGCGGCTATCACACCGTCGGCGCGCACTACGCGCACCTGGACCAACTCGCCGCCCAGCACCCGGACCTGGCGACGGTCGTCACATACGGCAAGTCCTGGCTGAAGCAGACCGGTTCGGGCGGCAACGACCTCAAGGCCGTCTGCGTCACCAAGATGAAGCCGGGCGACTGCTCGCTCAACCCGAATTCGACGAAGCCCCGCTTCTTCCTGATGAGCCAGATCCACGCCCGCGAGCTCACCACGGGGGAGATGTCCTGGCGCTGGACGGACGAGCTCACGGGGCAGTACGGCAAGGACCCGGACATCACCAAGCTCATGGACACCACCGAGATGTGGGTCGTGCCGATCGCCAACCCCGACGGCGTCGACATCGTCGCGAGCGGCGGCGACAACCCCGTATGGCAGCGCAAGAACGCCGACGGCTCCCACGGCTCCTCCTGCGGCTGGAGCGGGCAGATAGGCGTCGACCTCAACCGCAACGCGGGCACCCACTGGGGCGGCCTCGGCACCTCCACCCAGCCCTGCAACGAGGTCTATCTCGGCCCCGCCGCCGACTCCGAGCCGGAGAACGCCGCGCTGGAGGGCCTCTTCCGGCAGCTCTACCCGGCCGTCCGCACCGGCACCGGCGACAGCGACCCCGCGCCCGCCGACGCCCGGGGCATGATGATCAGCCTCCACAGCGACGCCGGCATGGTCCTCTTCCCCTGGGAGTCCGACCACCGCGTGCACAGCGGCAACGACGCCGCGCTGCGCGCCCTGGCCGGCCGCATGGGCTCGATCACCGGCTATCAGTCCGGACAGGCGGGCGAGATCCTCTACGACGCCTCCGGCGGCACCGACGACTGGACGTACGACAAGCTCGGGCTGGCCAGCTTCACCATCGAGATCGGTGACAGCGACGGCCGCGGCTGCGACGGGTTCACCCCGGCGTACTCCTGCCAGGACAGCTATTTCTGGCCGAAGATCGAGCCCGCCCTGAGGTACGCGGCGCAGCACGCGGCGGCGCCGTACCGGTCCGCGGACTGAGGTTCTCCGGGTCCGGACCCCTTGGCGGCGGGGTCCGGACCCGGGCACGACGGTGGCACTGGCTACACCCCCAAGTCGGGCGGCAGTGCCATAGTCCGCCCCTGACCTGCGGCCTTACCGTTTGGAGCATGCGAATCCCCCTCGTGCTCCGGATCCTGCTCAAGCCGTTCGACGGCGCGGGACGGGCTGCCGCCTTCCTCGCCGCCGGCGCTCTCGTGCAGGTCGCGGCACTGTTCGTGCTGGCGGTGCCGTGGCTGCCCGGCGGGCCGACGGAGGTCTTCGCCGTGCTGGCCGCCGTGTTCGCCCCGTTGGCCGTGCTCGCCCTCGCCTCGCCCGTGCTGACCGTGATCCAGGGCGCGCGCTTCCGCGGCCGGCTCGGCGTGGACATCCCCCGGCCGGTCGGGGTTCCGGGCGCCACCCGGGCGGAGCGCGCCAAGCGGTGGCTGCGCTCGCCGGCCGCCTGGCGGCAGGTGCAGTACCACCTGTTCGCCGGCCCGCTGATCGCGCTCGGCGGCACGCTCACCCTGCTCGCGTGGGCGGCCGCCGCGGCCGCCGCCACCGTCTACGCCTGGATGTGGGTCCTGCCGGTGGAGGCGCGCGTCGACCACTTCGGCCTCACCACGCGGGCGGCGTACGTCACGGCCGCCGGGATCGCCGGGCTCTACGGCGCGGCCTGGCTCACCCGCGCCCTCGCCCGGCTCGACACCCGCGCCGCGCTGACACGGCTCGGCCCCAGCCGCGAGGAGCTCCTGCGGATCCGCGTCGCCGAGGTCACCGAGAGCCGCGCGGGCGTCGTCGACGCGGCGGACGCCGAACGCCGCCGCATCGAGCGCGACCTGCACGACGGCGCCCAGCAGCGCCTCGTCTCCCTCGCCGTCAACCTCGGCCTCGCCAAGGCCACGATGAAGGATCTGCCCGAGGACGCCCGCAAGGTCATCGAGGAGGCGCACCGCGAGGCCAAGGAAGCGATCACCGAGTTGTCCGACCTCGTACGCGGTCTGCACCCCGCCGTCCTGGAGGACCGTGGCCTCGACGCCGCCCTCTCCGGCATCGCCGAGCGCGCGCCGCTGCCCGTACGCCTGCACGTCGACCTCGCCTCGCGGCCCGCCCCGACGATCGAGGCCGTCGCCTACTTCGTGGTCTCCGAGGCTTTGGCCAATGTCGTCAAGCACGCGCAGGCGTCCCGGGCGGATGTCACCGTCGAGCGGTTCGGGGGGATACTGCTCGTGGTCGTCTCCGACGACGGCATGGGCGGAGCGGACTCTTCCGGTGGTACGGGGCTGGCCGGTCTGGCCAAGCGCGTCGCGTCGGTCGACGGCACGTTCTCGATCAGCAGCCCCACGGGGGGCCCGACCGTTGTGACTGTGGAGCTGCCGTGCGCGCCGTGATCGCCGAGGATTCCGTCCTGCTCAGGATCGGCCTGGTGCGGGTCCTGGAGACGGCCGGATTCGACGTGGTCGTGGAAGTGGGCGACGCGGAAGCGGTGTTGGCGGCGGTGGAGGAGCACCGCCCCGGCCTGGTCGTCCTCGACGTCCGCATGCCGCCCGGCTTCACGGACGAGGGCGTGCGCGCGGCGCTCGTCATCCGCCGGCAGTGGCCGGACACGGCGGTGCTGCTGCTCTCGCAGTACGTGGAGGAGCGGTACGCCGCCGATCTGCTCTCCGGCGACACGCGGGGCGTCGGCTACCTCCTGAAGGAACGCGTCGCCGACGTCGAGGAGTTCATCGACGCCCTGCGCCGCGTGGCCTCCGGCGGCACGGCGCTCGACCCCCAGGTGGTCTCCCAGCTCCTGCTCCGCCGCCACAGCGACCCCCTGGACCGCCTGACCCCGCGCGAGCGCGAGGTCCTGGAGTCGATGGCCTCCGGCCGCTCGAACGCGGGCATCGCGGAGGCGCTCTGCGTGAGCGAGTCCGCTGTGGCGAAGCACATCAATTCGATCCTGTCGAAGCTGGATCTGCCGAAGGCGGACGCGGATCATCGGCGGGTGCTGGCGGTTCTGCGGTTCTTGGGGGTGGGGTAGGGGAGTGGCCGGGTTGCTCTAGTCTGCCGTCATGATTCGCGCAGTGGTGTTCGATGTCGGCGAGTGCCTCGTGGACGAGACCCGCGAGTACGGGACTTGGGCCGATTGGCTGGGAGTGCCGCGGCATACCTTCGCCGCGATGTTCGGTGCGGTGATCGCGCAGGGTCGCGACTACCGCGAGACCTTCCAGGAGTTCCGGCCGGATTTCGACCTCGGCGAGCAGCGCGCGGCGCGCGCGGCGGCCGGGCAGCCGGAATGGTTCGGCGAGGAGGACCTGTACCCGGACGTGCGGCCCGCTCTGCGGGAGCTCCGGGAGGCGGGACTGTGGCTGGGCATCGCCGGAAACCAGACCGTCCGGGCCGGTGGTCTGCTCCGCGAGCTGTTCACCGGCGACGTGGACCTCATCGGGACCAGCGACGACTGGGGTGCGTCCAAGCCGGACCCGGAGTTCTTCGTGCGGGTCGCCGAGGCCGTGCCGTTCCGGCCGGAAGAGATCCTCTACGTCGGCGACCGCGTCGACAACGACATCAGGCCCGCGGCCTCCGCGCGCATGCGTACGGCCCTCGTCCGGCGCGGCCCGTGGGCGACGATCCAGTGGCGGACGCCGGATGCGCTGAGCGTTCCCACGTTCCGGGTCGAGAGGCTCACGGAACTCGTGGAACGCGTGGCGAAGTTCAACGCCGAAGCGCGCTGACGGTCGTACCCCAGGAGTACAGCCGGTCGTCGAGGCCCCGCACGCACGGCTCGTGCTGCCAGGCCGCGAGCGACCGGCGTACGTCCCGTACCCGGTCCATGCCCGTCGCGTACCAGGTTGCTCCGAGCTGTTCGAGGGCTTGGCAGGCGTAGGCGCACGCCTTCTCCGGGTCGCCTGCGGCTGCCTCGACTGCCGCGAGGTCGCCGAGGATCACCGTGCGCTGCTTGGCGGATTCGGCAGGCAGCTGATCGAGCGCCGATCGCAGGGTCTCTCGGGCCTGCGGAAGATGCCCTGCCTTCAGCTGGGTATTGCCCTTGAACGCGGCGAGTCGTGTCACGTCGAACCAGTCCATCCATGGCGGTGACGCGCCCTCGGATCCGTCCGCCAGCACATCCTCGCCGTGCCTGATCAAGTGGAGCGCTGTGCGCAGGTTGCCGCACCGTGTTTCGCATTCCGCCTCGACGGCGTCCAGCCATGCCCAGAACTCAGCCGACGCCGGGCCGCGACGGGCGTAAGTGCGAGCGGCTACGAGGCGCTCGATCGCGTCGTCTCTACGCCCGGCCCAGCCGGGAATGAACGCGGTGTGCGCGAGGATGGCGCTGCCCAGGAGGGAATCGTCCGCCTCGCCCGCGGCTTGCAGCGCACGCAGCAGCGTCTCGCCTGCCTGATCCGCTTGCCTCAGGTCGAAGAACTCGATACGCCCTGCGAGTAGGTAGCTCTCCGCGAGGGATGCCGCGACAACGGCTCGGCATCCGCCGACTGTCTCCGGGAGAAGCGCGCACCCCAGACGGGCGTGGCCGAGCACCGCCGGGTGCAGGGTGGCCGGGGCCACCGACCAGTACAGGCGTCGGTGTGCCCGGGTGACATCGGCGAAGTCCTGGCCGACGCTGGCCGGGTGGAGGCAGTTCGTCGCTCTGGAGGGTATGGGTGTCAAGGCCGCCGCAGCCGTACCGCCGTTGACGGGGTCGAGGAACATGGGGTCCGGCGGCCGGGTTTCGGACTGCCCCCACGGCGGGGTGAAGCCCAGCTCCTCCAGAGGCTGACGGAGCAGATGCGCGAGGACGCGGCCGACGTCCGGGTGAGGCCAGGGCGGGGCGGCTGATTCCCAGCGCCGCACCTGACGCACACCTGCCGTCACACCTCGCATCCCCAGCTTGGGCGCGGCCCGGCCGATGGCATCCGCCAGCGCCTGCTGCGACGCGAAACCGGCAGCCACTCGCGCTGATTTCAACCGGACGTTCCCAGGTGCTCGTGACACGGACCCTCCAGACGTAGCCGTCGTCCCCAAGTTACGTCTCGGCAGGGCCTGATGAGGTCACCCACTCGGGTCTATCGACGTCCCCTGGGGGTCCCCTCGGCGTCCTCCAAGAGTCCTCGAATCGGACCGGCTCGAACGAGAGGCTCTCACCAAGGCTGACTACCCACCATCAACGGCGAGGACCCCCATGCCCGATCTCATCGACGCCGCCCAAATCAACCGCACCATCGACCGGGCCCTCACAACTCCCGTGCTGCCGACGCACACAGAGCTCAAGGAGCTGGAGCAGGCCCTGCGCCGGCACATCCACGCCCTGCTGCCCGTCATCGACGCGCAGACCACCCGCATGAACCCCAGGAGCAAGGAGTGGGCCATGCGAAAGTTCACGCACGCCCGCGCCCGCGCCGTGCTGCTCGACGGGCCCGGCGCCGGGCTGCGGTCCGCCGCCGAGTACGTGGACAGCCTCGCCCACGTCTGCCGGGCCCTGCTCGGCCAGAGCCTGTGAGCACCCGGCCCACGGAACCGCCTGCCGGTGACGGCGGGCCCGCTCACGCCGGGCGCAACCCCCGCAGCACCAGGTCGCAGACTGCCTCGAACGCCGCGTCGATCTCCGAGCGGGACCACTCCTGCGCGTACGCCGGGTCGTGGAAGCGGTTCGTCGCGTCCCAGACCGCCCGTGCGGTGGGGGCCGGGTCGGCGGTGGTGAACTCGCCGGTCGTCGCGCCGTCGGCGATGATGCGGGCGAGCTGCTCGATCATCGTCTCGATGTGGCGGTCGACGACGGCGCTGTTCTCGCCGACGAGGACCATGTACGTGGCGAAGAGCTCGGGGTCGTCGCCCGCCTTGTGGCGTTTGGCGGTGAAGAGGGCGGCGAGCCACTGGCGCAGGCGCGGCTCGGCGGGGCCCTCCGCGTCGGCGAAGGCGGAGAGCGCGGTGTGCGACTGGTCGAGCCAGCGCTGGGTGACCGCCTCGCGGAGGGCGGCCTTGCTGCCGAAGTGGCGGTAGACGCTGCCGTGACTGACGCCCAGGGCCCGCGCCACGTCGACCACGGTGGCCTTGGCAGGGCCGTAGCGGCGCAGCACGTCCTCGGTGGTCTCGAGGATGCGGGCGGGGGTCAGGGTCTCGGGCGGCATCGGGGCGTACGGCCTTTCCGTGAGGGGCGGGGGCGCGGGGAGCCCCCGTAGTGACCGTACCCGCTCACTTCTCGCTGTCGAGATGGGCCATCTGGTCCGTGGGGTAGCGGTCGCCCGCGGCCGCGCCGGCCGGGACGGCCCGCTCGATGGCGGCGAGGTCGGCCTCCTCCAGCGTGACGTCGAGTGCGCCGAGCGCCTCGGTGAGACGGTCGCGGCGGCGGGCGCCGACGAGGGGGACGATGTCCTCGCCGCGCGAGAGGACCCAGGCGATGGCGGTCTGGGCGACGGTCGCGCCCTTGGCCTCGGCGACCTCGCGGAGCGCGTCGACGAGGTCGAGGTTGTGCTGGAGGTTCTCGCCCTGGAAGCGCGGGCTCATGCCGCGGAAGTCGTTCGCGGCGAGCTGCCGGTCGCGGGTGAAGTGGCCGCTGATCAGGCCGCGCGAGAGCACGCCGTACGCGGTGACGCCGATGCCCAGCTCGCGGAGGGTGGGCAGGATGTCGTCCTCGATGCCGCGCGAGATCAGGGAGTACTCGATCTGGAGGTCGGAGATCGGGGCGACGGCGGCGGCCCGGCGGATGGTCTCGGAGTTCACCTCGGAGAGACCGATGTGCCGGACGTGCCCGGCCTCGACGAGCTCCGCGATGGCGCCGACCGTCTCCTCGATGGGGATGTTCGGGTCGAGGCGGGCGAGGCGGTAGATGTCGATGTGGTCGGTGCCGAGGCGCTGGAGCGAGTAGGCGGCGAAGTTCTTCACGGCGTTCGGGCTGCCGTCGACTCCGGTGAAGCCGCCCTCGACGGTGCGCAGGGCGCCGAACTTGACGCTGGTGAGGGCGCGTTCGCGGGCGCCCGCGGGGGCGGTGCGCAGCGCTTCGTTGATGAGCAGTTCGTTGTGACCCATGCCGTAGAAGTCGCCGGTGTCGATCAGCGTGACGCCCGCGTCGAGGGCGGCGTGGATCGTGGCGATCGACTCGGCGCGGTCGGCCTCGCCGTAGAGGGCGGACATGCCCATCGCGCCGAGACCGAGAGCGGATACCTGGGGGCCGGTGGTGCCGAGGGTGCGGTGCTGCACGGGGACTCCTTCGTGGGGACTGGGGAGTGCCTCCTCGCGGCCGGCTCCCGGGAGGGGCCGTCGGCGGAGGGCACACCAAAAGAGTGACACATGGACTGACAGATTTCAATATCTGTCAGTCCATCCATCCTCTCCACCCTCGGCTCGGGGCCCGAGGGCGCCCCAGGGGCGATTTCAGGCCATCGTGCGCGGCAGTCGCAGACTCAGCACGACCGACACGGCCACAGCCACCAGTTGCACCGCCAAGGTCACCGCCAGCGCCTCCCGCATCCCTGCCGACGGGGCCAGCGAGAGGAAGAGCGACCCCAGCGTGGCCACGCCCAGCGCCATGAACGACTGCTGCGTGGTCACCATCACGCCGCCGCCGACGCCCGCCTGTGCCACCGGCACCTCGCTCAGCACGACCCGCAGCGTCAGCGGAAGGAGCAGCCCCTGCCCCAGCCCCTGCACGGCCAGCGCCGGTGCCAGGCCCCACGCGCCCAGACCGTCCCAGCCCCAGTAGAAGGTCGCGGCCACCGCCAGCACGCCGATGGCCTGGATCAGCGTCCCGGCGGCGATCACCCGGCCGCCGTACCGAGCCGCCAGCCGCGGCCCGAGCAGCGAACCGGCGAAGAACGTCACGCACAGCGGCAGCAGCGCCAGCCCCGCGGCGAGCGGCCCCAGCCGCAGCCCCTCCTGCAGGGCCACCGCGATGACGAACATGTAGCCGCCCCAGCCGAGCGAGAAGGGCACCAGCAGCGCCAGCCCGCCGCGCACCGAGCGGATCCGCAGCAGCGACGGCGGCACCAGCGGCGTGCGCCCGGCCGCCTCCTCGCGCCGCTCCACCAGCACGAACGCCACCGCGGCCACCGGGAAGACGGCCAGCAGCACCCACGACCACACCGGCCAGCCCGCAGCCCGGCCCTCCGTCAGCGGCAGCAGCAGAGACACCAGCGTCAGCGACAGCAGCGCCGTGCCGCGCCCGTCCACCCGCGTCGGGTGCTCCGAACGCGTCTCCGGCACCGTGCGCACCGCCAGCAGCAGCGCGGCCACCGCGACCGGCGCGTTCACCAGGAAGATCGACCGCCAGCCGGTGCCCGCGACATCGAAGGACACCAGCACGCCGCCGAGCACCTGGCCGACCGCGCTGGCGACACCGGCCGTACCGCCGTACAGGCTCAGGGCCCGCGCGCGGTGCTTGCCGTGCGTCGTGGCCTGGATCGTCGCGAGCACCTGAGGCAGCATCAGCGCGGACGCGGCGCCCTGCGCGACCCGGGCGGCCACCAGCGTCCAGGCGTCCGGGGCCAGCCCACAGGCCACGGACGTCACCCCGAAGGCGGCCGTACCCCACAAGAACAGCCGCCGCCGGCCGACCATGTCGCCCAGCCGGCCGCCGAGCACGAGCAGGACGGCGTACGCGACGCCGTAGCCGCCCACGACCATCTCCAGCAGCGCCGGGCCCGCGTGCAGATCGCGGTCGATGGTGGGGAGGGCGACATTGACGATGAAGAAGTCGACCATCGGCAGGGCCGCGCCGACGAGCACGGTGAAGAGGCCCAGGGGGCTGAGGGCGGAGGTCGGTCCAGTGGTGACGGCCGTGGCCGCCGGGGCAATCGGGGATATTCGGGTTTGGCTCACACAGGAGACGATGCCGACTCGCTCAGGCGGGTACCAGAGTCTCTTTATCCTGGTACCAGGACTACCTGCCAACCGGCTCGCGGGTCCGGCATGCTGGAGCCATGACCACGATGGTGCACGAGCGACGGCCTGCCGGCCCGACAGTTCCGGCGACCCCTGCCTCCGCCCCCGCCCCGGCTTCGGCGCCGGCCTCGGCCGATGACGTACGACGCGGCGAGCTCGCCGCCTTCCTGCGCAGCCGCCGCGAGCGCATCACCCCCGAACAGGCGGGCCTCCCGCGCGGACCCCGCCGCCGCACCCCCGGCCTGCGCCGCGAGGAGGTCGCCCACCTCGCCGCCGTCGGCGTCACCTGGTACACGTGGCTGGAGCAGGCCCGCGACATCAAGGTCTCCGCGCAGGTGCTCGACGCCATCGCCGACGCGCTCATGCTCGACCGCGGCGAGCGCGGCCACCTCTTCGCCCTCGCCAACTCCGTCGATCCGCGGCCGGACACGGAGTGCGCCGGGGTGCCGGCCGCGCTGCGCCTGATGCACGATCAGCTGGAGCCGTTCCCCGCCTGCGTCCAGAACGCGCGCTACGACATCCTCGCCTACAACCGCCCCTACGGCCAGCTGATGTGCGACCTCGACGCCCTCCCCCGGGAGGAGCGCAACTGCATGTGGCTCGCCTTCATGAACCCCGACTGGTGCGCCAGCCTCGTCGACCGCGAGGAGGCGGTCCGCATCATGGCCGCCAAGTTCCGCGCGTCGATGGCCGAACACCTCGCGGACCCCGCCTGGAAGTGCCTCCTCCGGCGGCTCCAGGAGGGCTCGGCGGAGTTCCGCGAGATCTGGGAACGGCACGAGGTGGTCCGCTTCGCGTCCCGCACGAAGGCGTTCCGGCAGTCCCGGGTGGGGTTGCTGCGGCTGGACTACACGGCGCTTTGGCTGGGGCCCAACGCGGGGTCGAAGCTTCTCACTTATACGCCGGCGGATGAGGAGTCTCGGGAGAGGTTGGAGCGGTTGCGGTCGCTGTACGTGTAGGGGGTGCGGTCTTTTGTCGGGTGCGGGTTGTTTGTGCCTGGTGTGGGGTGGCCTCAGGCGCCGGCCGGGCTTGGGTGTGTGGTGGGTGCCGGGGGCGGGTCTTCCGGGCTGAGGACCTGGAACGCGGTGCGCTGCGGGTCTCCCGCATGGAGTGCCCCAAAGACGCACCGCGTTCCAGAACCCCACCCTCCAGCCCCACCCTCCCACCGGAGGGCGACATCAGGTTTCGGGGTGCGCCAGTCTTTTCTTTTCAGCCCGTTGGGGGCACCTCTGGGGGCGCCCCCGGACGGAGTCTGGGGGAGGTAGCTGGGGGAGTTTGAGGACAACGCGCGAAGCGTGTTGCGGGGTCTGGGGCACAGCCCCAGTTCCGGGGCGAGCACTGTTGCGGGGGTCTGGGGGCCGGCCCCCAGTTTCGGGAAGGGGCGGGTAGGGGAAAGGCCCGCCGCAGGCGCCACCCACCCGCAGCCGGGGGCTGGGGCCCGCGCCCCAGTGCGGGAAGCGCGGGGCCGGCCTCAGCCCGCCGCCAAGCGGGACGCGATCCGGTCCAGGGCAGCGAGATCCTCCGGCGGCAGAGCGAGCAGCGCCGCCGGCGGCGACCCCAGAATGCGATTCGCCCGCTCCGCGGCCTCGCCGCCCGCTGCCGTCACGGAGACGATCTTCGACCGCCGGTCCGCGGGGTTCGGCGTCCGTTCGACCAGACCCCGCCGCTCCAGATCGTCCACGACCAGCGTCGTGTAGGGCCGGTCGGTGAGCAGTTGGTCGGCGAGCTCCCGGAGGGTCATCGGGCCCTGGGCGATCCGGCGCAGCGCCTTGACGCGGAAGAAGCTCATGCCGAGCGCCTCGACGACCTCCTTGCGCCGCTCGTTGCCGCCCAGGACGACCTCCCGGAGGTTCCCCCAGGCGCGCTCCGCGGTCCGCGTGGTCTGCTCGTGCGTGGTCATGGTGTCGTCACCGGGATCCTGATCTCGTGGGGAGCGAGTCGGCGGCCGGGTGTGTGCCGCCCGCGCCGAGGCGGGTGGCGGCGCGCTCGGCGGTGCGGCGGGCCCGGCGGCCGGTGGTGATCGTACCCAGCAGCAGGACGGCGAGGCCGCACCCGGCGATGATCCACCAGCCCGTGAGCTGGAGCCCGGCGGCGACGGCCGCGCCGATCACGGCGACGCCGAGCGACTGGCCGACCTGCCGGCTGGTCGAGACGATCGCGGCGGCGACCCCGGCGCGCGAGCGCGGCATGCCGGAGACCGCGGTGTTGGTGATGGGGGCGTTGACCAGGCCGAAGCCGATGCCGAAGAGGACGTACGCGGTGAACAGCGCCGCGTCCGTCGAGCGCGCGTCGAAGGCGGCGAACATCAGGCCGCTGGCCGTCATCGCCGTACCGCCCAGGACGAGCGGCAGCCGGGGGCCGCGCGCGCCGACCAGGCGGCCCGAGAGCGGGGCGCAGACCAGGGTCATGGCGGCCATCGGCAGCATGAAGAGCCCGGCGTGCAGGGCGGAGAGCCCGCGGTCGTTCTGGAGGTAGAGGGTGTTGAGGAAGAGGAAGCCGCCGAGCGCGGCGAAGGCGCTCACGCCGATCACGGTGGCCCCGCTGAAGGGGACGCTGCGGAAGAACCCCAGCTCGACCAGTGGTTCGTGGCGCCGCCTCTCATACGTCAGCAGTCCGGCGAGCGAGCCGAGGGCGAGCGCGAAGCAGCCCAGGATCAGCGGCGAGGTCCAGCCCGCGGCGGCGCCCTCGATGATGCCGTAGGTCACGGAGCCGAGCAGCGCGATCACCAGCAGCTGGCCGACCGGGTCGGGCCTGCGCGGCTTGGGGGCGCGGGACTCGGGGACGAAGCGGGCGGTCATCACCAGGGCGAGCAGCCCGACCGGCAGGTTGATCCAGAAGATCGAGCGCCAGCCGACGGACTGGACGAGCGCGCCGCCGACGATGGGACCCGCGGCCATGCTGATGCCGACGACACCGCCCCAGACGCCGATCGCGCGGGCCCGCTCCTTCGGGTCGGTGAAGGTGTTGGTGATGATCGACATCGCGACCGGGTTGAGCATCGAGCCGCCGACGGCCTGGAGCATCCGGAAGGCGATCAGCCAGCCGAGCCCGGGCGCGAGGCTGCACAGCACGGATCCGGCGGTGAAGAGCGTCAGACCGGTCTGGAATATCCGTCTGCGCCCGATCCGGTCGGCGGTCGAGCCGCCCAGCATCAGCAGCGAGGCCAGCACGAGCGTGTAGGCGTCGATCGTCCACTGGAGGCCGGGGACCGAGGCGTGGAGCTCCTTCTGCATCGACGGCAGCGCCACGTTGAGGATCGTGTTGTCGAGGCTGACGATCAGCAGGCTCGTACAGCAGATCGCCAGGACGAGGAGCCGTCGGCGGCGGGACAACTCAGGCATGCGGCAGCACCTCTGACAGTTGTATTCGTCTAATGATTTAAAGACTACAACTAAACTGGGTGGATGGGTACGCGACAATGGACGGCATGACGAACGACGCCGCCACACCCCTCCAGATCGGCCCGCACACCGTGTGGCCGCCGGTGGTGCTCGCCCCCATGGCGGGAATCACCAACGCGCCCTTCCGCACGCTGTGCCGCGAGTTCTCCGGCGGCAAGGGGCTGTTCGTCAGCGAGATGATCACCACCCGGGCCCTGGTCGAGCGGGACGCCAAGACCATGCGCCTGATCCATTTCGACGGCACCGAGAAGCCGCGCTCCATCCAGCTCTACGGCGTGGACCCGGACACCGTCGGCAAGGCCGTCCGCATGATCGTGGACGAGGACCTCGCCGACCACGTCGACCTCAACTTCGGCTGCCCGGTCCCCAAGATCACCCGCAAGGGCGGCGGCTCCGCGCTCCCGTACAAGCGCAATCTGCTGCGCTCGATCCTGCGGGAGGCCGTCGGCAACGCCGGTTCCCTGCCGGTCACGATGAAGATGCGCAAGGGCATCGACGACGACCACATGACCTACCTCGACGCCGGGCGGATCGCCGTCGAGGAGGGCGTCACGGCCATCGCGCTGCACGGCCGCACCGCGGCCCAGCACTATGGCGGCACGGCCGACTGGGACGCCATCGCGCGGCTGAAGGAGTCCGTCCCCGAGATCCCGGTGCTCGGCAACGGCGACATCTGGTCGGCGGACGACGCCGTGCGGATGATGCGCGAGACCGGCTGCGACGGCGTCGTGGTCGGCCGCGGCTGCCTCGGCCGGCCCTGGCTCTTCGGCGACCTGGTGGCCGCCTTCGAGGGCGGCGGCGCGCCCGCGGCGCCGGTCTTCAAGGAGGTCGCCCGCGTCATGGTGCGCCACGCGGAGCTGCTGGGGGAGTGGCTGGAGAGCGAGGAGCGCGGTGTCATCGACTTCCGCAAGCACGTCGCCTGGTACACCAAGGGCTTCTCGGTCGGCTCCGACCTGCGCAAGAAGCTGGCCGTCTCCTCCTCCCTGGACGAGCTGGCCGCTCTTCTGAGCGAGGTCGACGGCGACCAGACCTGGCCCCTGGGCGCGGACGGCCCGCGCGGCCGTACATCCGGGCGCAACCGGGTCGTGCTGCCCGACGGGTGGCTGGACGACCCGTACGACTGCGCCGTCGTCGGCGCCGAGGCGGAGCTGGACACCTCCGGAGGCTGAGCGGGCCACGCGGCGCGGGCGCGAGAGGAAGGGCCGGGATTCAGTCAGGTCGGGGCGTGATTCTCGCCACCACTGATCGGGGTTGCGCTCAGATGAGCGGCCGAAAAGGATCCGTACCCTTCTGAAGGGTGGCACTGGGTGCCACCCTTCTTGCGTTCATTGGTTGATGACTCACCCCTTGATCCGTCGACGCTGCGTGACCTCACGGATTCACCTTGTCATCCTTGCTTCAAGTGTTGAACGAGCGGGTTTCGGCCCCTTTTCCGGGCCTTGACTTTCGATCTGCTGGCAGACGGGTGGTTGCGGCCTCATGACCGTGGAGTGGACCTCCCGAGAAGCCTTCGATCTGGGTACGCTCCCCGCCGTCAGCATCGTTTGAGCAGCCTTCCCCTCACCTGTGTACGGGGGGACCCCAGTGAGGAGTCGAGTCCCGTGCCGGAAACCCAAGATCGCCAGAAGTTCGTCTACGACTTCACCGAGGGCAACAAGGACCTCAAGGACCTGCTCGGCGGGAAGGGCGCCAACCTCGCCGAGATGACGAACCTGGGCCTGCCCGTACCGCCCGGCTTCACCATCACCACCGAGGCGTGCAAGGTCTACCTCGCCAGCGGCAGCGAGCCCACGGCCATGCGTGACGAGGTCTCCGCCCACCTGGACGCCCTCGAGGCGAAGATGGGCAAGAAGCTCGGCCAGGCCGACGACCCGCTGCTGGTGTCCGTCCGCTCGGGCGCCAAGTTCTCGATGCCCGGCATGATGGACACCGTCCTCAACATCGGCCTCTCCGACGCCTCGGTCACCGGGCTCGCCGCCCAGGCCGGCGACGAGCGGTTCGCCTGGGACTCCTACCGCCGCCTCATCCAGATGTTCGGCAAGACCGTGCTCGGCGTCGACGGCGACCTCTTCGAGGAGGCGCTGGAGGAGGCCAAGCGGGCCAAGGGCGTCACCACCGACGTCGACCTCGACGCCGGTGACCTCCAGCGGCTCGTGGCGGAGTTCAAGGGCATCGTCTCCAAGGAGACCGGCCGCGACTTCCCGCAGGAGCCGCGCGAGCAGATGGACCTCGCCATAAGGGCGGTCTTCGACTCGTGGAACGGCGACCGCGCCAAGCTCTACCGCCGCCAGGAGCGCATCCCCGGCGACCTGGGCACCGCCGTCAACATCTGCTCCATGGTCTTCGGCAACCTCGGCCCCGACTCCGGCACCGGCGTCGCCTTCACCCGCGACCCCGCCAGCGGCCAGCAGGGCGTCTACGGCGACTACCTCCAGAACGCGCAGGGCGAGGACGTCGTCGCGGGCATCCGCAACACCGTGCCGCTCGCCGACCTGGAGCGCATCGACAAGTCCTCGTACGACGAGCTGATGCAGATCATGCAGACGCTCGAGACGCACTACAAGGACCTGTGCGACATCGAGTTCACCATCGAGCGCGGCAAGCTCTGGATGCTCCAGACCCGCGTCGGCAAGCGCACCGCGGGCGCCGCCTTCCGCATCGCGACCCAGCTGGTGGACCAGGGCCTGATCGACGAGGCCGAGGCGCTCCAGCGCGTGACGGGCGCCCAGCTGGCGCAGCTGATGTTCCCCCGCTTCGACGAGAAGGCGAAGGTGGACCTCCTGGGCCGCGGCATCGCCGCCTCCCCGGGCGCCGCGGTCGGCAAGGCCGTCTTCGACTCCTACACCGCGGTGAAGTGGTCCCGGTCCGGCGAGAAGGTCATCCTGATTCGCCGTGAGACCAACCCCGACGACCTCAACGGCATGATCGCCGCCGAGGGCATCCTCACCTCGCGCGGCGGCAAGACCTCGCACGCCGCCGTCGTCGCCCGCGGCATGGGCAAGACCTGTGTCTGCGGCGCCGAGGAGCTGGAGGTCGACACCAAGCAGCGCCGGATGACCGCCCCGGGCGGGGTCGTCATCGAGGAGGGCGACGTCGTCTCCATCGACGGCTCCACCGGCAAGGTCTACCTCGGCGAGGTGCCCGTCGTGCCCTCCCCGGTCGTCGAGTACTTCGAGGGCCGCATGCACGCGGGCGCCGACGACGCCGACGAGCTGGTCCAGGCCGTCCACCGGATCATGGCCTACGCCGACCGCACGCGCCGGCTGCGCGTACGGGCCAACGCCGACAACGCCGAGGACGCCTCCCGCGCCCGCCGCTTCGGCGCCCAGGGCATCGGCCTGTGCCGCACCGAGCACATGTTCCTCGGCGAGCGGCGCGAGATGGTCGAGCGGCTGATCCTGGCGGACCACGCGGACGAGCGGGACGAGGCCCTCGGCGCCCTGCTGCCCCTCCAGAAGGCCGATTTCATCGAGCTCTTCGAGGCCATGGACGGGCTGCCGGTCACGGTCCGCCTGCTCGACCCGCCGCTGCACGAGTTCCTGCCCGACATCACCGACCTGTCGGTGCGGGTCGCCCTCGCCGAGGCCCGCCACGAGCCGCACGAGAACGACCTGCGCCTGCTCCAGGCCGTGCACAAGCTCCACGAGCAGAACCCGATGCTCGGCCTGCGCGGCGTCCGGCTCGGCCTGGTCATCCCCGGCCTGTTCGCCATGCAGGTACGGGCCATCGCCGAGGCCGCTGCCGAGCGCAGGAACGCCAACGGCGACCCGCGCGCCGAGATCATGATCCCGCTGGTGGGCACGGTCCAGGAGCTGGAGATCGTCCGCGAGGAGGCCGACCGCGTCATCGCCGAGGTCGAGGCCGCCACCGGCACCGAACTCCGGCTGGCCATCGGCACGATGATCGAGCTGCCACGCGCCGCGCTGACGGCCGATCAGATCGCCGAGGCCGCCGAGTTCTTCTCCTTCGGCACGAACGACCTCACCCAGACGGTGTGGGGCTTCTCCCGTGACGACGTGGAGGCGAGCTTCTTCACCGCCTACCTGGAGAAGGGCATCTTCGGCGTCAGCCCCTTCGAGACCATCGACAAGGACGGCGTCGGCTCGCTCGTCCGCGCGGCCGTCGAGGCGGGCCGGGCCACCCGCCCCGACCTCAAGCTGGGCGTCTGCGGCGAGCACGGCGGCGACCCGGAGTCGGTGCACTTCTTCCACGAGGTGGGCCTGGACTACGTCTCCTGCTCCCCCTTCCGCATCCCGGTGGCCCGCTTGGAGGCGGGCCGGGCGGCGGCGATCAGCACGGGTAGTGACAGCCGCTAGGCGCTGGCCTGACAGGGTCTCGCCTGCGGGTTCGCTGCCGCCTGCGGGCCGTCCGCCGCCTGCGGCGGGAGCGGCCTGCGGCCGCGTCCTCAATCGCCGGACGGGCTGGATTTGGTGCAGGTGATCGTCAGCCTGCGGGCCGTCCAGCCCTGTCCGGCGTTGAGGGTTCGGGGCACCTGGCGCCCCGTCAGGGGCGCGGGGAACTGCGCGATCAGCCCCCACTGGCCCGCGGGTGGGCATGGGTTCGGGGTGAAGCCTGGGGGTGGCTTGCGCGTGCCGCCTGCGGCGGGGGCGGCCTGCGGCCGCGTCCTCAAACGCCGGACGGGCTGGATGTGCTGCGGGTTGACGACCGCCTGTGGCGCTCCAGCCCGTCCGGGCGTGTGGGGTCGGGATGCCGGGTCCCGTCCGGACGTTGAGGTCGGGCGCCGCGCCCCGTCTGGGCATGTGAGGCCGAGGTGGGGGCGCCCCGTCTGGGCGTGTGGGGTTGGGGTGCCGGGCCCCGTCCCGGCCTGTGCGGCCGGGGCGAGGGCGCCCCGTCAGGGGCGCGGGGAACTGCGCGATCAGCCCCCACTGGCCGGTGGACGGACAAGGGGTCCGGGGCGAAGCCCCGGGGTGATCCGCGCGTGAGGCGGGCCTCACCGCGGCGGACCGCGGCCCGCAGCCGAGCAGGGGACGGGGGCGAAGCCCCCGGGTAACCCGCACGTAACGCGCACCGCACCACAAGCTCGAGCCCGCGCCGGACGGCGACACGGCGGAGGGGCGGCGCCCGTGCGGGAGCGCCGCCCCTCTTTAACTCCCCCACCGGGAGTTGTCGCCGCCCGCATCGGCTCGGGCGGCAACTCGCATACTCAGCGGCCGCTTTTTCGCTCGCCACCCCCCACGGGAACGAGCGGGGGCGGCCCCGAGTGCGTGAATAGCATTTCGCTTCCGCGACGTTCCCCGCGAGTCCTTTCAACTGTGGCCAAAAGGACGTGGTAACAGCTCGTATCGGTGTGCATACTCAGTGAGCGGGGGGTGGTTGCGGATGTCTCATGTGGGGGTTTGGTGCTACGCGTCCATTTCACTGGACTCGATCTGGCCCGGTTGCGCCTGGCCGGAGACCCGGACGCACTCTGGGAAACCGTTTTGAGTCTGCACCGTCTCCGGGACAAACAAGGCGAGTCGATCTTCGGCGATTGGCGATCGGAAACCCGGGCCCGGTTGAATGGTGAAACTCGGCTTCTCGCCCCGCTGGTTCCCTCCCGCGGCTATTTTCCGGACTTCCTGACGCCCCCCGAAGGCGTACTCGGACTGGACTCGGGCATGCAGGCGCTGCGCGAGACGCCGCCCGACCGGGTGCACCGGGAGCTGGGCCGGCTCTCCACCGTCCGCACGCTCCCCGCTTGGATACGATCCATGGCGGAGGGCGACTCGCGGGCCTTCGCCAAGCTGACGGGCGCGCTGCACGCCTACCACGAGGCGGCCGTCGCGCCCTACTGGAGCCACATACAGGCCCAGATAGAGGGGGACCGCGCGGTGCGCGGCCGGGCCCTGCTCGACGGCGGCGCGGACGCGCTGCTCTCCTCGCTGCCGCCGATGATGCGCTGGCGCGCCCCCGTGCTGGAGGCCGACTATCCCGTCGACCGCGACGTCCATCTCAACGGGCGGGGCCTGCTGCTGGTTCCCTCCTTCTTCTGCCGCCGGACGCCGGTCACCTATCAGAACCCCGACCTCACGCCCGTGCTCGTCTATCCCGTCCGGCACATGGCGGAGTCCTCGCCGCCCGTGGACGCGCCGCCACGCTCGCTGGGCAAGCTCGTCGGGCACACCCGCTCGGCCGTGCTCGGCTCGATCGGCGGCGGCTGCACCACGAGCGAACTCGCCCGCCGCGTCGGGGTGTCGGCGGCCTCCGCCAGCCAGCACGCCGGTGTGCTGCGGGAGGCGGGCCTCGTGCTGACGCTGCGCAACGGCAGCGCCGTGATGCACACCCTCACGCCGCTGGGCGCGGCCCTGCTGCGCGGCGGCCACCGCGCCCCGCAGCCGTCCCGCCGCCCCCGGCCGTCGATCCCGGAGCGCTCGGCCCCGGCCACGATGCTGCAGTCTCCCGGGGGATGACCCCCGGGCCCCCGGCCGGGCCGGGTCGCCGTGCTCAGCCGTCGATCCCTGAGCGCTCCACCCCCGCCACGATGCTGCAGTCCCCCGGGGGATGACCCCCGGACCCCCAGCCGGGCCGGGTCGCCGTGCTCAGCCGTCGATCCCTGAGCGCTCCACCCCCGCCACGATGTAGCGCTGAAGCACCAGGAAGACCACGAGCAGCGGCACGATCGACACGGCCGCCGCGACGAACAGTTCGTGGATGTTGACGGTCTGCGCCGTCGTGAAGGTCGACAGCGCGACCTGCACCGTCCACGCGTCGCGGTCCTGGCCGATGACCAGCGGCCACAGGAACGCGTTCCAGGCGCCGATGAAGACGATCGTGCCCACCGCCGCGAACACCGGGCGCGAGTTGGGCACGACGACCCGCCAGTACGTGCGCCACGGGCCCAGCCCGTCCACCTGCGCCGCGTCCTCCAGCTCCCGGGGGAAGCCCAGGAAGTACTGGCGGAAGACGAAGCAGGCGAAGGCGCTGAAGAGCGTCGGCACGATCAGCCCGCGCAGCGTGGAGATCCACCCGAGCGAGGAGACGAGCACGAAGGACGGTACGAAGGTGACCGCCGCCGGGACCATGAGCGTGCCCAGGACCGCGTAGAAGACGGCGTTCGCGTGCCGGTAGGGGATCCGGGCCAGGCCGTAGCCGGCCAGGGAGGCGAGCAGGAGGGTGCCCGCCGTGGTGGCCACCGCGATCAGCGTGGAGTTGAGCAGCGCGTGCGTCATCGGCACGCTAGGGTCGTCGAACAGCTCCCGCAGGTTGGACCAGCGCAGCTCGCGCGGGAAGAACGTCCAGCCGGGCGCGGTGATGTCGGCCTCGGTGGCCAGGCCGTTCCGCAGCAGGAGGTAGAAGGGGATCAGGAACAGCGCGGCCAGCGCGATCAGCAGCACCAGCCGCAGCGCCCGTCCGGCCCGTACGAGGCCGTCGTCCGTCCGCCTCATCCCTCCGCCTCTCGCCTGCCCAGGCCGAACCAGCGGGCCTGTGCCACCGTCACGACCGCGATGATCAGCGCCAGGACCACGGCCCCCGCGCTGCCCAGGCCGAGATTCTGCCCTTGCCCGAGCGCCGTGTAGTAGAGGTAGACCAGCGGCGGCCGGGCGTAGGGGGGATAACCGCGGGCGTCCGAGAGGAGGTTGTAGAACTCGTCGAACGCCTGGAAGGCGTTGATGACGAGCAGCAGCACCACCGCGACCGACGTGGCGCGCAGCGCCGGGAAGGTGATGTGGCGGAAGGTCTGCCAGCCGGGCCGGGCGCCGTCGACGGCCGCGGCCTCGTACAGCTGCGGCGGGATGCGCTGGAGCCCGGCGAGGAAGAGCACCATATAGAAGCCCGTCTGGAGCCAGAGCCGCACGGTGACCAGCACCAGCCAGTACCAGGGCGGGTCGGTGGTCGACAGCCAGGCGACCTGGTCGGCGCCGAACCAGCCGAGGACGGTGTTGGCCAGCCCGAACCGCACCCCGTTGAAGATCGACAGCTTCCAGACCAGGGCCGCGACGACATACGAGCACGCGGTCGGCAGAAAGAAAACCGACCGGAAGAATGCGCGCGCGAAGCGCAGCCGGCCCACCGCGAGGGCCAGGCCGAGCGAGAGGGCATAGGTGGCCGGGACGATGAAGGCGGTGAAGACGGTGAAGGTCACCAGGGAGGAGCGGAAAGCCGGTTCACCCAGCACCGCCGTGTAGTTGTCGAGGCCGATGAAGTGGGTCGGGGAGACGGTGTTGTGGGCGTCGAAGAAGCTCAGCCAGACGCTCCAGGCGAGCGGCACATAGGTGAAGAGCGCGAGACCCAGCGCGAACGGGCCGACGAAAATCCAGAACCAGATGGTCTGATTCCGTTCGCGTGGGGTGAAACGCCGTCGGGTCGTGCCCCGGGCGGCCATTCAGGACTTCTTCCGTACGCGCCGGAGTTCGTCCTCCGTCGTGCTCAGTGCCCCTCGCACCTCGCGCTCGGGGTCGGCGCCGTCCTTGATGACGCGGCTGAGGGCGTCCTGATAGGCGGTCGCGCTCGCCACCGTCCACAACAGCGGCTGCGCATAGCCGTGATCGGCCGTGAAGCGCACCACTTCGGCCGCCGGGCCTTCTTTCAGCCGGTCCGCCTTCGCGGCGAGCGACAGACGGGCCGGTATGTGAAATCCGTAGGACAGTGCGAAGTCCTCCTGGAAATCGGTGCGGTCGATCCACAGCCACTTCACATACGCCTTGGCCGCGTCCCGCCGCTTGCTCCGGGCGCTCACCGCCGAGCCGTACGCGCCGACCGGCACGGCCGGCTTGCCCGCAGGGCCGTCCGCCGGGAACGGCAGCACCCCGAAGTCGTCCCCCAGCGCCTTGCGCACCGCGGGCAGCGCCCACAGGCCGGACCACTGCATCGCGGTGAGCCCCTGCACCAGCGCGGACGGGTCGGACCAGTCCGCGGGCGCGCCCAGCAGCAACGACTTGTCGGCGTAGAGCCGGTGGAGCTTGCCGAGGGCGCGGGCGGCGGCCGGGTCGTCGAAGCCGGGCCTGCCGTCGTCGGTGACCAGGGACAGGCCCGCGGCGTAGAGGGGCGTGCCGCCCAGGGCGCCCGCGCCGCCGTCGTTGCCGAGGAAGAGGCCCTTGGTGCGGGAGTCCGTGAGCCGCTTCGCCGCGTCGACCAGTTCGTCCAGCGTCCGCGGGGGCTTCACCCCCGCCTTCTCCAGCAGGCTCTTGCGGTAGTAGAGCACCTGCGTGTCGACGACCTGCGGGACGGCCCACACCCGGCCGTCGTAGATCTTGGGCGCGAGGGCCGCCGGGTGGAAGTCCGCGCGGACGTCCTTGACCAGGTCGGTGAGGTCGACGACCTGGCCGCCGCGGATCTGGTCCAGCGTCGGCCCGTTGACCTCGAACACGTCGGGCCCCGCGGTGGTCAGCAGCGCGGCCGCGAGCTGCTGGTCGTAGGCGCCGGGGCGCCACTGGACGCGTACGCGGGCGTCCTTGTACGCGGCCGCGTAGCGCCGCACGGCCTGCTCCGTGCCGGCCTCGCCGTACTGGTGGTACCACTGCTCCACGGTGGCGCCGCTCCCGCGGCCGGTGTTGTCGCCGCACGCGGCGAGCGCGCCCGCCAGCGTGAGCGCTGCGCTGCCCGTCAGGAGTCGTCTGCGGCTGATCACCATCTCGTCCCCTCGCTCTCGGCTTGGCCGTACGGCTCAACGATCAGCGATGGCGGGGGATTACGACAGGCCGCGTGGCGCGGTGGTTTTGCCTGCGGCGCTTGTTCCCCGGCCCCGCCCCTTCCCGGCTGCACCTGATATGCGGCTCCGCCGCGTGGGGGGAGACCCCCGGACCCCCAGCGCCCTGCGGGCGCGTCCTCGAACTCCCCCAGTTAACGCTGGGAGGTGCCCCCAACAGGCTGAATATCCAGCCTGTTGGGGGCACCTCCCAGCGGTAGCTGGAACGGTACGCCCTCCGGGATACGTGCTCCTGAACAGCAAGGAGCCCCGGCCAGCACTCAGAGAGCGCCGACCGGGGCGGTAGATCAGGAACGGGTGCGCTCGCGCTGGCAGTGCCGGCACACGTACCGGGCTCGGAGCACCAGTCGCATGGCTTCCGGGTCCTTGTGGATCTGGCAGAGCCACGACAGCTCAGACGCCTCGGGGAACGCGCGTTTCAGGAACCGCCGAGCCGTCGCGCGGGCGCTTCCGTCTCCTGATCCGGGGGTGCTACTTGTCATCTCCGTTGCCGTCCTCGTCAGGCTCCGGCTCCGGCTCGGGGGCGCTGATGATCTCGTTGCCCGCCACGTCGTAGCCGTTCACATTGTCGGTGCCCACGTCGGGCCTCCTTCGGTTTTAGCGGTCCGAGGGCGGGCATTGGAACCCCGCCCATCCTGTGGTGGTGCGACCCGCCCGGCCGCTGATCCATTGCCAGTGAAAGCGACCGGGCGGGGGCTGGAGCCTGTCTCTGCCGGGTCCAGTGACAGGGAAGGCGTCTCAGGCATCCGGCAGAGACAGGGGTCTAGTAGCGCCCTGGGGCGCCGTGGACGGCGAGCCAGACGACGAGGGTGCAGACGAAGGTCAGGAAGCCGCCGAGGAACACGCCTTCGGCGATACCCGGCCAGTCCACCCAGCGACGTTCCCGCCGTCGCCGAATCAGTGCCGTTCGGCGCGGTGCCGCTCCCATCCGGCGCGGTGTCCAGCGAGTCGCTTTTCGGCCGCCTTGATCGCTTCGGAGTCGTCCTGAACGCGTGCCCAGCCCAACCCTCCGATGGCAGCGTTGATGTTTTCGCGGTAGCTCTCGCAGGCTCTGCACCACATCACCACCCCCGCTGTTCATGGGTGAGCAACAGGTTGCGGGCCCGCGCACGGTCGCCGTCAGTGCCCTTGCGGTACTCCGAGGTGCGCCACAGCTCCCCGGCACCGAACGGCTTCAGCGTCACTTCCAGCCGGTGGCCGTCCCACGCAACCGCCGTTCCGACTGTGCCCCGGGCGGTATCGGCCACCAGATCCCCGGGGGCGGGAATCCACATGGCTTCGGTCACTCCGCCACCGCCATGTGACGCGTCTTGTTGTGGTCCGCCAAGGCGTCGTCCAGTCCCCGGCGGACGGGCGGCTGAGCGTGCGTCGGTCGTCCTTTGCCCCGCTGCCCGTCGAGGGCTGCTCCTGCTTATGCTCTCTCATGGCTGCCTGCCTCTTTCAGGTGGTCCATGCCCCCGGGCCGGGAGCACGGTCGCGGCGGTGCACGCTTTGTGTGCCCCCAACGTCCCGCCTGCTGGACTGGCCGTGTAGGGGCATGAGTAGAAGCAAGTCCCGCCCGAACCGGGGTTCTTGCCGTACCTGGGGGCAGCGCTAGGGGCAAGATGGGCCTATGGCCGTCGGCGCACTGATCAGGGACCTCCGTGAGGCACGAGGATGGTCCCAGGGACGACTGGCGGATGAGATCAACGATGCCTTCGGGGCGGGGCTCACTCGTGAGTACGTCAGTCGCTGGGAACGCTCCGAGGTGGAACCAGGAGCGTTCTGCCTCCGATGTTTGTCGGCCGTCCTGGACGTGCCCCTAGCGGTTCTTGAGGGTGAAGTGAAACGTCGTACATTCCTGTCCGATGTGGCAGCCACCGCCATCGCGCCGGTGGTGGCCTCAGACTTGCTCAGCGTTGGGTTCGCTGCCCGACTTCGCGGCGGCCCCTCCGTAGGCGACTGGGAAAGCAAGCTGGCCGCCTACGGAACTGAATACATGAGCCTCGGCGCCGCCGACATTCAGCGGCGCGTGTCTGTACGCAAAAACGTTTCCAGGCTCTGACGGCGCCAAGGCTGTGAATTGGTACCGCCTTGCCGCTGAGGCGGCGGACCAATCCGGCGACGATGACGCCCGCGTGTGGGTTCGGGGGCGTGCCGCTATCGCCTTGGGCTACGAGGGCGCTTCCCTCGGAGTTGCTGATGTGCTCGCCGATCAGGCGATAGCGATCAGCGACAAGCCATCACTGGGGTTCCTGAACGCGATCATGGGGAAGGCGCACGCCGCAGCCATCCGGGGAGACGCCGAAACGGCTCGCCAACTCATGAATCAAGGACGCCATGTGTTCGATAAGGCGGCATCCGGTGAACAGACATCTGACTATGCAGTGCCCTGGTGGCGAATGAACGTTTTCATCTCTCTCCTTGCTGCGCGGCTTGGTGAAGAAAAGGTAGCGGTAGAAGCTCAGGAAGCAGCCCGCCTGGAGCTTCCCTCGGTTCTACCGCGATTCGCAACTCACCTTGAGATGCACCGAGGGTTGATGCTGGCTCGCTCCGGAGATAAGTACGGCGGCACCAAGTATGCGCGGGCAGCGCTTGACGCTCTTCTGTCAGAAAAGCACTCACTTACGCTTCGCATGCTTATGACTGAAGTGGAACAGTCCTAGTCAGCGGTCGTCCGTAGTGGCGAATGGCCAATGAAAAAGCCCCCGACGTCTGCCGGCGGGGCGGCGTCGAGCAGGCCGAGGAAACGCAACAGGGGGTGCGCCACGGGAACACCGTGACGCGGAGGCTGAGCGCGAGCTCAGCACGGGCAGGGTCAGCGGTATCGGTCACGTCCCGGTTCGAGTGAGTGGAACGCCTGATCACGACGGGCGGCATGTCCCCGCGAAGGGGTGCGAGCGTTCTGGCAGGGGCGAAGGTCTTCACGCCCTGGGTCTCGAGTCAATTGGCAGGCGCAGAGGTGGTCACACTGGCTGTAGACATCGGCGGATTCCCCAGGGAACGGCCCAGGACGCCCGGCACTGCGACACCGGTGTCCTAGGGGGCGAACAGTTCCCTGGGGGAGTTTGAGGGCAACGCGCGAAGCGTGTTGGGGGGCTGGGGGCTCGCCCCCCCACGCGGCGGAGCCGCACATCAGATGCAGCCGGGAAGGGGCGGGGCTGGGGAAGAAGCCCGCCGCAGGCGTACCCCTACCCCCCCTACTCCCCGACGCGGAAGCGCAACCGGCAGATCACCGCATCCGTATCGCGCCGCACCGCGTGCGCGACCACCGCCCCCCGCTGGTTCTGCAGCAGCCGCTGCCACACATGCGCCGGCTCGACCTCGGGGATCAGAACGGTGACGCGGTTGTCGGGGTGCCGGTCGGTGACGTCGCGGACGTAGGAGACGATCGGACCGCCCAGCGCCCGCGTGGGCGCGGGGAGTTCGACGAGCTCGACGCCCGGGTTCCACAGTTCCCAGTCGCGCCGCAGCGACTCCGCGGCCCGCCGCCCCTCGGCGTCGGGCTGGGAGACGGTCACGGCCACCACCTCGTCGCCGAGCGACACGGCGGCCGTCAGGGCCTTGCTGGTCAGCCGGGAGAGCGAGGAGACCGGCACGACGACCAGGGAGTGGCAGCGGCGCGGCGGCTCCGGCACCCGGCCGAGACCGAGCCGGTCGCCGATCCGCCCGTACGCGCGGTGCACGGCCTCGAAGGCCGCCACCATCAGCGGCAGCGCGAGGACGATCAGCCAGGCGCCCTCGGCGAACTTCGTCGCGGTGACGACGACGGCCGAGACACCGGTGAGCACGGCGCCGAAGCCGTTGATCAGCGCCTTGCCGCGCCACTTGAGGGAACGTTCCTGCCGCCAGTGCCGGACCATGCCGACCTGGCAGATGGTGAAGCCGACGAAGACGCCGATGGCGAAGAGCGGCACCAGGGTGTTGACGTCGCCGCCGGAGAAGACCAGCAGCAGGGCGGAGACGGCGGCCAGCGCCAGCACGCCGTGCCGGTGCACCTGGCGGTCGGCCTTGAGGCCGAAGACGTGCGGCAGGTAGTTGTCCCGGGCCAGCAGGCCCATCAGCACGGGCAGCCCGCCGAAGGAGGTGTTCGCGGCCAGCGCCAGCAGCACCACGGTCGCGAACTGCACGACGTAGAAGGCCCAGTTGTGGCCGAGCGAGGCGTCCGCGAGCTGGGCGAGGACGGTGACGCCCTCGACCGGCTGGAGGTGGAAGCGGCCGATGAGCACCGACAGGCCGATCAGCATGGCGCCCAGCAGCGCGCCGAGCGCGACCTCCGTGCGCTGCGCCCGCCGGGGGGCCGGGGCGCGGAAGGACGGCACGGCGTTGGCCACGGCCTCGACGCCGGTCAGCGCGGAGCAGCCCGCGGCGAACGCCTTCAGCAGGAGCAGGGCGCCGACGGCGGTGGCGTTGCCCGCGAGCGCGGACGCGTGCCCGGCGGCGGCCTCGGTGCTCGCGGGGGCGTCCCGCAGCAGCCCGGCCACGATCATCGTCAGGATCGAGCCGATGAAGACGGCGGTCGGCACCATGAACCACTTGGCCGACTCCACGATGCCGCGCAGGTTCACGCCCGTGACCAGGGCCAGCACGGCCAGGCAGATCCACAGCCGGTCGGCGTAGAGGGAGGGGAAGGCGGAGGTGAGAGCCGCGACGCCGGCGGTCACGGAGACCGCCACGTTCAGGACGTAGTCCAGCACCAGGGCGGCGGCGGTCACCAGGCTGGTGCGCCGCCCGAGGTGCCGCTTGGCGACCGCGTAGGAGCCGCCGCCGTCCGGGAAGGCCGCGATGACCTGCCGGTAGGAGGCCACGAGCACGGCCAGCAGCGCCGCGATCGCGACGGTGACCGGGAGTGTGAAGCCGAGTCCGTAGGCCCCCGCCGCCGCCAGCACCAGCACGATCGACTCGGGTCCGTACGCGACGGACGCCATCGCGTCGAGCGACAGGGCGGCCAGGCCCTGGGTGGCGGTCAGCCGGTGCCGGTCCTCGGCGCCGGTATCGGGCGGTTCCTCGCGGACCCCGGTGCGCTCGTCCGTATTGGCCACCATGGACATCTTTTGTCGTACCTCCGTGACGTGGGACGGCCAGCGTGCGCCCGCCCTCGGCCGCCCGCGCGAGGTCTTGGCGGTCTTTTGGCGCCGCCCGGACGGATCCTCACGCCTTCTTGATACGCGGGACCGCGCGATGTCAGTGACGCGTCAGGGTCCGGCCGCCGGACGTCAGCGTGGCATCAACGTCCGCCGACGGCTCGCCCCGGCGGTTCTAGCGTCACCACCATGGGACGGCGACAGCCCTTGCGGGTACGAAGCGGCGGACACGCCTCGCGGCAGCGCGGCTTTGGACGGGAGCGGCACCGGCCCCGGACGACGGCCCCGCCGGGCGGCGCGGTCCTCGCCCACGACCGCACCTGGCGGCGCGAGGCGCGGGCGGCGTGGTGCTCGGGCGTGGCGCTCGCCGGCGTCCTCACCGGCATCGACCTCGTCCGCGGCGCGCTCGACGGGCTCCGCGGCTGCTGCTGGGTGACACTCGGCGCCCTCCTCCTCGCGGTGCTCATGCCACAGCGGGTCACCGCGGGGGACGGCTGGCTGGCCACGCGCGGGCTGCTGCGCGAGCGGCGCGTACGGACCGACCTGCTCACCCGGGTGTGGCGCTCCGACGGCATCACCCCGCGGCTGGTCCTGCGCGACGTGGGCGGCGGCCGGATCGAGCTCGACCCCGAGGTCCTTGTCGCCAACCCCCTCCTCTGGCACCACCTGGAAGCGGGCGTCCGCCGCGCCCGCGCCGCAGGGCTGCTCCGCGAGGGGGTGACTCCTCTGGCGTGTGTGGGGCGGCGCGTGGACGAGGAGGTGGCACGGGTGCTGCTGAAGGAGGCGGGGCTGGAGTGAGGCCCCGGTTTTTCAGCGCCAGTCGTACGTGACGCCCGTCAGCCGCTCCGAGGCCGCCCACAGCCCCGCGCTCGCCCGGGAGTCCCGCGTCCACGTCGCCCGCGGGGCGGGTCTGGGGACGCCCGGCCCGAAGAAGGCGTCCGGCCGGACCTCCGGTGCCGTCGCCGCGTAGAGCGTGGGCAGCGCGCCCGCCTCCGGGCTCTGCGCCACCGTGCGGTTGAGCATCTCGAACAGCCGCTCCAGCCAGGCCCGCTCCTCCATCCGGGCCCCCTTCGTCTGGAGGGCCGTCGCCGCGTAACCGGGGTGCGCGGCCGCGGCCACCACGGGCGCGCCCTCCGCCGCCAGCCGCCGGGACAGCTCGTGCGTGAAGAGAAGGTTGGCGCTCTTGGAGCGGGCGTAGGCGGTCCAACGGCGGTAGCGGTGCTCCATGTTCGGGTCGCGCGGGTCGACCGTCCCCAGGAAATGCATCAGGCTGGACACGGTGACGACCCGCGCCCCTCGTCCGGCCGCCCGCAGCCGGGGCAGCAGCAGGCCGGTCAGCGCGAAGTGGCCGAGGTGGTTCGTGCCGAACTGCATCTCGAAGCCGTCGACCGTCTTGCGCTCCGGGAGCGCCATCACTCCGGCGTTGTTGACCAGCAGGTCGAGCCGGTCGTCCGGGAACCGCTCGGCGAAGCCCCGTACCGACGCCAGGTCCGCGAGGTCCAGCGGGACGGACAGCACGTCCGCCCCGGGCGCCTCGGCCCGGATCCGCTCCTCGGCCGCCCCGGCGCGCGTCGCGTCCCGGCAGGCCAGCACCACCCTCGCCCCCCGGCGGGCGAGCTCCCGCGCGGTGACGTAGCCCAGGCCGCTGTTGGCGCCGGTCACCACGGCCGTGCGGCCGCTCTGGTCGGGGATGTCGCTCGCGCTCCAGCCGTTCACGTCCACCGTTCCTGCGCGTGAGTGCTCCGGGGAGCCACCAGCGTAGGGGACGGCGGCCCGCGCGGCCGCGCCATTCGCCCGGGCGGCGTACGGGCGGCCCGCGCCGGGAAGGGGCGGGGCGGGGGAGCAGGCCCGCCGCGGGGCGGCGGCGCGCGGCCCCCGGGCCGTCACCGACCCGGCGCCGCCGGTCAGTTGACCGACCCGTAGCATCCGCACGTGAGCCCTGACATGCCGCTGACGACGCTGATACTCCTCTGCCTCGCCGCGGCCGCGGCCGGCTGGGTCGACGCGGTGGTCGGCGGCGGCGGTCTCATCCAGCTCCCCGCCCTGCTCGTCGGGCTGCCCACCGTCGCCCCCGCGCACGTCCTCGGCACCAACAAGGCCGTCGCCATCTGCGGCACGGCCGCGGCCGCCGTCGCCTACACCCGACGGGCCGCCCTGGACCTGCGCACCGCCTTACGGATCGGCCTCGCCGCCCTCGGCGGCTCGCTCGCGGGCGCCTTCTTCGCCTCCGGCATCAACAGCGCCGTGCTGCGCCCCCTGATCATGGCCATCCTCCTGGCGGTGCTCGCCTTCGTGCTGCTGCGCCCCACCTTCGGCGTGACGGAGCTCGCGACGGGAGCCTCGGTGACGCGCCGCCGGATGCTGACCGCGATCCTCGTGGCGGGCCTGGGCATCGGCTTCTACGACGGGCTGATAGGCCCCGGCACCGGCACCTTCCTGGTCCTCGCGCTGGTCGCGACCCTCCATATGGACCTGGTGACCGCTTCCGGCACGGCCAAGATCGTCAATGTCTGCACCAATGTGGGGGCCCTGGTGACGTTCTCGCTCCAGGGGTCCGTGATCTGGCAACTGGCCGCCCCCATGGCCCTCTTCAACCTCGCCGGTGGCGCGCTGGGCGCCCGGATGGCACTGAAGCGGGGGAGCGGGTTCGTGCGGGTGGTGCTGGTGGTCGTCGTGGTGTCCCTGCTCTGCAAGCTGGGCTACGACCAGTGGGGCGGATGACGGCAGGCGTTGCGCGGCACGCCGGGAGGTGCCTCCGAGGAGGTCGCACAGGCCATTCGTACGCTGGCCTTATGCCCGATCGTGTGTCATCCGGCTGTACGAAAATAGATCCGGCGTGGGCCACATCCGGGCAGTTGCGGTTAGCCTGGCGACGACCTTCCTGACGCGGTGGGGGTGTACGTGCGTTTCTCCCGGTGGCGCCGGGCCCGGTGGGGCCGGGCCGTGCTCGCGGGACTCTATGTCGTCACGCTGGCGGCGGCGGTGCCCAAGGGCGCCGGCGGCCACGCGCGGGACGGCGGCTGGTCCAGCGAGGAGGCCCGGCGGTTCTGGGGGCCCGCGCGGATGTCCGCGTCGTCGGGGAGCGGCTCCGACGGCTCCTCCGGCAAGGACGCCGACTCCGAGGCCCAGCAGATCAGCGGCAGCGCCCGGCACTTCGACGGGGTGCCGTCGGTGGGCGTGCTGTTCTACGTCGGCGAGGACATGAAGGACCACCACTGCACGGCGAGCGTGGTGCACAGCCCCAAGGGCAACCTCATCATCACCGCGGGCCACTGCTCCTTCGGTGACCAGGCGGCCTTCGTGCCGGACTACCGCACGGGCGCGGACAAGCAGCCGTACGGCGTCTGGGCGGTCGACCGCACCTTCACCGACCCGCGGCGCACCGACAGCGGTGACGGCTCCGACCTGGACTTCGCCTTCGCCACCGTCAAACCGGACACGCTGGGCCGCCGGCTCGAACGCGTCACCGGCGCCAACCGGCTCGTCCGCACGCCCGGTTACACCGGCCTCGTCACCGTCATCGGCTACCCCGACGCCGACGACGACCCCGCCGACCAGGCGATCCGCTGCACGGCCATGACGAGCCGCCTGGAGAACTACCGGCAGCTGAAGATGCGCTGCGACGGCTTCTACTCCGGCACCTCGGGCAGCCCCTGGCTGATGCACTTCGACGAGAAGAGCAAGACGGGCGACCTGGTCGGCGTGCTCGGCGGCCTCAACGGAGGCGGCCCCGACGGGGACACGAGCTCGCAGATCTCGTACAGCCCGATCAACGACGACGAGATCTTCAAGCTCTACCTCGACGCCATAAACAACCGCGACCCCAGTCGCTAGGCGCGGCGGTCAGCGCCTCCGGTGGCCGCCGTACGGTCAGCGCTCCTCCCGCAGCGCCCTGGACAGGCCCGGCTCCCGTGGGCCCAGGAAGCGGGGGCCCGGGCGGACCAGGGCCTCCACGGCCGCCTTGCCCGCGGCGAGGACCTCCCGGGCCCCGCCGGCGTACCAGGTCAGGTCGTGCGCGTCGGCGGCCGCGCCCACGCCGTACGCCTCGATGCCCGCCGCCCCGCACAGCGCCAGCGCCCGCCGGATGTGGAAGCCCTGACTGATCAGCACCGCCTTGCGCACCCCGAAGACCCGCACCGCGCGCGTGCACGAGTCCCAGGTGTCGAAGCCCGCGAAGTCGCTGACGACACGGCTGTCCGGCACGCCACGCGCCGTCAGATAGGCGCGCATCGCGTCCGGCTCGTCGTAATCCGCGCGGCTGTTGTCCCCCGTCACCAGCACCACCTTGACCTTGCCCGCGCGGTACAGCCCGACCGCGGCGTCGAGGCGGTGCGCCAGATACGGGGACGGCTCGCCGTCCCGCAGGCCCGCGCCGAAGACCATGGCGACCGGGGCTTCCGGCACGTCGGCCAGGCTCCGCACCCGAGGGGTCGCCGAGGCGTACACCCACGTGACCGGGGCCAGCGCGAGCAGGCAGCCCGCCATGGCCGCCCACAGCGCGCGCCGCCGCCCCGCCGTCGTCCGCGGCAGCAGCGGCCGGCCCATCGGCTTCATCTCGAACACCTTTCCGTCGACATGGATCAACGCCACCGCGGCCCGGCCGGTTCCACGCGGCGGCCGGAACCCCTCCCGCGGGACGGCGCTCCATCGCCGCTGTCACACCCGGCGGTTACCGTCGGGGGTATGAACGGCACAGCACGGACGGCCAAGGAACAGCCCGGCATCGCCGGATACGAGGCGTCGGACCTGGAGCGCTGGGCGCCCGAGCCCGACAAGCGCCCGGGGCGCACCGCCTTCCAGCGCGACCGGGCGCGCGTCCTGCACTCCGCCGCGCTGCGCCGCCTCGCCGGGAAGACCCAGGTCGTCACGCCCGGCGTCAGCGGCCAGGCGTGGGACGCCAGCCCGCGCACGCGCCTGACCCACTCCCTGGAGTGCGCGCAGGTGGGCCGCGAGCTGGGCGCGGCCCTCGGCTGCGACCCCGACCTGGTGGAGGTCGCCTGCCTGGCCCACGACCTCGGCCACCCGCCCTTCGGGCACAACGGCGAGCAGGCGCTCGACGAATTCGCCGGGCCCTGCGGCGGATTCGAGGGCAACGCCCAGTCACTGCGCCTGCTCACCCGCCTCGAACCCAAGCGCTTCGTCCCCCGCGACGGTGAGCTGTGCAGCGTCGGCCTCAACCTCACCCGGGCCGCCCTCGACGCGGCGACCAAATACCCCTGGCCGCGCGGCGGGCACCCCACGGACCCGGACTCCCGCAAGTTCGGGGTGTATCCGGACGACATGCCCGTCTTCACCTGGCTGCGGCAGGGCGCCCCGGAGCACAGACGGAGCTTCGAGGCCCAGATCATGGACTGGTCCGACGACGTGGCCTATTCCGTCCACGACGTGGAGGACGGCCTGCACGCCGGCCACCTCGACCCGAACGTGCTCCTCGCCGGCCCCGAGCGCGGCGAGGTCTTCGCCGTCGCGGCGGGCCGCTATGCCCCGGGCGCCGCGCCCGAGGAGCTCGCCGAGGCCCTCGACCGGCTGCTCGAACAGGAGTGGTGGCCGCACGGCTACGACGGCTCCTCCGTCGCCCAGGCCCGCCTCAAGGACGCCACCAGCCAGCTCATCGGCCGGTTCTGCCTCGCGGCCGAGACCGCCACCCGCGCCGCCTGGGGGCACCGCCCCGGCGCGCTCACCCGCTATCGCGCCGAGCTCGTCGTGCCCCGCGCCACCCGCCTGGAGTGCGCCGTCCTCAAGGCCGTCGCCGACCGCTTCGTGATGCAGCGCCCCGACCAGGAGAAGCTCCGCGCCGACCAGCGCGTCGTCATCGCCGGGCTCGCCGAGGCGCTCGTCGCCCGCGCGCCCGACGGGCTCGACCCGCAGTTCCGCTCCCTCTTCGCCGCCGCGCACGACGACGCCGGACGGCTGCGCGCCGTCGTCGACCAGATCGCCGCCCTCACCGACGTCTCCGCGCGCACGCTCCTCGCCCGGCTCACCGGGGCGGGGACTGTGGCAAAAGGGTGACCGAATGTCCACACAATCCGAGCACTTCCCCCGCACCATGCGGGTACGGACCCGTCCGGGGTAGTCCCTCTTCCGGCGGCGCACTCCGTGCGGGACCCTCTGCACGGGCTTTCGACCGGGGGCGGTAGCGCAGACGCACTGCGTGGCAGCGAGGAGGCAGCAAGTGGTCGACGCACACCAGACGTTCGTCATCGTCGGAGGGGGCCTGGCCGGCGCGAAGGCCGCCGAGACCCTCCGCTCGGAGGGCTTCACCGGGCGTGTGATCCTCATCTGCGACGAACGTGACCACCCCTACGAGCGGCCGCCGCTCTCGAAGGGGTATCTCACGGGCCAGGACGACCGCGACAGCGTCTTCGTCCACGAGCCCGCCTGGTACGCCCAGGCCGACATCGAGCTGCACCTCGGCCAGCCGGCCGTCCACCTCGACCGCGAGGAGCGGTCCGTGCGCCTCGGCGACGGCACCCGCATCCACTACGACCGGCTGCTGCTGGCCACCGGTTCCGAGCCCCGCCGCCTGGAGATCCCCGGCACCGGCCTCGCCGGCGTCCACCACCTGCGCCGCCTCTCCCACGCCGAGCGGCTGCGCGGCGTCCTCGCCTCCCTCGGCCGCGACAACGGCCACCTCGTCATCGCCGGAGCGGGCTGGATCGGCCTGGAGGTCGCCGCCGCCGCCCGGGGCTACGGCGCCGAGGTGACCGTCGTCGAGCCCGAGCCCACGCCGCTGCACACCGTGCTCGGGCCCGAGCTCGGCCAGCTCTTCACCGACCTGCACAGCGAGCACGGCGTCCGCTTCCACTTCGGCGCCCGCCTCACCGAGATCGCCGGGCACGACGGCATGGTCCTCGCGGCCCGCACCGACGACGGCGAGGAGCACCCCGCCCACGACGTCCTCGCCGCCATCGGCGCCGCCCCGCGCACCGCGCTCGCCGAAGCCGCGGGGCTCGCCCTCGTCGACCGCGCCGACGGCGGCGGCATCGCCGTCGACGCCTCCCTGCGCACCTCCGACCCCGACATCTACGCCGCCGGTGACGTCGCCGCCGCCGAGCACCCCTGGCTGCGCACCCGGCTGCGCGTCGAGCACTGGGCCAACGCCCTCAACAGCGGCCCCGCCGCCGCCCGCGCCATGCTCGGGCAGGAGGTCGTCCACGACCGGGTGCCCTACTTCTTCTCCGACCAGTACGACGTGGGCCTCGAATACTCCGGCTACGCCCCGCCCGGCTCGTACGACCAGGTCGTCTGCCGGGGGGACGTCGGCAAGCGCGAGTTCATCGCCTTCTGGCTGTCCGAGGGGCGCCTCCTCGCGGGCATGAACGTCAATGTGTGGGATGTCACCGAGACGATCCAGGCCCTCATCCGCTCCGGCACCCGCCTGGACGCGGACGCCCTGGCCGACCCGTCCGTCCCGCTGGAGTCGCTGCTCGCCCCGTGAGCGCCGGAGGTCCGGCTCGAGCGGCGGAGTCCCGGCCGTAGAATTCACGTGTGGCAGGACGGATCAACGATGACGACGTGAAGGCGGTCCGGGACGCGGTCCCGATCGACTCCGTCGTGTCCGAATACCTCCAGCTCCGCAACGCCGGCGGCGGCAATCTCAAGGGCCTGTGCCCCTTCCACGACGAGAAGTCCCCGTCCTTCCAGGTCAGCCCCGCCAAGGGGCTCTTCTACTGCTTCGGCTGCCAGGAGGGCGGGGACACCGTCGACTTCGTCATGAAGATCGACCATCTCTCCTTCGCCGAGACCATCGAGCGGCTCGCCGGCCTGGCGGGCATCACCCTGCGCTACGAGGAGGGCGGCTACACCCCGGGCCGCCAGCAGGGCGAGCGCATCCGCCTGGTCGAGGCGCACAAGCACGCCGCGAAGTTCTACGCAGACCAGCTCGACGGCCCCGAGGCGGAGATCGGCCGGGCCTTCCTCGCCGGGCGCGGCTTCGACCAGGCCGCCGCCCAGCACTTCGGCGTCGGCTACAGCCCGGCCGGCTGGGACCACCTCACCCGCTTCCTGCGCGGCAAGGGCTTCAGCGACAAGGAGCTGATCCTCTCCGGCCTCGCCCAGGACAGCCGCAACGGCCGGCCCATCGACCGCTTCCGCGGCCGCCTGATGTGGCCCATCCGCGACATCACCGGCGAGGTCATCGGCTTCGGCGCCCGCAAGCTCCGCGACGACGACAACGGCCCGAAGTACCTCAACACCCCCGAGACCCCCCTCTACCGCAAGTCGCACGTCCTCTACGGCATCGACCTCGCCAAGAAGGACATCGCCAAGACCAGCCGCGCCGTCGTCGTCGAGGGCTACACCGACGTCATGGCCTGCCACCTCGCCGGGGTCACCACCGCCATCGCCACCTGCGGCACCGCCTTCGCGGCCGACCACGTCAAGATCCTCCGCAGGCTGCTGATGGACAACTCCCGCTCGAAGGTCATCTTCACCTTCGACGGCGACGCCGCCGGCCAGCGCGCCGCCCTGCGCGCCTTCGAGGACGACCAGAAGTTCGCCGCGGGCACCAACATCGCCGTCAGCCCCGGCGGCATGGACCCCTGCGAGCTCCGCCTCGACCAGGGCGACGAGGCCGTGCGCCGGCTCGTCGAGGACAGCACCCCCCTCTTCGAGTTCGCGATCCGCTCCGTGGTCAAGCGGCACGAGGTCGACACCCCCGAGGGGCAGGCCGCCGCCCTGGAGGAGGCCGCGCCGATCGTCGCGGGCATCAAGGACAGCTCGATCCGCCACCAGTACGCGGTGCGCCTCGCCGGGCTGCTCGGCATCCTCGACACGCAGTTCGTCGTCATGCGCGTCGGCCAGCTCGCCCGCTGGGCCCGCGAGCGCGGCAACCGCCCGGACCAGGGGCGTACGCACCGCGCCACCGCCGCGGCGCCCCAGCCTGCGGCCCCCCGCGGCGTGCGCGGCCCCGCCCTCAACCTCCGCAGCCCGGCCCAGCTCACCGAGCGTGAGCTGCTGAAGCTCGCCCTCCAGCGCCCCGATCTCGTCGCCCCCGCCTTCGACGCCTACGGTGAGGACGAGTTCACCGCCGAGCCGTACGTGGCGGTCCGCCGCGCCATCGAGCAGGCCGGCGGCGTCACCGACGCCCCCGCCGACTACCTCACGCGCGTGCGGGACGCGGCCCCCGACGACACTGTCCGCGGGCTGGTCACGGAGCTGGCCGTCGAGGCGATCCGGCACAAGAGCGTCGACGAGATCTACGCCGGGATGCAGCTGGTCCAGGTCCGCCTGCGGGCCGTGGAGCGGCGCGTCAAGGAGGTCCAGGGCAGCCTGGTCCGGCTGGGCGCGGACGCCGCGCCGGAGCATCTGGCCGCCGTGCAGAACGAGTTGTGGGTGCTGGAGCAGTACGGCCGGGCGCTCAAGGACCGCGGCGCGGCCGCGCTGTAGCGCGGGCCCTTTCCGGGTGCCGGTCCGTCTTCGTCCGCGGCTCATCGCGCCCGCGGTGGAGCGCCCGCCGGGCTTGATGTGGCTGATGTGGCTCCCCGGGCCGGCCCCCGGCCCGTAAGGCACCCTTCCCTCGTAACCCCAGGTCACGAAGCGGACTCAGAAAGTGCCCGCACGCCCCTCGTGGCGGACCTGTGTCGTACCCCACACTGGTGGGCGGTACCTGGTCCGGTCGCAGGGACCCGGAAACCTCCGCGAAGTCGCCCTTGAACCACGGGACGGACGCCGCCCCGGCCGCTGCCGCCCCTTCGTCGCATGCCACCCCCCGAACCGGCAGCGATCACCTTGGAGGTCGCCCCCGTGCAGACCCGGACCCCGACCCGGCCCCAGACGCCGACCCGCTCTCCGGCCGATACGGCCCCCGCCGTGCCGCAGCAGGCCGAGCCACCCGGCTGTGAGAGCCTCTCCGGCGAGGCGTCACCGGCCCCCGGCCCCGAGCCGGGACCGCCACCGGCCGCCCGAGCCGGCATCGAGTCCGGCGGCGCGGAGGCCGCCGACGAAGCACCCCAGGCCGAGGCGGCCCGCGCCGACACCGGCGGCCCGTCCTCCGACCTCTTCCGCCAGTACCTCCGCGAGATCGGCCGGATCCCGCTGCTCTCCGCGGCCGAGGAGGTGGACCTGGCCCGCTGCGTCGAGGCCGGTCTCTTCGCCGAGGAGAAGCTGGGCAACACCCCCGACCTCGACACCCAACTCGCCCTGGATCTCGACCGCCTGGTGGTCCTCGGCCGGATGGCCAAGCGCCGCCTGATCGAGGCGAACCTGCGCCTGGTCGTCTCCGTCGCCAAGCGCTACATCGGCCGCGGCCTCACCATGCTCGACCTGGTGCAGGAGGGAAACCTCGGCCTGATCAGGGCAGTTGAGAAATTCGACTACGCCCGGGGCTACAAGTTCTCCACATACGCGACCTGGTGGATCCGCCAGGCCATGTCCCGCGCGCTCGCCGACCAGGCGCGGACGATCCGCGTCCCCGTCCACGTCGTCGAGCTGATCAACCGTGTCGTCCGCGTCCAGCGCCGCATGCTCCAGGAGCAGGGCTACGAGCCCACCGCCGAGGAGGTCGCCGCCCAGCTCGACCTGACCCAGGAGCGGGTCAGCGAGGTGCTGCGCCTCGCCCAGGAACCGGTGTCGCTGCACGCGCCCGTCGGGGAGGAGGACGACGTCGCCCTCGGTGACCTCATAGAGGACGGCGACGCGACCTCACCCGTGGAGTCGGCCGCGTTCCTGCTGCTCCGCGAGCACCTGGAAGCCGTCCTCTCGACGCTCGGCGAGCGCGAGCGCAAGGTCGTGCAGCTGCGGTACGGGCTGGCGGACGGCCGCCCCCGCACCCTGGAGGAGATCGGCCGGATCTTCGGCGTCACGCGCGAACGCATCCGCCAGATCGAGTCCAAGACCCTCAACAAGCTCCGCGACCACGCCTTCGCGGACCAGCTCCGCGGCTATCTGGACTGAGCCGCGCCGTCCGCCGGCGTACGGGATCGCCTACTGGAACGCCCCGGGGTGGGTCTGCTCGCGCACGGTCACGTACTGCTGCCGCACCGCCTGCCCCACCGGCATCTCCTCGCCCGTGGCCTCGAGGACCTGGCCGGCCGCCGCGGGCCACAGCGGGGGCCGCTGCGGCGACAGCGTGCCGTGCTGGACGCCGAGCGCCCAGGCCGCCTGCCGCGCCGCGCCCAGCGCCGCGTAGTCCGCGGGCTGCGGGACGACGACCTGCGCGCCGAAGAGCGACGGCGCGATCGCCTGCACGGCGGGCAGCTCGGCCGCGGCGCCCAGCAGGAAGACCCGCCGCACCTGCACCCCGCGCGTGCGCAGCACGTCGAGGGCGTCCGTGAGCCCGCAGAGCATCCCCTCGAACGCGGCCCGCGCCAGGTGCTCGGCCTTCATGCTCTCCCGGCGCAGCCCGGTCAGGGTGCCCGCGGTGTGCGGCAGATGCGGGGTGCGCTCGCCCTCCAGATAGGGGAGCAGCACCATGCCGTACGACCCGGGCGAGGAGCGCAGCGCCAGCTCGGACAGGCCCGCGAGGTCCGTGCCCAGCAGCTCGGCGGTGCCGCGCAGCACCCGGACCGCGTTGAGGGTGTGCACCACGGGCAGGTGCATGCCGGTCGCGTCCGCGAAGGAGGTGATGATGCCGGTGGGGTCGACGAGCGCCTCGTGGTGCACGGCGAAGACCGAGCCGGAGGCGCCCAGGGAGATCACCGCGTCGCCGGCGCCGACGCCGAGCCCGAAGGCGGCGGCCATCGTCTCGCCCGTGCCCGCGGAGATCAGCAGTCCCTCGGGGGTGTGCCCGGCGGGCTCCGCGGGGGCGAGCACATCGGGCAGCGTCACCGGGTGGCCCAGGGCCAGCTCCACGAGATCCGGCCGCCAGGAGCCGGTCGCCGCCGACCAGCAGCCGGTGCCGGAGGCGTCGCCGCGGTCCGTCGTGCGCCGCACCGGCCGGCCCAGCAGCTGCCAGACCAGCCAGTCGTGCGGCTGGAGCACCGCGGCCGTCCGCGTCGCCGACTCCGGTTCGTTGCGCGCCAGCCAGCGCAGCCTCGCCGGCACCTGGCCGGGCTGGGGCACGGACCCGACGGCCTGCGCCCAGGCCGCGCGGCCGCCGAGCGCGTCCGTGAGGTCGGCCGCCGCGGCCTGCATCCGCTTGTCGTTGCCGAGCATCGCGGGCCGCACGAGCACGCCGCCCGCGTCCAGCGCGATGAGTCCCTGCTGCGCCGAGACGCCGATGGCCTGCACGCCTTCCAGCAGCCCGCCCGCGGCGGCGTCGCCGAGCGACATCAGCCACGCCTGTGGATCACCTTCGGGGGTCGAGGGGTGCGGTGCGTACCCCTGACGGAGCACGGCCCCTGTGTCCGCGTCGCAGACGACGATCCGTGTGCTTTCGGTGGAACTGTCCAGCCCGGCGACTATGCCCATGCGGTGATGATGCCAAACGGACGCGCTCCGGCCCTCATCCGGTCAGGTGTTGCTGGTGCCCCAGTCGTCGTCGTTGCCCTGGCCGCGCTCGCGCAGGGAGCGGACCCGGTCGCCGATCGCGCCCGGCATCTTGTCGCCCATCTTGTCGCCGACCTTGTCGAAGGCCCGGGCGGCCATGGCCCGGCCGTTCTGCGCGGCGGACTCCGCCGTATTGCGGACGGCGGGGTTCTGGGCGACCCGCTGCGCTCCCTTCCGAAGCTGTTCGTACCGCTCGCGGCCGGCCCGTGCGCCGAGCACGTACCCGACGGCTGCTCCGACGATGAACGTCAGCCGGTAGCGCATCCCGCTCCACCCTTCCCTCGGATCCCTCGCGCCCCACGCGTTTCACGGGGGCCGCCGGGCTGTGCTTCGCGCCTACCCCCCGGGTGCGAAGGTCACTCCCGGGGTACCGATTGGCGGAGCACCCCCCTGCTTGCGCTAATGTATGTGTCGCAGCGAGCGCACGCCGCCCGGAAGACCGGACGGCAGAGCATTCGAGGCACACGCAGCAATCCCCTGTAGCTCAATTGGCAGAGCAGCCGGCTGTTAACCGGCAGGTTACTGGTTCGAGTCCAGTCGGGGGAGCGCGATCCCCTGTAGCTCAATTGGCAGAGCAGCCGACTGTTAATCGGCAGGTTACTGGTTCGAGTCCAGTCGGGGGAGCCAGCGGATCAGGACCCCTCAGGGGTCCTTTTTTGCGTCCGGGCGGGAACCAACCCGGCGTGATCGAAGTCCTCATGGTCAGGTCGGTCACGCAAAAAGGCCCCACCAGGGCAGCAGATCGTATGAGCGGCTATGCTGCGGCAGACGGCGCGCACAGATGTGCGCGACGCGCCGTGAACGGGGCGGTAGCTCAGCCGGTTAGAGCAGCGGACTCATAATCCGTCGGCCGTGGGTTCGAGTCCCACCCGCCCCACTTCGCGGTAGCAGTGCAGAAACGTTCTGACCTGCACTGGAGCAGTAGAAGGGCCGCCATGGACACCATGGCGGCCCTTCTGTTTTCCCTGATCAGGGCCCTGCGGGGACGAAGCGGGGACGAAGGGCTAGGCAGCTGCCAGAACGGGCTCTGCGGGGACGGGCTGCGGGGACGAAGCCGGTGCCGCAGCCTCCTTCGGAGTCATTTCCTGGGCCGCCGGTTTTGTGGTCTTGGCTGCACGGGGCACGACGGCGACGGTGGCCTCGGCCTCCGCGCGCATCAGCTGCGGAACGACGCTCGTGTACGTGTCCGAGGTGATCTGCCGTGAGGAGTGCCCCAGGCGCTCCTGGACCACCTTGATGTCGGCGCCGCCGACGAGAGCCAGGGTGGCCGAGCCGTGACGCAGGTCGTGCAGGCGGACCGGCGGCAGCTCGTAGATCTCGACCAGGCGCTTGAAGCGTCGGCTGAGCCAGTCCGGGTGAAAGCCCTCGCCGTTCTCCTGGGTGAAGACGAACCCGGTCTCGACCCAGGCGCCCGCGGCCTCCATGGCGGCCCGCTCGCGCTCCTGCTCGGCTCGCCACTCGCGCAGGACCTCGACGGCCTCCTCGCTGAGCCGGATGGAGCGGACGCTGTCCGCCTTCGGAGCTTCGGCGTACGTGCGGTAGGCGACGTCGACTATCTGTGCCGAGACGCGCAGCCAGCCGTTGTCCAGGTCGATCTCGGACCAGGTGAGTGCACACGCCTCGCCGCGCCGCAGGCCCAGGAAGACGAAGATGTGCCAGAGCGGGTAGAGCCGGTCGGGCACCATGAGGTCGAGGAAGCGCCCGGTCTGCTCGGGGGTCCAGACCATGACCGGGGAGGGTCGCTCGCCGGTCTGGAGCCACCGCTGTACGCGCTCGTCGCTCCACACCAGGGCCTTGGGGCGGGTGGCCGGCGGCAGTTCGACGAGGGCCGCCCAGTTGCGGCTGATGAGCTGTCGCTTGACGGCATGTCCGAGGGCGGACGAGAGGGTGCGGTTGATTGAGTGCTGGGTGGCTGCGCTGGTGATCTTCCGCAGGTCCCTGCTGATGGCCTTCACTGCGTCGTTGGCGTCCAGGAAGGCGCGCCGGGCCTTCTGGCGTACCTCGGAACCCGGGCGAGTGCTGCGCATGCAGGTTTCCCATGCCTGCTTCTTGGCTGCGCATTCGAGCTTGGCCTCTTCGACGCGGGCGCGATGGAGGAGGCGTTCGGCGTTCTCCTTGTGGATGGCATCGAACATGGCGTCGATGTGATGGGTGCGCAGATCGCGGAGGCGGTAGCGGCCCAGATGGGGCATCAGGTAGAGGTCGATGTGCGCCTTGTAACCGTTGGCGGTCGTGCGGGCGAGGCGTCGTTTGCTCTTGAGCCAGCGGGTCAGGTACTCGCCGACGGTCTCGTTGGAGAGCACGTCGACGCCCTGGTCGGCTTCCTTGACGACCTTGTCCGCCGCTTTCTCGGCGTCGGTCTTGGTGCGATGGCCGCCTCGGCGTACGCGGCGGCGGTGGTTGTTGGCGTCGGGTTCGAGCTCGACGAAGAAGTACCAGGACCCGTGGTTTTTCTTTGGGAGGTCTGGGCAGCTTGCGCCGAGCTCCCTGAGACGGGGTTTCCCGTCGGCTTTGAGGATCGGGTTGCCGTCGGCGTCGAGCTTGGGTGCTCGGCAGGTGCACCGCCGGTAGTAGCTGATCTCGGGCATGGACTCCCCACATGTTCCAGGTGTGCCGGGTCCTGCCTGATCCTTCGGTATCGAGCGCGATTTTCCGCCTGTGGCCGTATTCTTTCGGTCAGGTGGCGCGGGGAGATTGGTTTGACCACCTATGGCTACATTTGTTGCTTCTGTCGTTGAGGGCGTGCACGAGGGTGCCGCGATGTCGTGGGAGGAGCTTCGGGCGCTGCCGCCGTTGGTCAGCGTGGTGACCGCCGCACGGGCCCTGGGCATCGGGCGGACCACGGCTTACCGCCTGATCAAGGAGGGCACGTTCCCGGTTCGGACCCTGCCGTTGGGCGGCTCCACGAAGGTGTCGACTGCCTCGCTGTGGGAGCTGCTCGGAGCCTGAGCCGTGGCCGGCCGGGAGCGCCGCCGCGTGTGGTGGACCGGTGCTTCGACGCTCCACCACACGGGAATCCGGACGGCCGGTCAGGCGTCGAGGACCATGCGCTGCTCTGCGGCTGACCACCGGCATTCTCGGTACACGCGGTTGTAGTCCGGCAGGGCCCGGGGGGCGCGGGCGTTGCACGGTTCGTACCCGTCGGAGGTTGCGCGGCAGAAGAAGCCGTACTCGATGCACGCCGCGAGGTGCGGGTGCTGGCCGCTCCAGACGGTGTTGCAGGCCGCGTCCGAATGCCCGCAGTCGCTCCGCTGGCGGCCGGTGCGGGCGCACAGGGCCGAGGAGCAGTTCTCCGCGTGGAGGGTATTAACGGCCGCGCTGCACTCTCGGCACGGCTGAGTGGTCGGGGCGAGGGCGCGGTGCGGCCGGAGGTCACCGATCCACAGGGTACGGAGGGCTCGCTCGTACAGGTGGTTGTGCGTGACGCTGTGCAGGCCGAGCGTGCGGTGGATCAGTTCCCGGATGCAGACCGTGGACAGCTGGGCGGTGGCCCAGTGGAGGGTGAGCCCCCGGTCCGGGTGGAAGTAGGCCCAGTTCGTGCGCATGCGCGTGGACATCTTCATCGGCAGGTCGGGGGTGGTCGTTTGCCGGGTGATGGACGGAGCGTGGGTGTCCAGCCACTCCTGGCCGGTGCGGGTGTAGAAGCCGATCAGCTCTTCGCGGGCTGCCTCGGCGTTGCGGGCCGTGGTGCTGCGCATGTGGAGCCACGGCCCTCTCTCGCTCCACCGGTGTTGGACGAGCGGCTGGTCCTGGTCGGCGTCGTTGACGATGCGCAGCCGGTGTCCGTGGCCGAGGACAACGAATGTGGTGCCGCCGATCAGCTCCTTGACGTGGCCGTCGGGGGCGGTCTCCTTGAAGTGTTTCAGCTGACGGTAGATCCACTCCCGGCGCCGGTAAACGAGGTCGATGGCTTGCTCGTCGGTGGTGCCGTGAGGGCCGCGGACTACGACGTCTCCGGTGTGGCTGATGGTGATGCCGAAGGTGGTGCGGTTTGTGGTGCACAGGGTGAAGACGAAGCTCTTTGTGGCTACGCGGCGCTCTGTTGCACACGCGGTCATCTGGTGTCCTTGAAGCAGATGTGGAGGGCGGGGCCGCTGTGGGTGACGGCCCCGCCGGTTCAGGGGTGGTCAGTGCCGGGCGCAGACGAGGATTTTCGGTTCCCCGTTGGTGGCGAGGTCGAGATCGGAACGGGTCTCGGTGCCGCACAGGAAGCAGGGCAGGTGGAAGGTCCGCGGCATGCGCAGCGGCCGGACGTCTTCCGTCTCACGTATGCACAAGGGCAGGTCGGAGCCGTCGACGTGGAGGAGCCGGAACCCGGTGAAGCGGCTGTCGGCTCGTGCGTTGAGCACGGTGAGCGGGGTCGGGTCCTCGGGGAAGGCGAAGGTGTCGCCCACCTGGAGCTTGCTTGCGGGCAGGGGGTCGGGCAGGGGTTCAGTGACGATGAAGGGTGTGGTTGCTGGTTCGCTGTTCTGCACGGTTTCTCCGAGTTCGGCGGGGCGTGGGTGAAGGGGACGGGTTCGGAGGCCGTGGAGTCAGCTGCTGCCCGTGCTGAAGGAGCTGAGGCGTTCGACTTCGCCGAGGAGTTCGTCGATGACGGTGTCGGCCCACTCCCAGTCGCGGAACTCGGATGCGGCCTTGGAACGGATCTCCGCGATGCGATCGGCCGTCATGGTGCTGTGTGGCTCCGGCCCGGAGGAGGTGGCCGACGACGGGCGGAGCTGAATGCGTTCCACGGCCAGCTTGAGCAGGACCGCGAGATCGTTGCGTGCCACGGAGACATGCGGCAGCACACCGTCGGGATCGAGACGGGTCTGGATCTGCGCGAGGATCTGGGCCGGGTGGTTGGATTCGGCCTGCCAGCGTTCGTGCTGGGCGCGGGTGGCGTACTGGTAGCTGCCCCCGCCGTTGATCCGGAGCTCCGGGTTGAAGCGCAGGCCGAGGATGCGGCGCCATTCGGTGGTGCGCAGCAGGACCAGATTGCCGTCGGTGCGCATGACGTCCAAGTTGTTGAAGAACTCCAAGGTGTTGCCCGCGATCTTGGCGTCGCGGATGTCGTTGATCGTTCGGTAGACGGTGGGGTCCGCGCCGGCGGCCCAGACGAGGCGCTGCATGATGTCGTAGCGCGGCAGCGGGTGATCGACGGTTTCAAGGAGTTCACGGATGGCGTTGCGGCTGTAGTTGACGTTCATGCGTTGCCCTTTCGGCGGTGTGGTGGGGCAGCGGCCACCGCTGCCCCGTGGCGGTGATGGGTCAGTTGGTGGTGCGGGAGCAGACGTTGCGAATGAGGCTGTAGACGTCGTCCGGGAGCGCGACGAGGTCGCCGTTGTGGCGGTAGCCGGTGAAGACGACCGCTCCCATCGCGTCGTGGAATTCGGTCGAGAGGTCTTCCAGCGCGATGCCGGCGTGAAAGTTCGGGAGCGATCGCGCGCGGTTCAGGCCAGCGATCACCGCGAGGCAGCCCGCGGGACGGTGGATGTACGCGATGACCTCGGGAGCGTCGAGGAGGGCTCGGGCGAGGGCCTTGGCCTGCTGGCCCGGGTACTCGGTGAGGTCGAGTTCGGTCAGGGTGCCGTCGACGGCGATGCGCAGGGCAGTGGCTGCGGGCATGGCAAAGATGTCCTTTTCGGTAAAGAAGGGGGATGTAGGTGACGTGTCGACGACCGGTCAGGTCATGCACCAGCCGGAGTCACAGCCGACGTCGATGGGGAGTTCGTCCTGAGCGCGGGTGATGGCTTCACGCAGGGGGCGGCCCGTGCTGGTGAGGAAGACGGGGTCCCGCTGGTCGTGTTGGCGCCGGATGTTGAGGATGTCTTCGAGGTGGCACGCCTGGCGGAACAGCTGCGGGCGGTCGCGGTGCATCTTGGCCCAGGAGTGCAACGACTTGAAGGGGCAGAAGAAGCAGGCGGATTTGTTGGGGAGCAGCAGCCCGGCCTTGCGGATGATCTCGATGCAGTCGGTGCGGCGGAGCCCGAGGTCGAGCAGCGGGTAGTGGATGCGCTCGTACGGTTCGTTGCGGCGGTTGGTGGCCCGGCTGATCTCGTCGAGGCTGATGCCGATGCCGACGTCCGCGGGGTTCTCGACGCTCGCGCCGTGGAACTTCAGCCACTTGCCGATGACCTTGACCTTGAAGTCCGTGGTGCAACTGCGTTTGCCGGGTTTGCCGTTGCTCATCCGGACGGGTATGGGAAGGGCGCGGGAGTCGCGGCGCATCATGCGGCCCCACAGCGTCTCCAACTCGCCGTAGCGGGTGCGCCGGTCCAGGATGTGCAGGTCGATGCCGCGCTTGGTCGCGTAGCCAGATGCGATGTGGCGGACGTAGTTGAGGGTGCGGGGATCTTCGCTGTCGTCGCCCGTGTTCGCGAACAGGAAAGTGCGGTAGGGGATTTCGCGCTGGGCGGCCAGGACGAGGAGGGCGGTGGACTGCACGCCGCCGCCGTAGCTGATGACCCTCACGCGGCCGCCACCACCTGGTCGAGGAGGCGCTGGGCCTTGCGCACTGCGCCGATCACGGCGGCTCGGCCGAAGAGCTGGTCGCGGTGCTCGATGATGGCGCGCGCTTCCTTTGCGGCCTGCTCTACGGCGTCAGGGTGGACGAGGATGTCGGCACAGGCGACGGTCACACGGGGGCCGAGCCCCCAGATGATCGCGTTGACGGCTGTACAGGCGGCGGCGATCTGGTCGATGTCGACGCCCGACCAGCGCACGGAAGCCGGATCAAGTCCGCGTTCGCGCATGCCCTGCGCGGCTGCACGCAGGAGGCCGCCACTGCCGCACGCCGGGTCATGGATGTGCTCTCCCGGACGCGGTTCCCTCATGGCGAAGCCCGCCATGAGGATGTGGCCCATCGCCTCGGCCACGGGGGCGGGGGTGTGGTACTCGCCCAGCCCCTTCTGTGCGCCGTCAGAGCGGGTGAGGGCCATGACGGGTGACAGCACGTCGGTTGCGGCCCGGAAGTAGGGGTCGTCGTGACCGGTCAGGTCGAAGATCCCGTTCCGCAGCGCGGCCTTGGTGACGGCCCGGGTGACGTACAGGCGGTGTTTGTTGTGTTCGTCGTCGTTGAGCCACTCGTGGAGGATGCGGGCGCGGTCGATGAGGTCGGGGCGCTGCATCCAGTGCCCGGCCCATATCTGGCGGTACATCTTGATCAGCTCGTCGTCGTCCTGGCTGAGGATCTGTCGGGCGAGGTCCGGGCCTTTGGGGGCCTTGGGGCGGATGAGGGCGAGGGCGGCGACGATGCCGATGGGTACCTCGATGGCGGTGCCGCCTTGCTGTGTGTGCCAGGTGGAGGAAACGGCCTCGCCGAGCCGCATGGCCGTCTCGTGGGGGTTCTTCGGCAGGCGGGGACGCAGGGAGCGGACCGAAGCGGCGGGCGCGGGGGCGGCAGCGGGCTTGGCGGCCGGGGTCGAGGGCGCGGTGGCCGGCTTGGAGTTAGTGAACGTGGCGGGGATCTTCGCTGCCGCCTTGGGGCGGGGCAGCTCGTCGGGGGTGTCGATGCTGGCGAACAGATCGAGTTGAGTCATTCTCGCGTCACTCTCCGTGGTGGGTGGTGGGCGCGCTTCGCCCCGCCCCGTGGGTCGCGGGGTGGGTAGGGGATCGGGCGCGGATGGGGCTGCCTGCGTGAGGCCTTGGTCCGCCGTGTTGCGGCGGCCGGGGCTGGCGCGGGCGGTAGGGGCGCAGTCGACTGCGCCCCTACCCCCGTACCCGCATGAGCACGGGCCAGGTGCGGCCGGTGGGTATGACGGGTTAGAAGCCCATACCGAGGGCGTCGGCGGTCTGCCCGTCGAGGGGCGCGCCGTCGGGGCCGTCCAGGGTGAACCAGACTGCGCCGTCAACCTGGTTGACCGCGACGATGTCGAAGGTGTGGATCTCGGCGGGGCCGACGCGGAGGGCTGCCTTCAGGCTGCGGCCGGTGATGCGGACGGTCAGGGTCTGGCTGGCGGTGTCGGTGGCGTCAGTCATGGCGGGTGCTCTTTTCGATCAGGGTTTGCAGGTGGGGGGTTCCCCCTCCTTCGTTACCAATATTCTAGTACCTTTGCGGGGGGTGTCAACTCTGCGTAATCGTCAACACCCCCCATGGTCACAAGACTTGGGCTGGTGTGAACATCAGTGGCCTCGGTCGAGGATCAAGTCCGGCAGCGCCCCCAGGCTCGACGATCGTCCCGGGGCCCGGACCTACTCCAGCGACGGCGCCCGGAAGACCGCGTAGCTGGAACCGCTGTCGAGCTTCGTCCAGCCGGCCGACCCCAAAGCCACCGCGTAGCGATGCAGCAGGTCAGCCATGACGCTCCGGCGCACCTGCGCCTCGTTGAACGTGCAGTCGTCGATCAGCCCTCGCCCGTCGGCGAAGGCGAGCTCGACCAGGACCTGGTCCTCCTCCTTGCCCGCGGACACCTTGAACCCCATGAGGTGATCAATCGGCTCCCACAGGCCCCGGTGCAGCAGCTCAGCGCGGGCCTGAACCACCACCCCCGGCACGCCTTGCTGCCCGGGCGGAACGGCTATCCACGCGTCGAAGTTCTCCGGGCCGTCGCTCGTCACCGACCAGCCGGCGGCCATCAGCACTCCCGGCACCACGGCGTGCTGCTCGGCCATGGCCAGCCCGACGAAGTCGATGTCGATGCTGCCCCACCGGTACGTTGATTCCCCGCCGATCGCGAAGCCGTGCTGCTCCACCGCGTATCTGTCCGGCTCCACCTCCACTCCCCACTGCGCAGGGGTGAGCCCGGCGTCGAGGAGGACGCGCAGCGCCGCCCGGGTGATCGGGCCGATGCTGCCCCGCCGGGGGAAGTGACCCACCGTCGGGTTGGAGGACTTCGGGGCCCATTCGATCCTGCGCGGTGCCCAGAACGGGCCGCCTCGGTAGGACACGAGCAGGCCGCGCTTGTGCACGGGCTGGCCGTTGGCAAGGACCGTCGCCAGCTCCAGCAGGGCATCCCGGCGGGGCCACGTCCGCAGAGGGGGCTCGGGCTCGTTGAAGTTGCTCCACTCGGACTGGACGAAGTGCTGGCCGTCGCCGAGGAGCAGGGCGGCCATCGGCAGCTGCTTGCGGACCCGCAGGGTCGCGACCTCGGTGGCTGCGCGCAGCGCGGTGTCCTCGGGCTCGGGCGTGTTCGGGGGAAGAGTTGTCATCGAAAGTGTCTCCGTGAAGAGGGCGGCCGTCGTCCGGCCGGCGGGGTTACAGGACTGCGGCGATCCGCCGGGCGAGCCAGCTGCCGACGGCCGGGGGCACGGCGTTGCCGACGAGGCGGGTCTGTTCGGTTGCGTTGCCCTGGAAGTAGTGGCTGTCGGGGAAGGTCTGGGCGCGGGCTCGCTCCCGCACGCTGAGCATGCGCACCCGGCAGTCGCCGAGCGAGTCCCCGGGGATCACCAGCATGTGATGGGTGCCCGCGGCCGTGACGGTGCCGATCGGCTCGTCCAGGGACTGGGCGACGCAGTGGTTGCGCAGGATCGCGATGAACGGTTCGCCGCCGAAGCGGGCCCGGCCGAGGTCGACCTTGCGGACGGTCTCCGGGGCGTACGGGCGGAAGACCTTGCCGGGCTTGCCCGCGCTGATCCTGCGGGTCGGGAGGCTCCAGTCGATGCTGTCCCGGATCGGGCGGAGGACCGGCTTGACCTCCCGGTGCCCGCACCTGCGGTTCGGGCACACGTAGATGTACGAGGTGCCGTAGGTGCCGACGCGGCGTCGGCTTTGCGTCTCCCACCGCTGCACACCGCGCACGAGGTCGCAGTGCGGGCAGGAGGACAGCGGGCGGGGGCGAAGGTCCGGCGCCGGAAGGCCCTTGCGGACGAAGACGTACAGCAGCCGGTGGCGATGCTGGGGGGCTTGGCCGAGGTCGCCGGCGTCCAGATGCGCGGCGTCGACGGAGGCGAGGAACGGCATGTAGGTGAGGTCGTGGAACGCCCTGATCCAGGCGCTGAACAGCGGCCACCGGGTACCGAAGCCCGGCACGTTCTCGCCCGCGATCACGTCGTACGGGCGGCCGGTGACCATCGCGACCTCGGCGGCGCGCACGAAATCCCAGGCGGTGGCCCGGGTGCGGGACCAGGCCGCGGGCGTCAATTTCTTGCTCTCCTCCGAATCCTCGTCGGTCTCGTTGTCGTCGACGGCGTCGTCCAGGGACAGCTGGACCTTCGGGGTCGCATGCCCGCCACTGGGGCTGCTTTCTGTGCATATCGGCGAACCCACGAGCACTCGGGCGCGGGGCAGGCGCCGCATGTCCAGGCCGTTGATGTTCTCCAGGTGGGTCCGGATGCCGGGGAAGTTCGCCTTCGCCGTCGCGATGGCCGGCGGGGCGTGGTTGGCGGCGAACCGAGGCCCGAAGCCCGCGTTGGCGAAGCCGACCATGTCGCCGCATCCGCCGTTGAACAGGTGATTAGTAGGGATCAGGGTGTCTGTCGCGGTGCTCATCGGGGGCTTTCGTCTGAAACAAGAACGGGGTGGAGACGGGTGTGCTGCAGGGCGCGCTGGTCGGCGGGCATGAGGCAGATGCGGCACATCAGGTGAGGGACCGAGGGCGGCTCGGCCTTCCACTGCACGGCGCGCCCACACAGGGCCTGCGCTGACATGACGTGCTCGGGCTCGCGGTGTTCGGCCCAGAGGGAGTCGGGGTTGCCGGGCCACCGGGAGTACCGCCAGTCCTCGGCGAGGATGTGCACGATGGGACCGGAGTGCTCGGAGCGCCCGTATCCGAACGGGGCGTCGGGGGCGGCCGGTGAATCCTCCGGCCGCTCGTCGGGGTGACGGGAAGTGCGCATGGGTTCAGCCGTTGTCGATCCACAGCACGCCGTAGGGCGTGAACCGCCACTCGGTCATCGCGGCCTTCGCGATGTCGGCGAACACGTCGCTCCAACGGACGGCGCCGTCGGACGTGTAGAGGCGCGGGTCCAAGCCGGCCGGGAGGCCCATGAGGATCTCTTCGCGGGTGCGGCCGTGGCCGATGACGCGGTCGCGGTAGGACTGGTGGACGTCTCGGAGTTCGCTGCGCCAGGCGTCGTCGCGCGGTGTGTCTCCGGGGTCCAGGAGACGCCGGGTGTACTGGTCGCGGATGGCGCCGCATTCGTTGAGCGCGGCCCAGGCGACAGCCCGGTCGCGGCAAAACACGTCCTGCATGCACCGGACGCTCAGGCAGCGGACCGCTTCCCGAGGCAGGGAGGCGAACTCCGGGGCGCTGTTGCTGAGCAGTATGCGCGCCCGCAGTTCAGCGTCGGACCGGCGGAAGGTCACGAGGGACAGGGGGAACGAGTACGTCCAGAGGCGGTTGCCGTACCGGAGGGTGACGCGCCAGTGGGAGTCGAACACGGGGTGGGTCCTTCCAGGGCGCCCCGCCGCCGAGACAGCGGGGCGAGAGGATGATTTAGGGGCGGGCGTCTTCGATTTCGCTGGCCTCCCAGCGGGCGAAGAGGTGCGGGTTGGCCTGGCGCAGCGCGTTGATGTACAGGGCGGCGCGAGCGGCGGCGTCGGCCCGTTCCCGGCTCGTGTACGGGACCTTGACGCGCTGGCCGTTGATGAGGCGTGGGCCCGTGGAACCGTTCGCGGCGACCTTCAGGAACCACATGAGGTTGATGTAGAGGAAGGCGGGGGTCTGCCGGCTGATCGGGTCGGCTTCCATGTGCTCGATGCGGCTGGAGTCGGCGTAGTAGAAAGCCTGGGGCTCGGCGGCGTCGTAGGGCATCGAGACCCACACGCGCTGGCCGTGGCGCTCGTGTGGTTCGACCTTTTCGACGAGTTGGCCCAGGGCCAGGGCTGTGCCGTTTATGGTCGACCAGTACACGATGCTGACGCGGTCGAGCGGCTTGTACGAGGGCATGGTGAAGCTCCGTTCGGTGCAGAGGATGTAGGGGGAGAGACCGCCGTGGCCGGAGGGCGGCGCGGCAAGAGCCGCTCGGTGAGCGCCGGAGGCGCCGTGGAGCGGGGCCCGGCCCGGCATGACCGGCCGGGCCCCGGAGGGGAGCGGCTAGTTCGCGCCGCCCATGTTCCAGTGGATGCCGCGCCGCTCATCGGCCTCGGCCTTACGCATCCACTTCAGGCGGGTGTCGCGCTCTTCGGGGGATTCCTGCCAGACCTCGACGTCCGCGACGTTGACGTGCCTGTAGGCGCGCGCCGTGATCTCGGCTGCGGCTTCCGCCCCCAGCTCCTGCTCGCCCTTGTTGAGGAACGTCGTCTGCGAGTGGCGGCCGCCCTTCGCCCAGTAGCAGCGCGGGTCGCAGGTGCAGTCGTAGCTGTAGCTGATCTTCCAGCGGCGGCTGGCGAGAACCTGGTCGCGACTCATGTGGGCCCTTTCTTCTTAGTGAGGGCTTTCCCTCAACTCATACCAATATTCTAGTACCTTACAGGGGGGTGTCAACTCCATTCCCCCAGGTCAGGGAGGGGGTGCCGATGAATCCGAAGGTGACTCCCAGGGCCCGCCCGCAGCGTGCCGGACCGTGGCGCCCGGCGGCGCGCAGAACCCTGCGGGCGACCGCCCGCGTCAGCGGCGAGGTCGCTGACGGCCTGCGGCCTGGGCCCGGATCGTTGCCGCGATGTCGCTGGGCAGGCCGCCCCAAGCGTCGCCCCGGCAGAGCGGCCCGACGAAGACGGCGCTGCCGTAGACGCGGTGCTCGGTGTTGCCCTCCAGTGCGTCCAGGACCCGCGTGGCGTACGGGTTGTACGACAGGAGCCCCGTGTTCCTCCCGGCCACGCAGAAAGCCCGGTCGCCGGCCGGTATCGGGGAACGGACCATCGTGCCCGTGATCTTGTAGAAGAGCCGCTGCTGGCCGACGTAGTCGTGCGGCAGATGCAGCTCCTCCACGGCGCCGTCCATACCGATGAACAGGCCGACCCTGCGCCGGACGCGCAGCGGCGCCTGCGTCGCCAGCTTGGGTATCGCCGGTGTCGCCGGGGTGAGCCGGTCGGACGTGTGCCAGCCGCCGAACACCTTCTGCAACGTCCGGTTCTTGCTGGCCAGGCGGTACCAGATGGCGCTGCGCGGCACTCTGTCGATGGCGGTGATCCGGAACCGCGCGGGCGTGCCGTCGCCGTCGGCAACGGGCTGGCCGTTGGCCTGCCGCAAAAAGACGCGACTGCCAAGGGGGTACTTCGATGAACTCATGTGTCTTCCATGCGTCTTGGAGTGAATGTTGACCGTGTGGCGTGCGGAGGAGGAGGGGCTCGCGGTGCTCTCGGGGAGCCTGCGGGTTCAGGCGGCCGCGGCAAAGGGGAGGTCTTCGCTGGGGCGGGCGCCGGCGCTGCGGGCATCCTCGAGAACCTGTGCGGCCTGCGCCAGGACGCGGGCTTCGCGGCGGCGGCCAAGGTGCCCGAGGGCGCACACCTCGAACATCAGCGGCCAGTGGCACTTCGGGACCCTGTCGGCGAACTCCTCGAAGGAGCGACCTTCCTGGGGGCCGCCGCGGTGCTGCCACGCGCGGTAAACGATGTGCAGAACGGACGCATTGGCCTGCCGGGCCTGCTGAGGGGTGAGCTTGAGGTCGTCGATGATGTCGGCGACCTCCGGGGGCGACAAATGGCGGGTGAGCACGGAGGATCCTCGCGGTGGGAGGCTGCTCCCCAGCCCGCCCCCGACGGGGCGGACCATGGGTGCGGTGATTAGCGGATGGTGACGCGCTGGCGGCCGGTGGTCAGCACGCGGGGGCGGCGCGGTTGGCGGCGCTTGTGCTGTCCGTGGCCGGGGCGGCGGCAGCCTTCCAGGCACAGCTTGGCCGCCATGCCGACGGTGATTTCTTCCAAGTCCCGGAAATCCTGGGGGCCGAGGTGGCGTTGCCACATCTCCATTGCCTGTACGTCGTTCCCGTCCTTGTCATAGCGGTCGGCGTATGCGCGCCAGATGATCTGCTCGACCTCGCCGTGCATGAGGATTGCATGTTCGGCGACGCGCTCGGGGATTTCGTACGCCATTGCCATCCAAGAGATGTCGCCTTCAGTCATTTTGTAGATCACGGGGGATCTCCTTTGTGATTTCGGTGGGAGGTGCGTTGCTGTCGCTGGGGGGCAGAGATGGCGTACTCTGCCGCCTCCGGCGGGGTCTTCAGCCGTTTGTCGCCCTTGCGTCCTTCATGCGTTGACGGAAGGCGGCCTTATGTTCCTCCAGGGCCTGGAGGAACATGGGGTTAAGTTCGTGTACCTCCGTTGTTGCTCCCCCGTTTGCGATGACCTTCTGCTGCCAGTCGGCAATGTGCGTACACGGGGTTCCGGCGGGGAACTGGGCCACCGCGAATAGGCTGCCGTCCCGGTGCCATTGAAGGAAACTGGTCGACTGTTCGGTGATCCGCTCGTCCATTGATGCCTCCGTGGTGCTGTGATTTTGGGTAGCGATATGAGCTGGAATCCCATCCCCTTGGCAATATTTTAGTACCTTTCGGGTGGGGGGTCAAAGAATTTCCGCAGGTCAGGTAGCTGTTAAGGGTCAGGCGGCGGCGAGTTGGTCCGCGCGCTCAGGCCGCTTTCGGATGTTGGCACGCCCTGCCTGCCGCGAACTCGCGCGCAGCTGGGAGTCCCGGCATTTTCCGCACAGCGGCTCATTCAACGTTTCATGCCGGCGGCGACCCGTCACCTCTCCGCAAACTCCGGCCAGCGACGGAAGCTTGGGCACATCAGGGGCTGAGTCGGCTTTCGCGATCAGTCTGCCGTTGATCCACAAGTGCCCTGCACACACGCCATCAAAATTCTCCCTCGGCCGCACGCGCTCGAAGCATTCCTTCACGTAAGGGCAGGCGTCCGCGCACTTCTGCATCAGCGGTGCGCAGGAGTCCATAAGCTTCTCCTTCGAGCCTCGCAAAAGAGATTCGTCGGGCACGTAGTCGGCGATACCGGCACACGGGGCGTTGTCGGTCCACAAGGCGGACGCGGTCGAGGTGATCACGAGGCTGGCTTTCTTGGTTCAGGCGGCTAGAAGAGCGCGGGGTGTGAAATGGCGGCGGGGACGATCGCGTCACGGGCGCATGCGGCGGTGAGCTGAAGTTCGCTAGCCCTCCTGGACCACGGGCGAGAGAAGGCCTCCGCCCATGCCTCGGGAGTGCGGAACGGCGCGAACGACGGGACGTACGCGCGGTCGTGCTCCCGCACAGCCGTGACGGCCGAGCACAGTCGCGCATAGCGCACAGGCGTCGCACGGCTGGCCAGGTAGGCGGACACCTCACCCCATGACACATCGAGGGCGCGCGGCCGCGGAGTGACACCGATCTCGTACCTGAAGCCGCCCGAGGCCGGTCTCCACCAGGCCGTGGCCCCCGCGTCCGGCTCGCCGGCCAGCCTCCGGAAGGACAGCTGGCCGTCGTGCCGGGCGAACAGCCCCGTACCCCAGTCCGCGAGCCCTTTGGTGCCTTCGCGGCCAAGCGCGTCCAGCAGGGCGGCGGGATCATCGAAGAGGCCGCGCACCGCCATCACGAAGTCGTCGTCCGTCACAGCGCCGCCGCCTCGCACTCTTCGCACCAGTCGTGACAGAGCATGGCGGCACCGGACTCCTGGCCCAGGCCACACGCACGGCAGTTGGCCCATCCGCGGACCGTGAAGGCGACCTGGGGGCTGCCGCAGCCCGTGCAGCGCACGCCATGCGCGAGGGCTGACGCCTCGTCGCCGACTGCGGACTCCCCGGGGCGCCCCTCGGGTTCCGTCGACCGGTGGGGGCAGGCCTTGAGGTGGGCGACGGCGGCGGCGACCACCGCCTCGATCCCTTCTTCGGCTCCGGCGCTGCGGTCGGCTGCCACGGCGTCGTGCACGATGCAGCGCCACACTGTCCCCGGCTCGTCTTCCGCCGCGTGGGCGAGGTGCCACCCGGCCAGCTTGTCGCGATCCCAAGGAAGGGCGTCCTCGCTCGCGACCGTCAGAAGCGAGCCGTCCGGCGTGAGCGCGCAGATCGCGAGGCCGCCGCGCGTCTCGACGTAGGCGGGGAACCCCGTCCTTTCGAGGGCGTCGATCACGTCTCCGTAGATCTCGACGGCCTGGTGCTCGTCCGGCCCGTACTCGGCGCGGATCGCGGCCACGGCGTCAGCAGCATTCGGCATCACATTAACCTCTTCTATAGACAGCTACATATTTAAGTCAAGTTGCAGCGAGCTTGTCCGGCGCGCATCCGGAGGGAGTGTCGGCACGGACCGCCCATGTCAGGGTGGCCGTAGAGCGGGTTGCCCTCCTTGCCTGATGGCAATATTTTAGTACCTCTCGTAGTGATGGGCAAATCTTGCCATGTGAGGCAGCTACATATTTAACGCCCGAGGGACGAACGCGCTTTGCCGTTGCCGCCCTCAGGTACTTCCAGCCGTTGCTGTCTCACCAGTTCCCTCATGCGCACCCACGTCTCCCGTGTGCTCTCCGACATGGTCCCGTCGCGCTGCACCTCGGCCAGGAGCCGCGCATCCGCCTCCTGCTCCCGAACCCGGCGCCGCTCCTTCTCTGCCTGCTTCTCCTGCTGGGCGCGCGCCCGCGGGCTCGTTCCGCACGCACGGCAGGACCGGCCTGGACCATCCCGGTGCGTGCGGCAGGAGCGGACTTCAGCGACAGAAGGGCCAGCATCGGCAGGCGGCTCGCCCCCCTCACCGTTCGACGGCATCGGTTCGACACCAGCGGCAGCGGGCTCCCCTGCTGCGTCAGCGGCGGGGGTAGGGGGGATTTTGGTCTGGGTCTTAGTAATCACGCCTGATTTACCGGCGACCGGTTCGCCAGCGCCTGGTTCACCGACGCCTGATATTCCGTCTTCGGTGACCTCGTTCTCCCTTTCCTCTTCTATCTGGCGGGCTGCCTTGCGGGTGAGCCGGCGTGCCTCCTTCTCGCGGTACTCCTCGGCCACCCATTCCTGAGCCGTGTCGAAAACCTCGGTGTAACAGCGCAATGTGCCGTCCCCTCGGCGGTCGTCCACCACCCGGTAGTAGCCCGCGGCCTTCAGCTCCTGGACGGCCTTCCGGACAGCGTCCCGGCCCTCCTTTCCCGCGCGGGCGATGGCGTCGGTGCGGGCCTCCCAGTCGTCCGGCTTGGCGATCAAGAAGGCCAAGATGCCCCGCGCCCGGAAGGACAGGCGGGGGTCCTCCAGCGTCGCGGTCGGCAGGACGGCGAAGCCGGAGGAAAGCTGACGGCGCAGAATGGTCACGGGGGGTGTCTCCAAGAGCAGTGCGCGGAACAGGGAGATGACCCCGCACGGCCCGTGCGGGGTCGAGAAGTCGGGGGCGTCAGGCGACCTTGGGTGCGCGCGTGACGCTGATGGTGCGCGAGGTCTTCTGGCCCGCGGCCTTGCGCAGCGGGACGGCGACGCCGGCCAGCCGGGCCGTCTTCACCATCGCGTCCACGTCCGGGACCATGGGCACCGGCAGGTCGGCGTTCTCGAACTTGTCGATGAGCGCCTGGACGTCGGTCTGCTCGACCGCGTTGCCGCCCTTCCAGGCAAGCCTGTTCGCCCCGTACACGCCTTCTGGGGAGGCGGCGAGCATCGCGCGCAGCACACCCTGCCGCTTCTTCGCTGCGCTGGCCCGCTCCCGGGCCTTCACGTACTCCTCAAGCGCGGCTTCGCGGTCCTCGTCGTCGTGTACGAGGATCGTCTGCGCTGGCACACCGGGGGCGGCTCCGGCCCAGCACGTCGAGACCCATGGGCAGTAGTCGCACAGCGTCTTCGTCTCCAGCCCCGGCCCGTCATGGTCACGCGTCAGCTCTTCCGGGGAGTCGGCTTCCATGACCCGGTCCACCCACCAGCGAGCCTCGTCCGCCAGCCATGGGTCGAAGTCGATTTCGTCGACGTGCTCTTCGCCAGTGTCCCGGCATATGAAGCGGAAGCGGATGCGCTTCACGGGGATCGGGCCGATGCGGTGCAGGTACCTCTGCCCGGCGATGTCCGCGAACCCCACGGTCCTCAGTAGGTCCGCGTACAGAAGGACTTGCCGCATCTCGGCGGCTGTCGGGCCGTAGCGCAGCACCCGGTCCCACACCCGCAGCGACTTCGTCTTCACGTCCTCGACAGTCAGGACCTCGGCGGGCTCCACCGGCCGGTGCCGCTTCGGCAGCCGGGCGGCGGTCGCCTCATCGAGCTGTACGACGTCGATGTGGCCACGGATCTGGCCGTCGCGCACCGCCCGCTCGACCAGCCAACCGAACTCGGTGCGCGCGGACTCCAGCAGACCGGCGTGGATGTAGGTGCCCAAGATCGCGGCCCGGGTATCGGGGGTATCAGTGCGCGGCACCTGGTGGACGACGTAGCCGGCACGGCGCTGACAAACGGTGTCCGAGGCGCCCAGCTGGGTCTGGCGCGAGCGGGGCCGCCGCTCGTCGACAGCCGTGGCGGCAGTCCAGATCGATCCTGGAGCGCCCGGGGTAAGAGTTGTTGCGGTCACGGAAAGAACTCCAAGAGGTACCGCCGGGCCCGCCCGCGCAGGTGGGCCCGGCGAAGAAGGGGGATCAGGCGGCGGACATCCAGTTCGGGTCGTCATCGAACGGATCCGGCTCGCTCTGCTGCTCCTGCTGCGCGGCGGCAGCTGCCCGGAGCTTGGCCGCTTCGCTCGTCGGGTCGGCGATGGGGTCGCCCATCTCGCGCGGGTTCTGCAACTCGGCCGCCGCCCGCTCGATCGCCGACCGGATCACGGCGATCTCATGCCGGGACAGGTCCTCCTTCGCAGCCCCGACTTTCCGCCAGAGCTTCTGCAGGCCCTCAACGCCGTCCTTCTGGGCGGTCTTCTCGATCTTCCGGAGCCACGGCTGCGTGAGATCACCGGCCAGCTCGGGCGCCTGGTGGGGCTGCGTGTGAGGGGTGCAGCCCAGCAAATCGAAGACCAGGTGCTCGATCGAGAAGTTCGCCACGGGCATCGGCCTGCCCTCGCGCGGGACCTGGAAGTGCAGCGACCGGGCGCCGACCACGTAAGCACGGTCGTCGCCGCGCAGCATCCGCACCCACACGCTCGCGTCGAAGGCAAGGTGCTTGTGGCCCTCGACCCGCCAGGTCTTCGTCTTCGGGATGGGGTCACCGTTGCCGTCCACGGCGGTGACCTCCTTGCCGCGGGCCAGCACCAGCACGATCGCGGGCATCGTGCGGACCAGGTACATCACCCGGTTCCATCGTTCGACCGCGTCGTTCCACAAGTTCATGCCGGGCTTGATCTCGGCGTCCGGGTCGAACTTGAGTTTGTTCTGCCCCGAATTGCTCCGGCGTCCACGTTCCTGGGTCCAGTTCACGAGCATCCGCCACAGCAGCGAGACGGAGTCGATGACGAGCACGACGGGCGGCTCCTTGGCGGCGGCGGCGCGCTTCGCCTCGGCGTGGACTGCCTCCAGCTGTCCGAGGATGTCGCGGTAAGTCCCGTCGTGCTCGATGATCACGTAGTCCGCGCCGGGAACGTTCACGTACTCGTCGGCCGAGTCTTCGCCCAGCTCCAGCCAGTACGCCTGGCCGGTCTTCTCGCAGCCGGTGAAGCGGGCGGCCTCGAAGGACTTGCCCGCCTTCTCTTCCCCTTCCAGGAGGATCACCGGCCAGGGGATGATCCCGGTCGGTTTGCGGGTGCGCAGCTTCGGGGTGGTCGTCGGACTCATGAAGATCTCCAAGAGGTATCGATAGGCAGTTACCTATTTCAGGGGCGATGCAGGCGCCTGGTCTCGAACGCGGTCGCCCACTCAGGGTGGCGTTCGAGCAGGAGGCGTACGTAGCGCGAGCGGAAGTCGTTGTTGAGCCGCCAGGGCTCTTGTCCCGCTGTCGCGCGTCCGTACTGCCAGCGCAGCACCTCGAAGAGCATCCCGATGCCCACGCGCTTACTGCCGTGGTGGATGCAGTCGGCCGTCAGGGCCTCCAGCTGGTCGCATATCCACGGGTTGAGCTCGTGGAACGCCTCGAATCGCTCCTGGATGCTGACCTCGCTCCCCACGGGGTCGGGGTGGCGCAGCGGCGTGATGGGCAGCTCAAGCTGCAACGGCTCCATCGTCATCTCTCCCCTCCTGAGAAACAGGTACATATTTTGCTACACGAGGTCGGACGGCCGTCGGCCGCCCTCTCGTAAGCAATATTCTAGTATCTATTGTGGTGGGGTCAAGTCAGCTCCCCCCGGGGACTCAGCCGGCCTGCGCCGCCTTCTTGCCTCGCGCCAGAACCACCGAACCTGGCCCGTCGTACGTACCGGACTCCAGAGCCTCGGCCACGTCCCCGCGCATCGACCACACCCCCGTACGCGACGCGGCGGCCGCCGTCGGGGCATACGCGAGAACCGCGTCCACCAACCAGACCGGCGACCCAGACACGTAATAGTCCGGCTTCGCCACCAGGGGCGAATTCGCCTTCACGTACCCCGCGACCCGAGAGTGCACGGTGCCGTACAGCTCCGCGTACTCGTGTGTGCCCATCAACTTCGGCAGCTCGGCCTTCGTCTCCGGCGTCCAGGTCGCGCCCTGCTCCTCCACCAGCGCGGCCAGCGCCGCCTTATTCAGCTGCCGGCCGTTCGAACCCTCCGGCAGAGCGAAGCCCACGGCGACGCCCCCAGGGAACACGTACTTCCCCGAGACGACGACGGCATCGTCATACGAGATCAGACCCCGCGGGACCCACCTCGCGTTCAACGCGTTCTCTGCCACGTCGTACAGCCGCGCGAACTCCTGCCGCCCCGCCAGCAGGGGCTTCTTCCTCTCCACCGGATACTCCTAGCCGTCTCAAAGAGGTACCAGAATATAGACCTCCGGCTGAGAGCCCGATTAGCGCAAACAGCCCACGCGATGGTCCTGCACGTAGCCACTGCTTCGGCGCTTCGCCAGCGGGAGCGCCCGGCCTGGGGTAGGGGGGCTGCCTGCTGCCCACGGGCGGAGAGACTACGGAGCGGCGCGCCGCGTTGCGACTGTTACGCTGAAAGCACCTTCCAAGAGGTACGCCAAGGCCCCCACGCGCATGGGGGCCTTCGCAGTTGCCACTCAGGGCTCTCGGCCGATCCGTACCGACCCCGGGCGGGTCGGCCGGTCGCTGGCTATGCGGTCGCCGAAGTGATCCGGTAGACGTGAGCGGGCGGATGGTCGACGGGCAGCTCCGGCCGCCACGCGCGAAGTCCCTGAGCGGAGGGCACGAAGAGCGGTCCCGGCAGCGCGTCAGTCTTCGCCCACTCCCACCGGCTCACCAGCTCCGGCTCCGCCGCTACCGGGACGCCCTCGTACACGGTGACCACAACGATGGCGGTCGCCCGGTTCGTGCCGCCGACCTCGTCTAGCAGCAGCGCGATCACCTGCACGTCCTCCGTGCAGGTAGACAGAGAGGTCTCCTCGTACAGCTCACGGACCGCGGTCTCCTCGATGGACTCCCCGGGTTCGACTTTCCCGCCGGGGCACTCCCACACCCCGGATCGGTGCAGGCCCAGCAGGACCCGACCGTCGGCGTCGGTGGCGATCACGCACACCCCCAGAGCGGTCTGGGCGATGGGTGGGTTCGCGCTGCGCGGCCGGCTGGCCACCCGGGCCCGGGGGACGGCCTGCTGCCGGCGCGCGGTGATCAGCTGGCAGACCACAGGGTCGCCCTCCACGGGCGACGGCAGCAGGGTGACGCTCTCGACGAGGAACCCGGCTTCGACGAACAGGTCCTCCCACAGGGCTGGGGTGAGGACCCACATCGGGGTGGTCAGCATGGCCTCGTCGCCCAGACGTACGTTCTCGGGGCGCGGGCTGACGGTCGAGGACGGGCCGAGACTGTCACGGTTGGTGTGCAGCACGGAGACGACCAGGCGCCCGCCGGGACGGATACGAGAGGCGAGAGCCGGAAGGAGCCGGTGCGGGTCGATGAAGCCGAGGGCGTGCTGTGCGTACGCGACGTCGTACGGGTCCTCCTCCCGCTGGAGGTGGTCGAGGATGTCGGCCAGGATGAACCGTACGCCCGGTTCGCCTTGGCCGTAGCGGGCGAGTGCCCGCTGGTGCTGGGTGGGTGAGCCGTCGACCGCGTCGACGACCGCACCGTACGCGCGGGCCAGGTGCACGGCGTAGCGGCCGGTGCCGCTGCCGATGTCGAGTACCCGGCGGCCGGCGAGGTCCCCGAGGACCTCGTCGCCGGGCTCCCCGTCCCAGAACCCCCACTTCATCTTCTCGGGCTCGGGCGGGGTGCTCCCGCGCTCGAGATGGAAGCGTCCGAAGTCGTTCCACACGTCGGCGGCCGTGTCGCTCATCAACATCCCTTTGTCTCGGTACTGGCGTCGCCCCAGGCCCGCAGGGCGTAGCAGCGCAGGCTGCCCACGTCCGTGGCGCGGACCCAGGCCCACAGACTGGTCAGCAACTCCTCCTCCACGCGGGTAATTCCGATAGATGCCTGGTCGGGAGGGAGCCGTTCGGCTATGGGCGTGACCACCCAGAAGACGCCGCCGAAGGTCAGGAGGCTGCGGACCCGGGACAGGAAGGCCGGTTTGTCCTTGATGAACGCGAAGACGAGACGGGCGGTGATCAAGGCGTAGGCCCGCTGGGGCAAGGGCGGCTGCTGTGGGGCCTCGAAGTCCACGCAGCAGTACTGCACGGGTCCGGCGCTCGGCTCGGCGAGGGCGGGGGCGACCGGGGTGCAGTCCAGGCCGGTGGTCTGAAAGCCGAGCTCGGCGAGGTGGCGGGTCAGTGCGCCGTCGCCGCATCCGATGTCGAGGGCGAGCCGCCCTCGGCCGGGGCCCGCGTGCTGATCGAGGAACGTGGTCTCGGTTTCGCCGAGCGGGCTGTACTGGCGGCCCGACGCCCACAGCTCGCCCCAGTAGGTGGCCGGGTTCTCGATCGTCACGCCGGTTCTCCTTCCGGATGGGACGGCCGAGGGGCGGGCGGGGCGCCGGGGACGTGGTGCAGGGTGCGGATCGAGGACGCGAGAAGTACCAGGAACGGCAAGGCCAGGGCGGCGGTGCCCAGGGCGAGGGTGGTCCACAGGCCGAGCCAGGTGCCGGCGGCCCCGGCGAGGAGGGCGGCGAGTGGGCGGGTGCCGTAGGTGATCCATTGGCCGGTGGCGAGCATGCGGCCCTGCATGCCGGGGTCGCATACGGCCTGGCGGATGCTGCGCTGGGTGGAGCCCTGGGCGGTGGAGCATGCCATCTGGATGAACATGCCTGCGGCGATGGCGGCCTGTCCGGTGCGGCCGGGCGCGGCGAGCAGCAGCGGTACTTCGGTGAAGGGCGTGATAGCCAGGGCGGTGAGCATGACGCGGGCCGGACCGTACCGGTCCACGAGTCGGCGGACGGCGAGGGCGCCTGCAACTCCGCCGAGGGCCGCCACGCTGAGCAGCATGCCCAGGACGGTCGCGGTGCCGTGCAGTTCGCGCAGCAGGTACACATCCCACAAGGTGGTCAGGAAGGCGAAGACCGCGGTGTAGGCGGTGCCGGTCAGTAGCAGCGGCCGGATCGTCGGGTGACGCACCACGTACCGCACGCCTTCCGCGATCTCGGTGCGCAGCGACCCTTGCCGTGCGGAGCGGTCGGGCGCTGGTTCGGGGGTGCGGATGCTGCCGAGAAGGAACGCGCAGGCCAGGTAGGAGGCGACGTCGAAGTACACGGCGCGGGCAGCGCCGAGGACGGTGACGATGGCGCCGCCGAGCTGGGCCCCGGCACTGTCGGCCAGGGAGGAGACGGCGCCGATCTTCGCGTTCGCCTCCAGCAGCCGCTCGCCGGGCAGCAGGGACGGCAAGTAGCTGATCCGCGGGGTGGACCCGAGGAGGCTGGCCCCGGAGGTCACCAGCGCCACCGCGTACAGCAGCTCCAGCGACAGGTGACCGGCGGCGTCAGCGAGCGGGACGGCGGTGAACGCGGCGGCGCACACGAGGACCGCGCCGATCATCAAGGGGCGTTTGCGGTGCCGGTCGGCGAGTGCCCCGGCGGGAAGAGCCACCAGCAGGGGCGGCAGCCGCTCGGCGAATGACAGCAGCGACACCTGCCACACGGTGGCGTGCAGGGAGACGACGGCGATCAGCGGCAGCGCGACCCCGGTGACGCCGCTGCCCGCGATGTCGACCGCGCACGCCGACCAGTAGCGCACGAAGTCCCCGTGCCGCCACAGGCTCCGCCCCGCCGGGGCCGTGCTCACTGTGCGTCGCTCCTTTCTTCCGCGTCGGCTGGCTGGCGTGGTCCCGGCACGGGGGCGTCCTGGTACTGGCGGGCCTGCATCTCATACAGCTCGCGGAAGATCCCGGCCGCCTTCGGGGACAGCAGTTCCTCGAAGGTTCCGGACTCGCGGAGCTCCCCGTGCTCCAGGACGTGGATGAGGTCGGCGTAGCGGACGGAGGCGAGGCGGTGGGTGATCAGCACGACCGTCTGGCCGGTGTCGGCGAGACGGCGGATCTGCTCGAAGACGTCCTGCTCCGCCTTCGCGTCGAGGGCGGAGGTGGGTTCGTCGACGATGAGGATTTCGGCGTCGCGGTAGCGGGCTCGGGCGATGCCCAGCTTCTGCCACTGGCCGCCGGAGATCTGGTGACCGCCCCGGTACCCCTTGTTCAGCAGCGTGTCCCAGCCGTGGGGCAGCTCCTTCACCACCGAGTCCGCCCCTGCGTAGACGGCCGCGCGCTCCAGCTCCTGCTGGTCCGTGGGGCGGTCGGGGCGGCCGATGGCGACGTTCATCCGGCATGTGAACGGCCAGCGGTGGAAGTCCTGGCCGACGACGGCGAATTGGGCGAAGAGCTGTGCCCGGTCGAGGTCGCCGGCCGGGATGCCGTCCCACAGGATGCGTCCGCTGTCCGGCTGGTAGAGCCCGGCCAGCAGCTTGGAGACGGTCGTCTTGCCTGAGCCGTTCTCACCCACGAGCGCGACGATCTTCCCGACCGGGATGTCCAGGCTCACCCCCTTCAGCGCGGGCCGCTCCACCTCCGGCTCGTCCTTTGCCGCCCCCTCCCGCTCAGGCTCCGGCTCGTCGTCGTTGTCGGTCGGGTAGGTGAAGGTGACGTTGTCGAAGCGGATCAGCGACAGCCCGCGGGGGACCGGCCGGCCGCCCTCGGGGATCGCCCACTTCTCCGCGTCGACGAACAGCCGCTCCAGATCCTGGACGTAACAGGCTTCCTCGTAGAGGTTGTTGACCTGGAGGACGAGCGTGGACAGGCTTTGCCCGCCGGTGCGCACGGCCAGGACGGCGGTGCCCGCCACCGACAGGGCCATCACTCCGGTGACGAGCAGCCCGGCGAGCGCCGCGTAGGTCAGGAGCGCGGCGAGGCCGGTGAGTGCGGAGGCGATCAGCCGGACCCGTGCGGCGTCGGCCGCAAGGCGGGCCTGCTCGGTCTCGGAGGCCTGCGACATCTGCCGGAAGTGCTCCAGGATGAACGGGCCGACGCTATGGACGCGGATCTCCGGCGCCGGGCCGGTGCGCACCAGGGTCTGGCTCAGCAGCCTCCCGGCCCGCGAGTGTTCCATCCACCGGAGGTAAGAGCCGTATTTCGCGCGGGAGTTCTGCAGGGAGGCCCAGGAGCGGGGCACGGTCATGAGCAGCAGCAGGGGCAGCAGTGCGGGATGGAGGACGGTGAGGACCCCGGCGGCGGAGACGAAGGAGATCAGGGAGCCGACCACTCCGGTGCAGGCGTTGACCATGCGCCGGGATGCCTGGGCGCCGTACTGCGCGGAGTCCATCAGCCGCTGGAAGGCAGCGTCCTCGACGGCCGCGAGCTCCACTTTGATCACGTGCGCCAGGTACATTTCGGTGGCGACCCGCTCGACCTTCGGCTCCAGCCGCCCCGCGCCGGAGGTGGCCGCGGCGTTGGCCAGGGCGCCGAGGACGCCGGTGGCGGCCGCGCCGATCATGGCGGGGACCGCGGACTGCACGCGGTGCCCGATCTCCCCGGTGGCGAGTACGGCGGCCAGGATCGCGTTGACCGCGATCAGGCTGACGGCCTGGCTGATCCCGCGGGCGAGCGTCCCGAGGCCCACCGTCCACAGGGCGTGACGGTCGGCCCGCCACGCCAGCTTCGCGGTGAACGCGACGAGACGTGGCAGGCGCAGGGCCATGGCCCACAGCGACATCTCGAAGTAGGCGTTGCGGTAGTTCGCCCACTTCGCCGCGTAGACCAGCGGCCCGCCGAACAGCAACTGCTCCGACGGCGACCCTTCGGTCTCCTCACTCGGCGGGCTGGCCGCCCGCTGCCGTTTCGTCGTCTTCACGCGGCTCCTCCCGTCGGCCAGCCGTGCACGGACAGCAGATCTCCGGCGCAGAACCGGCGCAGGACGGCGGCGGTGTAGGGCACGCAGTCCGCCGGCGGCCGTGCGGGGTCCGCCCACACCAGCTGCGAGCACTTCTCCGGCTCGCGGATCGACGGCTGACCCGTCCAGTGCTGCGTGGTGAAGACCATCCCCATGCGGCCCTCGCCTTCGGGGCTGCGGTGGTGGATGGCGTGGCAGAACTCCAGGTCCGCAGGCGCGATCACGACCCCGACTTCCTCGGCGACCTCGCGCAGGGCGCCGGCGGTGACGGTCTCGCCGTCCTCCAGGTGCCCGCCGGGCGGGCACAGCAGCCCGGAGGCGTAGACCTGTCCGGCCCGGCGGAGCAGCAGGACCCGCCCGTCGTCGCGGACCATCAGCACCATCACGTCGACCACGAGCCGGTAGCGCGGCGGCTGTGTCATGCCCGCCTCCCCGTGGTCGTCGAGGCCCGGCCGGAGCCGGGCCGCCGCATGCGGTGTTCGACTCGCAAACGCACCCCCGTGGCATTTGTGAACCGTTCCTGGTGGTGATGCATGACGCCTCCTCGTTGACGAGCGGGTCGGACGAGTGATCGGAAAAACGGCCCCCGGATGGGTGTGGTCACGGCCTCCCAAGGGCGCTTCGTCGCATGGGAATTCGAGTCATCGTCAACGGGCCCGCCGTTGCTGGGCACGGCGCCCGAGGCCACCCGTGCGATTCACCCTGCCGTGTCCTGTCACCCGATCCAGGACTTGCGTTGCTGCGGGGAACGATCACCGGGCGGCCCGCTCTCCGCCGATTCCGGCCGGACTGCCACCCGGGTTTGCAGACGGGCAGGAATCCTCCGCGCCATCGCCGTCCGGGCCCGGCCGGCTGGGAGCGGCGCCCGTGGCTTCCGGGGCGGCCGGGCAGTCCTGGCGTGTGTAGATCCCGAGCTCCCAGGCGCGCCGGACGGCATGGGCCGCATTACGGGCCTGCAGCCGGGTGAGCACGCTCCTGTTGACGATGGTCAGGTCCCGTCGCCGGATGCCGCGGGACCTGCCCAGCTGGCCCAGAGTGACGCCGCCGGCGTGGGCGTTGAGCACGAGCCACTCGTCGGTATCGAGCTTCGGCGGCGGGGTCACTCTGGGCTCGTTCGCGCTCGGCGAGGGGTAGTGCGGGTGCCGGTAGGCGGTGTGCAGCAGGGCCGAGGTGTGACCGCCCGATTGGAGGGCCCGGTCCGCACGGTCCAGGGCGGATTCCAAGGCGTACTTGCTCAGACCCATGATCGCCGCGGCCTGGCAGTGGGTCTCGCCGAGGGAGACCAGCGTGATCGCGACGCGCTGCTGGGGCGTGAGCACCGGGGCGGCGCGCAGCGCCTCCAGTTCGGCTTCGGCCACCTGGCCGTGCAGGGGCGCGAACACGTCGTCGGCAGCCTCGGTGCCGTGGCCGGTGTGGGGTGGAACGGTGTGCGTGGACACGATGGGGCTCTCTCGTTCGGTTGAGCTGCGGGCCAGGGAGAGGCGGGCGGCAGGGCGGTTACTGGTGGGCCGCTCGGGCGGCGATGAGGTGGTGGCCTCTGCTGGAGAGCAGGGCGAAGCCGACGGCCGTACCGAGGTCCATCGGGTGGCTGCCGCGCTGGTGGGAGGCGACGAACCGGCTGCCGTCGGGGTGGAAGAGGACGCCACGCAGGGACAGCTGCCCGTTGCGCAGGGTGGTGCAGAATCCGGCCGCAGGGGCGTGCCCTCCGGCCCGCAGGACGCACGCCAGCATGCGCTCGGCGTCGATCTCCCGACGGGTGCGGACGTCATCGGGCAGCCCGACGACCGCGATGGTCTCCTCGTCGTCATTGCGGCATTGGAGGGCGGTCGCGGCAGCCCCCAGGGGCGGGCACAGACGCTCCACAGGAAGCCACTCGCTGGCCCGGTGCTGCTGGCCGAGCAGGTCCAGGGCGTGGGACGCGAGCACCAGGGCGTCGACCTCGCCGGCCTCCAGGGCCTTGAGACGCTGCTCGACGGTCCCCAGGACCGGCATCACCGTCACGTGCGGGTGGCTGCGGGCCAGGTAGGCGGCGCGCCGTACCGAGGTCGTGCCGATGGTCGTGCCGGGGAGGAGCCGGTCGAGGGGCAGCCCGCCGGGATGCACGAGCGCGTCGCGAACGTCGCCGCGCACCGGATAGGCACCGACCACGGTCCCTCGGCGGGCCAGCGGGACAACGGGCATGTCCTTCACATGCCGCACCGCGACATCACAGCGACCCTCCAAGAGCGCCTGTTCGACGGCGTTGGCGGGCGCGTCCATCCCGGGCGCGCGGGCGGCGACGGAAATGGGGACGACGGTGACAGTGGCGGGCGGCCGTAGTTTCTCCAGGGCGGCCCGGACGTGCTCGGCTTTGGCCAGGGCCAGGGGTGCGTCCTGCACCCCGATACGAATGTGCCTGCGCTTGCGCACGCGGGATCTCCAGACATTCAAGACCGACAAAGCGTCGGAAAGCGGTGTGATGCGGGACGGCTACGATGCGCCCAACCCTGCTGTCGGCAGAAGGAGTTGATGGTCATGGCCGTGATCACGGTCGGGTCCCGGGCGAGCCACCTGGCGCGCGCCCAAGTCGCCGAGTACCTGGCGCCGCTGCGCCGCCGCTTCCCCCACATCGACTTCCGGCACCGGGTAGTGGTCGAGAGCGCCGACAAGGACCGGCGCACCTCCCTGACCGAGGTCTCCCGCGCAGCGAACGGCGCGGCGTTCGCAGGCGCGCAGGAAACCGCGCTCCTGGCCAAGGAGGTGGACCTGGTCGTGCACTCGTTCAAGGACCTGCCCGCCACCCCCACCCCGGGCCTGGCGCTGCTGCCGCCGCCCGGCCGCGAGGACGCGCGCGACGCCCTGTGCGGCAGCACCCTCGACGGCCTCCCGGCGGGTGCCCGCGTGGGCACCAGCGCGCCGCGCCGCATCGCCCAGCTCCTCGCGGCCCGGCCCGACCTGCGCCTCGTCCCCATCCGCGGCAACGTCCCCCCGCGCCTGGCCAAAGCCAAGGCGGGCGGTCTCGACGCCGTGGTCCTGGCCGCCGCCGGCCTGCACCGCCTCGGCCGCGCCGAGGACATCGCGGAGCTGCTGCCCGTCGAGCCGTTCACCCCGTCGCCCGCCCAGGGCGCGCTCGGCATCCAGATCCGCGCCGACCACGCGATGCTCCGCGACCTCCTCGCCGACCTCGGCGACCACCAGGCCGACACCCAGGTGCGCGCTGAGAGGGCCGTACTCACCGCCCTGCGCTCCGGCTGCGACCTGCCCCTCGGGGCGTACACCCGTATCCGCAGCGACGGCAGCCTGTCCCTGACGGCCCGGGTCACCGCCCTGGACGGCACCCGCGAGGTCGCCGTCACCGCCACCGGCCCGGCCACCGACCCGGAGCCCCTGGGGCGCACCGTCGCCGAGAACCTTCTGCGCCACGGAGCGGGGCCCCTGCTGGATGCGGCCCGCGCGGTCACCGGCTGACCGGCCGCGCGCTCAGCCGGACCTCGACCGGAAGGTGGTCCGACAGCCGCCGGGTCAGGGGCGTGTCGTGGACGACGGCTTCGACGACGTGCCCGGTGAGGTGCTGGTTGACCAGGACGAAGTCGCTGCGGTGATCCAAGAGCTCGTCCGGCGACCAGTAGCCGGCGGTGCGGTGCGGCTCCCGGCCGAGCAGATCGAAGGGGTCCCGCCACCCGGCTCCGCTCAGCAACTGGATCGCGCGCCGGTCAGTGGCCCCGAACCGCCCGTTCAGCGTGAGCTGGCAGTGCCGCGAGCGCAGGTTCGCCGGGATCCGCTCCCAGTTCGGCTCCCGGTCGCCGACACCGATCGTGTTCAGATCACCGAGCAGCACCGCGCGCTGCTCCACGCCCTCGTAGGTGTCGGCGTAGCCGGTCAGCCACCCGGCCTCGGCCAGACGCTCCGCACCACCGAGGAAACACAGGTGCGTGAACAGTGCGATGATCTCCAGCTCGCCCCGCAGCAGCAGCCGGGCCCGGCCCAGGCCGTGATAGAAACTCCCGCGGTCGGCGTCGACGTCGTGGCCCAACACACGCACGGTCGACGGCCTGACCAGCAACGCCAGGTGGTTCCCGCGACCACTGCGCGACAGCACCGGCGGCAGCGGCACCATCCCGAGCGCGGCCGCGAGCTCCCACAACCGCCGCCAGTCACCCTGCTCCCAGCCGCGCAGCTCCTGCAACGCCAGCACGTCGGGCGCCAGAGCCGACAGGAACTCGATCTGGGCCTGCCGACGGCGCTCGTCACCCTCGCCGTCGATGCCACCGGTGCGGATGTTGAACGTCACCAGGCGCACGCCGTCATCGAGCAGGGGCACGGCTTGCGGGCGGGCACCGCACGCGTCCGTGAGTAGCTGGCCCTCCAGGCTGGCGTGCGACGTCCCTCCGCCAGCCGTTCCTTCAGGGGCGGCGGACGGCGCGGGCCGTAAATTCACAACAGGGGCATTCACGTCAAATTTCCTTCACGGGTGGGGCGTACGGTTCTGGGGCTGGGATTCGAGGCGGGGGCGCCGGGTGAGGGAGAGCAGACGCACGTCGCGGTCCGTGCCGGCCTCGGGCAAGCCGACAGCGCGGCGCCGCTCGGCCAACCCGGACGGATCGGCCACCGTGTAGAGGCTGATCGAGCCGTCGTCGTGCAGCACCCACTGGGTTCCGTGCGTCTGCGGCTCGCCCGCATGCATCAACAGCCGGTCCCCGAGATAGGCGGCGTGCCGAGCCGGCGCATCACCCGCTTCGACGGCTTCCTCCAGCAGGCCCTGCGCCTCATGCTGGAACGGCAGGTAGCGGTCGCACAGCAGCACGATCCACCACGCCGCCTCGGCGCCGATGTCGCCCACCAGGCGCACCCCGGGCCAACCGTGGACGTCGAAGACCTGCCTCAGCTCCCGCGTGCTGCGCTGCTCCCAGCGCAGCAGGCTCTGCATCTCGCCGTCCGTGGGCACCGGGCCGTTGAGCGTGCGCGCCGCGAGCCCTTCGCTGTGCAGACGAAACACCACGGACAGAACATCCAGACGCGGACAGGGCCATGAACGGGGCGGCATGCGGGCGGTTTCTCCTTCAGCGGCCACACCATGGGGCCGGGGAACAACGAGACGGGGATGGGTCACCAGGTCAGCCATGGGAGGACACCACCGTCCGGCGCGTCCGGCGGGGCGTCCCGGTCAGGCGAAGGCGCTCGATCCGGCGGCCCGCGCTGCCGGCCAGGCACGCTGCTCCCGCCAGACGCCCGCTGCGCGTGAAGACCCAGCGCACCGGGTCACCGCCCGGCAGGTGGCACAGGCGGCCGGGAATGGGGGCTTCGGGCACTTCGTGGGCGAGCCGGGCGAGCACCGCGCCCCTCCACCAGGCCCGCGCGCACACCGCCCGCCAGGTGAGGTCGGCGGGCGCGACATCGAGGTGAACAACCGCGTCGGGCACGGCTTGTACGAAGCGGCCCGCCGCCCACAGCCGGGTGGCGAGCGCCGCCGCCCCACACCGACGGTGGCCCCGGTCAGCGCCGGGCTGCTCATCGTCGAACTGGAGAGGGGCGACGCCGTTGCGGAACCCGAGGTTGCAACCCGAGACCTCCCACGGCCGCTCCAGCTCACCGGGCACCGTCGGCCAGCGAACCGAGCCGACCAGATCGAGCACCGCCCCGGGCAGCCGAGGCCCCGGCGGGTCAGAGACGGACACCGACACCTGGCCGCACACCAGTTCCGCACCCCCGTACGTCAGTGCGGCGACCATCGCGCGCACCCACCCCGGGTCCGGCCGGGCGGCCGGGTCGGTGATCAGGACGACTTCTCCGGTGGCCACGCGGATGCCGGTGTTGCGGGCCCGGGAGAGCCCTGCATCCGGCTCGTGCAGCACGTGCACCGGCAGCCGCGAGCCGGCGAAGCTGGACCGCTCCACCACCGGCTCCCTGCGGGCGTCGACCGCGATCAGCTCGATCAGCCCTCGGTAGTCCTGCCTCAGAAGGGCCATGAGCAGGCGCGGAAGATGGTCGGCGTTTCCGCGCACGGCGACCACGACACTGACCCGCGGAGGCACGGGCTTCTCCTCGGTCACGGCTTGATGGCGAGGACGGCGTAGGCGGCGGAGGACGCGCCACCGCCCGGGGCGGTCCTGCTGTCGCGGCCCCAGCGAGCCGTCGGCTTCACGCCGTTCTTGGCCAGGCGCCAGCCCGCGCAGAACGCCTCCACCTCATGCCGGGTGCGCAGCCACATGGGCATCCCGGCCGCCGTGGCCGCCTCGGCGGCGGCCACGTGCCGGGGGTGGAGATCACCGGTGGGGTGTGTGATCGACAGGGCGCTGCCGCTGGCCAGCATGTTCCTGAGCTGGGTGACCAGGTCGTAGGGGTCCGGCATCAGGTGCAGGACGTGATGCAGCAGCACCGCGACCGGCCGGTGGAAGTCCAGGACCTCGCGGGCCTGGACGCCGGCCAGGGTGGCGGGCTGGGCCAGGTCCGCGAGCACGAACCCGGTGTGGGCCGGCGGGGTGGCGTTCATGGAAGAACGGGCGCGTGCGAGCGCCACAGGGTCAGTGTCCGCGTACACGACACGGGCCGTGCCGTACCGGCCGACGACCCGGTGCACGTACGGCCGGAGCGGGTAGCCGCAGCCGACGACGAGCACCTGCCGGATACGGCGCTCGACGGCCAGGTAGTTCAGGGCCAGCTCGCGGTGCCGGTGGGCGATCCGCGCGGCCAGCCGGGCCTGCGGGTCCGCGGCCAGCAGCACGGCGGCCATCTGCCGGTCGCTGGAGGAGTGGTCGTGCCCGTCCAGCAGGAAGTTGTGGACGCGGGCCGGGCGTGGCCTGTCGAAGTAGTCGCCGTCGAGGACCAGGCTCGGCGAGGGCGGCAGCTCCCACCGTCCCGCCTCCAGGGCGGGGCAGTCCTCGAGCGCGGGAGCGCCGGGCGGTGTGGCGGTCAGATGGTCAGTCACGGTGGTGTTCTCCGGATCAGGCCGGGCAGGGAGAGAGAAGCCGCGCCGGTGGTTCGGGCCCCGCGCCCGGCGGGCGGGACTTGGGTCTTCCGGCGGTGGAGACGGGCGACGAAATCGGCTCGCCGCCCGGTGCGAGAGCGTGGAGGAGCTAGCGCATGAGCGGCGGGATCAGGGGGACCGCGCAGGCAGCGGGCACCACGAGCAGCACGGCGGTCCGTTTCCGGAGAATCCGTCCGGGCACGGGGTCGCGCCGTCGGCGGTGCCGGGCCCGTGCGTGCCGTCTCGGCCGCATCGGCTGCACGATGGGGGCCTCCGCTGTGGGCGGCAGCGGAACGTGATGGGCCTCCGGCGAGACTGTGGCCGGCGGGTCGGGCAGCTCCAGACGGTGGAGCGCGTCCCACAGGCGTTCCAGCGTCTCGCTGTCCGTCGACCACTGCTGTTCGAGGACGTTCCCCCGCCGGAGGCGCGGGCCGTCGTGCTTCGTCCCGGTCATGCCGGTACCGCCCCCGAGACGAAGCCCGCGGCCAAGCGGAACCGAGCAGTGCCCTCGGCCCGCAGGAACATCCGGGGACCGGTGAACGCCAACCGGCCCGTCGCCCACCGGGCGTTGTCGACCAGGAGACCCTGGCCGTACCCGAGGGCGAGGACCTGCCGGTGGCGCTGCAAGGCCGTACGCAGTACGGGCAGGAACGGCTGGGTGGCTGCGCTCCAGCGCACCGCCCCGTCCTGGAGAAGCCGTAACGTGTATCGGCGGTGCCCGACGTCTTCGAAGACGGGGGCTGCGACGGTACGGCCGAATGCGGCCGCCCGCTCGTGCAGGAACGCGTGGGCGGTGTTGGGGCGGCGCTGGCACAGGTCGCCGAAGAGCACCTTCCCGTCGACCAGTACGGTCTCCCCGCCCTCGTGCCCCGGGTGGATGCAAGCCATCAGCACCAGCCGGGGCGGGACGACAAGATCAGGACGGCATGTGTGCACGTCGATCGATGCGCGCGTCAGCTCGGCGTGCCCGACCAGGTGCGCATGCTCGCCGGTGTCCCAGACCTCGTGCAGTCCGAGCGGCCCCTCGCCCGGGTACACGCCCCGGAGCATCACCCGGTCCGCGAACGTGGCCACGGCCTCCGGCGACGTGAGCCCGCTGACGGCCACCAGGCCCGTGTGCCGCATCCTGGCGGCGATCAGGTCAACGACCCGCGGCTGCCGGATGTCGACCTCGTACTGGGCGAATAACCGACTCAAGGAGGCGACGGTGGGGGAAGTGGTCACCGGGCAGCCCCGCTAGGCCAGGGAAGGACAGCCCATGTACCCCTGCCTCCGTCGGGTAACTGACGCCAGGACCACTCGTCGGCTACCGCGTCGACGATCGCCATGCCTCTGCCGGAGACGGCGTCCTCGGCGACCGGCTGCTGCACAGTCGGCGCGGAGGACGAGTTCCCGCCGTCTTCAACCTCGATGAGGAGAGATCCGGCTCCCTCCGAGGCGGTGAGCGCCATCTCGTCTCGGGGGGCGTACCGAAGCGCGTTGGTCAGCAGCTCGCTGGCGACGAGTTCAGCCAAACCAATGTCGTTCGAGTCGCCAACGCCCCAACTGGCCAGAGTCTGCCTCAGCTTGTGGCGGGCGCTCCCGACAGCTCGCTCGTACGGGGCCACCTCGATGGCCACTTGGCGACGGACAGGAAGCCGTGGCCGCTCCAGGGGGGAGACAGCCTCCAACGTGGTCTGTCTGCCTGCGGTTCCCATGATCATCTCGCTCTGCTGGTCCGATGCTGCCAAGGGCTTTGAGACAGGGCTCACCAGCGCCACAGAGAGGGTGATCTTCGAGGGCGCCAAGGCGAGTGGTCAGAGTCCCCCCGCGGCGCCGTTCACCGCCATATCGCGGCGGGTATCACCTCGACCCTCTTTCGAGGCCCGGGGTATCACCTGGGTATCACCTCGCGGAAATGCGTTGTGCACCAAGGCAGTTAGGGCACATTGACCTGTGACGGAGGCCAGTGTTCGGAGCTCGACGAACAGGCCGGGCTGTGGGAGGAGCGTCATGGCCGAGGAGATACTGCTGCGCGCCCTGGTCGTCGCGAACCACCAGACATTCAAGGTGTTTCAGGGCGACTACCACGGAGCGGCCAAGGAGGTCGCGGTCGCGCGGAAGGATCCTTCGGTCGCCACGGCGACGCTGACCGAACTCACCTTTCGCCGGTGGACGAGTGGTGCGATGCGCTCCCTGCCGCAGTATCCGGCTCCATTCATCCTGGAGCACATGTACGGCCACCCGGCGCATGTGCTCTTCGGGCCTGCCGACCAGGTGCCTCCGCCCGCCCTCGTGTCTTTGCTCGACGAAAGCGATATCACCATGACTGCTCGGGATGCCGCCGCGCACGCCTCGGACGCCGCTTCGCTGGTAGTGCCGGACATAACCCTCGACCAGCTGCACGACGACGTCATCGACGTGGCCCGCGCCTACACCCGCACGTCGCCACTCGACGTGCATCGCCAGGCCAAGGAACTCCTCCTCATCGCCCAGAACCTGCTCGACCGTACCCAGCGGTCCCGGCAGCGCGACCGGCTGTACCTGGCGGCCGGCCAGTCCGCGGCCATCATGTCGGCCGCCTGCTTCGACCTGGGCGCCTTCGCCCCAGCCGTGCAGCTCGCACGAACCGCCGCCCTGTACGGAGAGACCAGGGAAGACGGCCCCCTCCAGGCGTACGCCTACGGCATGCTCGCCTGCCTGGCCTTCTGGGACGACCGGCCCGCCGAGGCCGTCCGCAGGGTCAAGCAAGCCCAGCAGTTCGAGGGGCTCGGCACCACTGCGATCACCCGCCTCGCCGCCATCGAAGCCCGCGCCTACGCACACCTCGGCGACCACGAGAAGGCCGAGACAGCGGTACGGAAGTCACTGGACCCGCAGGCCGCGGCCCGCGATGAGCTCCACGACGACGTCGGCGGCGAATTCGGCTTCACCGACGAACGGCTCGCCATGAGCAACGCCACCACCTACCTGCTGCTACGCGACTCCAGCCGCGCCGAGGACGCCGCCACGCGCGCGCTGAGCCTCCTGGGCGAACAAGGCGACGGCGGCGCTGTGCTGGTGTCCTCCCAGGCATCCATCGACCTCGCCCGAGCCCGCCTGATCCGCGGCGAACTCGCGGGCGCCCACGAAGCCCTGGACCCGGTCTTCGACGTGCCCACCGAATGGCGCGGCATGGGGATCGTCAAGCGCCTGGGCGCCGCCCGCGTTCAGCTCGCCCAGGAGTCCTTCCACACGGCTGCCGAGGCCCGAGTCCTGGGCGAGCGCATCGAGGAGTTCACGGCCGTCGCCGCCGCCAGGACCCTCAGCGGGTCAGCGAACCTCGCGATCGACAGCTGACCGCCGCTCAGCGAACGCGGCCAGGATCTTCGCCTCCCGCTCGGGCGCCATGCCGTGCTCGTCCCACCGGGGATGCTGCACAGGAATCCCGCCCTGGTGCAGCCACGCCCACGTCGCCTCAACCGTCTCGGCAAGCGGCCGGCACACCAGACCGGCCGCCTGCGCCCGCGTCGAGTCGATGTTCCACACCCCGGCGTGCGTGCGCCACAGCGGCAGCTCCGTCCACTGCTCGACGCCGTGCTCGACCAGAAACTCGTCCGGTACCCACTCCAGACGGCCCCGGCCTCCGGCCGCCGCCAGGCACGCCTGAAGGAAGCTGCTCATGCTTTCCCGGCCGGTCGGAGCGACCACGTTGTACGCCCCACCCGTAGCTGCTGTCGCCTGGGCGAGCGCGAACCGGGCCACGTCCCGCACGTCCACGGGCTGGATACTCCGGTCCGGGGAGCCCGGCGCGATGATCGTGCCCCCGCGCTCGGCCCGGCGCAGCCACCACGGAAGACGGCCCACGTACTCACCGGGCCCCAAGATCACGCCCGGCCGCAGAATGGCCACGCGCTCGTCGCCGAACGCCGCAAGGGCTGCGCGCTCGGCACCGGCCTTCTGCCGCCCGTAGTACCAGTCCGGCCCATCCCACCCCTCCGGCAACCGGCCGTACGCCTCATCCGCGTCCGGCGGCCCGTCCAGCAGCTCGGAGTCCTCGGACAGCGGATCACTGGGCCAGCCCCGGTACGCGTTCACCGTCGACACATACACATATCGACCCGCCACGTCCGCCAGCGTGGTCGCCCCGGCAAGCACATCGCGCGGAGCAAGCTCACCAGACGACGTGTCGATCACCGCATCCCACGAGCCCGCCCTAGCCAGCCGCGCCAAGTCCCCAGGGTCTGTCCGGTCCCCGCGGACCGCCTCGACGGACGGCACATCTGCACCCGAGCGACCCCGGTTGAAGGTCGTCACCTGCCAACCGCGCTCCAGCGCCTCCTGCGCAACGGACCGACCCAGAAACCACGTTCCGCCCAAGATGAGAATCCGCATGCCGAGATCCTGCCCGCCCCGGGCACCGTGCCGCTACCGAACTACGCTCGAAACCGCACGCGATCCTGCCGGTCAGTCTCGTCAACGCAAAGGAGGCACACGTGCCGGACCGCGCACCGCAGCACCCAACTGCCGCGGCCAGGAACCGACTCCCCGTTGGACCCGACACTCTCGACTACCTGTTCGTTTACGGGACACTCCAGTTCCCCGAGGTACTCAACGCCCTTCTCGGGCGAACCCCCAGCAGTACACCCGTCCGCGCGTCCGGATGGCGTGCCGCCGCGCTCGCACACCGCGTCTACCCCGGCCTCGTCCCCTCCACCGGGACGGCCACTGGCCGCCTGCTCGAAGACCTCACCAGACATGAGTGGCAGGCTCTCGACGACTTCGAGGACGACCACTACCTCCTCCAACGCCTCGCCCTCGACGACGGCCGCGACGCCTGGGCATACGTCTGGCCCGTTGATGACGTACTGCCCGACAACTGGGACGCCGTCGACTTCGCCCACCAGCACCTCACGGCCTACGCCACGCGGTGCGCCGGGATCGCGGCCCGCAGAGCCATCACTGACCGATGATGCTGGCCGTAAACGGCTGGTTGGCTGAAACGGTAGTGGACTGTTCGGCGCCGAACACTGGGCACCGCGGCTGAGCTGCGCTGATGGACTGGGTGTCGGCGGCTGTCCCCAACTGTGGTCGGCCTCCCGGTCATTTTGAGCAAACACCGCCTGCAAACGCCCCGTCCCGCACTACCGTCCTCCCATCACTGCTCCGACCGAGAGGAGAGCCTGAGATGGGCACACACGGTGACGGCAAGGGTGGCGAGGAAGGCGACAAGAATCAGTCCAACAAGGAGAAGGACGGCCAGTGGAACAAGCCGGTGACCGACCCTCCGAAAAAGAAGAAGTGAGGCGGCGTTGAGCTCACCGGAACGACTCCTGGAGATCCTGACCAATAAGGGGGCGGTTCTCCCGGAGTGGAAGGACGCCGTGGCCTCGGTCGACCGTAAACTCTTCGTTCCCGACGCCATTGAGGTCGACGACCGGCCTCTCAGTCGCGGCGAACGCCCTGAGCGATGGCTGACCGTGGTCTACGGCGACCTGCCGCTCGTCACCCAGGTCAACGACGGAAAGGACCTGGGGGACGACGCGTACAGGTTGCCGACATCGTCCTCTTCCATGCCCTCGCTCATGCTGGAGATGCTTGGGCTGCTGAACGTGCGAGAGGGCCACCGCGTCATGGACGCTGGAGCCGGCACGGGGTACAACCTCGCCTGGCTGTCGCACCGGCTCGGCTCCCGCAACGTCTTCGGCATTGACGTCGACTCCGCGATTGTCGAGCAGGCCATCAGGAACCTGGAATCGGCCGGGTACAGCCCGCACCTTGTGTGCGGCGACGCCGAGAAGGGATATCCGGACGGTGCACCGTACGACCGATGGATCGCGACGTTCACCGTCCCCGAGATCCCCTACGCCTGGGTCGAACAGACCCCGGCCGGGCGCATCGTTGCTCCGTGGGGCGGCAGCTATCACTCGTACTCGTTCGCGGTCCTCGACATCCAAGACGGCGTTGCCAAAGGCAAGTTCAGCGGCTACCCCGCCTTCATGCGTTCGCGTACGAACCGCCCGCCCCGCGGGTATCTGAGCGACTTCCTTCACCATCAAGACGATGCCGACCGCAGCAAGACCACGCTGTCGCCCAGAGAACTGGAAGCCGAGTACGAGGCGAAGTTCTTTATCGGCCTCAGCCTCCGTGACGCGTGGTCCCTGCTGGCCGAGGCCAACGACGGCAGCGACGAAGCCACCCTGTGGGTGCTCGCCGATGACAGGAAATCCTGGGCATCAGTGGACTACGTCCCCGGACACGACACCTTCACCGTCGAGCAGTACGGCCCCCGCCGGCTGTGGGACGAGGTCGAAGCCGCCTACCTGAAGTGGGTGGACCACGGCCGCCCGGATCGCGATCGCGCCGGGCTCACGGTGAACCGCGACGGACAGCACGTGTGGCTGGACGACGAGGACAACGTCATCGGTACGGTTCCGCTGGCTGCCCGGGAGCAGGACACCCCGCGATGACGACGCCGGGCCAGCTCGCCCTCCTCGAACCCGAGGCCCCCAGGCGTCCGGCATCGACCACGCAGCTCCGGCTGATCAACCTCAACGTCCAGCACGCATCACCGCTCCGGTCCCGTGCTCAGGCTGCCTGGCTGGCCGACCAGGAGCACGCCGACGTGGCGGTCCTGACCGAAGTCGGCGCAGGCCCCGGAGGCGACGCCCTAATTCAAGCCCTGTCCGAGTCCGGGTACCGAGGGATCATCGCGCCTGGTTCCGCTGGCGACTACCGCACGGTCATCGCGAGCCGCCTGCCCGGCCTCGAAACGGTGCCGTCCGGAGTCTCGTTCCTGGCGCACCGGGCCCCGGCAGCGCGGCTGAGGATCGGCGGCACACGGTGGGGCTCCTGGGCCTGTATGTGCCGTCACGCGGGCCGAAGGAGCGGAAGCACGAGGACAAGCGCGCGTTCCAAGCCGCGGTGACCGAGAGCCTGAGCCGGATCGTGTCGGAGCTGGGCGGCCTCGTCGTCGTTGCCGGGGATCTCAACGTCGTCGAGCCCGGCCATGAGCCGCATCACGCCGTCTTCGGGAGATGGGAGTACGACTTCTACCGGTCCTTCGCCGACGCGGGCTTGGCCGATGTCTTCCGTGCCCTGCACCCGGACGCCGCCGAGCACAGCTGGTTCGGCCGGGCTGGCAACGGCTACCGCTTCGATCACGTCTTCCTCACCGCCGAACACCAGCAGCTGCTTACGGCCTGCTCCTACCTTCATGCTCCACGCCATGAGGGCATCAGCGACCACTCCGCTATGACCCTCGTCGCGGAGCTGCCGGATACCCAAGGCCTACGCGGACTCAGCGATGAGGGCGACCCTGGGGCTGTCCCGGGCTGAAGAGGTTCCGTTCTGGGGACACGGCTTGTGCCGCAACCAGCTCGGGGTGATCGCGGCTCGGACGATCAGGCGAGTGCGTGCGGCCCGGTCAGGTAACGTGCCATCACCACAGGGGTGTTCACCGCGTGCGCAATCGAGGGGGCGTGGAATGGAGAGCTTCTTTTCCCAGCAGAGGACTTGGCCAGATGGCCCGTACCTGCACTTCCTGATCATTCTCGATGATCCGGGCTATCAGGCGTATGTCGAGGCTCATCGTGATCTGTTCTCGTCGTACGGTGACCGGCTCGGTGCCGTGCCGAAGGAGTGGTTGCACTCGACCGTGCAGGGCGTCCACCACGCCCTGAGCCGGGACCAGGTGGAGCAGGCGGTGGAAGCCGTCCGCTTCGAACTGGCCTGGAATGCCGTGCCGATGACCGTTCAGGCGGGCCCGATGAACCTTCAGATGGGCCCTGTGTGGCCGGGCCCGAGCGCGGTGACGGTCGCGATGTACCCGGAGACGCAGCTCGCCGCCCTCAACACCTCGGTGCGCAACGCCCTGTCGAAGGTCGACGGTATCCGGCTGCGAGAGGCGGACGGCCGTTTCTATCCGCACAGCACGGCGGCCTACTACAGGTCGGCCGACGTTCACGACGCCGCGTTCAACCGCGCCGTACGCGCGGTACGGCCCGACCGGGTCGAGATCACCGTGCAGCGCGTCGACGCGGTGTATCTGCGGCAGGACGTGGAGCGCGGCTACTACACCTGGGACCACCTCGCGTCTCTGCCCGTGTGCGGTGCGCCGATGCTCACCGTCGGCGAGCGCCTGGAAGAGCTGTGCCGCCAGGCGGCACGCGAGGGCGGCGAGCTCTGGCGCGACGCGTGGGAACGGGCCCGCGCCATCGTCGACCCCGGTCTCGGGAACGAGGAGATCAGCGCGGCAGGGACCCCGGCCCGCTCCGGCGCGGAGTACGTCGACGGCGCCGGGGCCCTGGCCATCGCCCTCTACACGCTGGCGCGCGAACACGCCACCGCGGTCTCTGCCGTTACCCGGCAGCAAGTCGAGGAACTCGCGGGATCCTTCATGGGCGCCGGGGCCGGTGCGCCGCGGCTGGAAGAACGGTGGACCGGCCGGCTGGAAGTACTGGGCCATCGGATGGACGACCTCGACGACCCGGTCACGGTGCGATGGCGCGCGCTCTGCTACGACCATCCGGAGCCTGATCCGGACAACCCCGACGCCAGCACATACCGCGTCGGCCACGCCGGCGAGACGGGTCTCCGACTGCTGCTGGCCCCGTTCAACCGCGAGCGCGTACGCTTCGAGCCCTGAAGGCGACCACACGGCCGATGAATTGGGGGGCCATGAACACCGAGGAACCGAAGACCCGGAACACGATCGTTCCGCTGACCGAGTCGAGCAAGCTGGGGCTCCTCGCCCTGCCCTTCCGGCCGCTGGCGGACTCCACCTGGGGTGACGTCGAGGAGTGGTTGACGGGAACCGCGAGCACGAGTCGCCGGGAGGCGACGGCCCGGGAGCGCCGACTCCTTCCCCTGCCGGCCGGGGCGGAGCAGCGGCTTCGCGAGCTGGAGGAGAGCGCCGTGCGCCCGGGGCTGCTCTGGTCCGACGCTCCGCGTTGGCGCTCCGCGTTTACGCGCGCGCTCGCGGAACGCTGACCAGGCCCGTACGGCGACGGCCCAGGACGGTCACGCCGGGCCGTCCGCCGCCCGGTGCCGCCCCTCGAAAAGCTGCGTACCGTCACCCGCATGTACACCCGTGACGCGGCCTGGCAGATCCATTTCAGCCTGCACCAACTCGCCGAGGCCCACCTGCACGACGATCACGTTCACGAAGACCTCGCGGACGCCCGGGAGCAGTACCGCGTCCATGCCTCCCACCTCCCCGCTGCCCTCGCGGTGCGGGTCCGGACCGTGCTGGACGAGTGGCACACGAACCCGGCTGGCCGGCTGGTGTCGTTGCTGCCCCTCCTGGATGACCTTGCCGAGCTTCACGGCGGCCACCTGCCGGAGTTCCGACTGCCCGAGCCGTAGCCGCCGGGCCAGGGCCCGGCCGGACCGGGCCCGCGGGGCCCAGGAGGCCCGCGCACTTCGCACCGAGCCCCGGTCAGCCGACGGACGCGAGCACATTAGCCAAAAGCAGGCACACGGCGGCGAAGCCCGTGGCGACGGAAGCCGCCTGAAGGCGCCGGAACTTGACCTTGGCCAGGCGCGACAGGACCGCGACTTGATCCGAACGGGCGTCCTCGCGTACGGCCTCCCGGATCTCCTCCGGGCTGAGCTTGGACCAGTGCATGAACGAGGTGTCGTTGTCGTCGAGCCGAGGCAGGACGGCGAGCACGATGAACACGATCGCCGCCGCGAGGAACCCGACGGCCACGCCCGCCGTGACCCGCGCAGCAGTGGGGCCGTCGGATAAGGCGCCGCGGGCCAGTGCAGCCATGGCCGTGTCTGCGCCGGACAGCAGGGCGGCCTTCCCATCGGTCTTGCCTAGCGACTCGGTGACGTTCTGCAGCGCCCGGTCGAGCCCGGCTTCGTCCTGCCGCTGCGGAGGTGTGCTGCTCACGGCTTCTCTCCTCGTGTTCTCGGGAACGCGCGAGAGCCCGAGCAGCAACGGCTGCTCGGGCTCTTCGAAGATGGCGGTACGACGGATGGACTTCAGCGCGCGCGGTGCGCTGCGCGGGTGATGTGCGGCACGGAGACGGACCGCCGGCCGGTGACGAACAGGCCCCCGCGAGCACTCGGGGGTCGCGGGGGCCTGTCGCTTACTCGACCGCTGCGGGCGGCAGTGCCGGAGAGGCTATAGCCGCGGCCTTCGTCTTCGCGTCCTCAACGCGCTGGACGACCTCGCCCGTACCCAGGACGGCGGCGGCCAGACCCAGGATCAGGGCCTGCGGCAGACCGTCCACGTAGTGGGCGACCAGGGCCACCGCCGCGGCGACGATGCCGTACAGGCGAGTGCTGTGCGCCTGAATGAATCCCATTGGTGTTCTCTCAGCTTCCGTAGGCGAGTTTGTGGAGCAGGTCCCAGCCCCGGCGGCCGATGGCCGGGTCATTGGGCTGGCCCGTGGTGAACAGGTTGTGCTTGCGGTTGAAACCCGCGACGGCCTTCTGCGTGGCCGGACCGTAGTTGTCGGACAGCGGGATCGACGGGTCGAGCCAACCGGTCTTCTTCAGCGCCTCCTGAAGCGGCTTCGCCGACGGCGTGCTCCGGTTCGGGGCCAGACCGTCAGGGAACGGCGGCGGCGTGTACGACTTCCCGGGAGTCGGCTTGTCGCGGTCGACCGGCCCGGACGGCTTCCCACCGAGCCGCTTCGCGACCCGCGCCCGCATGTCCCGCATCGTGAACCCGACGGGGTCGATCTTCCCGCTGGTCCACTCCTTGTGGCCGATGACGCTGCCCGCGTCCCAGCCGTGCGCCCGGCAGATCGCTGCCGACGCGCGCTCGATCGCATCCAGCTGCGCGGCCGGCCAGGCGTCGTGGCCGTCGCCGAGGTTGATGCACTCGAAGCCGTAGAAGTGCGTGTTGCCGTCGGTGTCGTCGTCGTTGGGCTCCGGCAGCGCCGTCTCCGCGACCACCGCCCGCAGAACATCACCGTCGCCGCGGCCCGCGTGGTTCGCACGGCCGTTGGCGATGAGGTAGACGGTGCCGTCCTTGTCGATCACGCCGTGGCACAGCGGGCCCGGCAGCTCGCTGTATCCGTTCTCGCAGATGCTGATCGACGCGTTCGTGCCGCTGGTCACCGTGTGGTGCACGATCACACCATTCACGGGGCCCCACGCGCCCTTGTGGTTCCTGTTGTGCGTCCGCCAACCGGAACGCTCAACAACGTGCACGCCCTCCGCGCGCAGCGCCTCCACGAGACGGTCCGGATTCAGTGGTGTCGCCACCTGGCGCTCCCAAACTCCCCGCGCCCACCACCAGTCTGCGTCACCCAACCCCACACCCCGGGCCGCGCCCGCAGGCGGTTCAGGAAGCGGTGCCCTTCGACGCCAGCCACAACTGCACCACCATCACCAGCAGCGGCGCCACGAACGAACTCAGCACCAGCCGGCGGGTCGCCGCCGCATGCTCCTGGTCCTCGCGCCGCTGCTGCCCGGCCCGCTCCGCCATCTGCTCATGGTCCCCACGCAGATGCGCCAGCCCCGCCTCCGCCTGGGCGATCCGCTGCTCCACCGCCCGCTGATCCGCCCGGTACACGTCCTCCGTCACCACCTGATCCAAACGGGTCGCGAGCTGCGCCAGATCACCACGCAGGTCCTCGCGCAGCTGCGACACCGCACGGTGCAGCTCCCACAGCGTGGGCTCGGCGCCCGGCGGCGGCACAGACACCGCAATCACTCTCCCGGCACCCCGCGCGTCGAACACGATCGTACGAGCACGAGCCGGGAACGCTGCTCGACAGCGAAAGCGGGCTGGTTTCACGGCAGGTTCGCTCGTCGGGTCTTAAGAGTCAGCCTCCCCGATTCCGGCGTGTACTAATTTACCTAGACGGGTGCGCACCCCTGACGCGTGTGCAAGTCTTAAGAGTCGGTTGACTTTGGACAGTCCCCGGCCGAAGTGGTCGAGAGACAGCTTGAACGGGACGATGCCGAGCCACGGCCCGTAGAAGGCAGCGAGCTGCTCCGGCCTGGCGAGACCCCGGCCGGAGCAGCTATTGCGGGCGGCCTCTGGACCACCACCTCCTTGTTAGGCGCAGGGAGGTGGTGCTACAGCAAGAACCGTGCCACGACAGCCAGAAGCACCGTCAGGGCCAGGTGGCGCCGCTCGATCCAGTCGAGGGCCTTGCTGCCCCCGGACCGTAACTTGCGAAGCCACCCCCGCACGCGCTGCCGCATGGCCATGGGTGCGCCTCCCTTTGGTCAAGGGCCCGTGAAGGCCCTATCAGCGGAGCCCGTGGAGGCTCCTGCCCCTGGCGGATGCCCGGGGCGCCCTTGTGGGAGTGCACTGTGCGACAGCACATGCGATGCTACGCCAATCACCGTTATTCGCAGGGGACTTGTGGAAACCTGACCCCCTCTGTGGACAACGGGCGTACCGGCACCCCGTTCGGCCCGGTACGCACCACGCCAACCGATACATCCTGTGCCCGTTTCGCAGACCTGCGGGCATCGTCTCGGTGCGCCTCAGCGGGACTGAACTGACAGTTTTCCTTTATGTGACAGTTTTCGGCCGGTGCGGGTGCGGGTTTAGGCGCAGCCACGCCGACAACGCCGCCTGAAGCTCCACGACCGCCGCGTGATCCAGATCCTCACCGGCCCGCCCGACACGAAGCCGCACTGCCTCCGCGCTCACCATGTACCCCACAGCCGACCGCGCGGGAGACGCCACCACATCACCGTGGGACAGCACGCGCAGGAGCGTGGCAACCCGCGGCGGCAACGGAGCTGACGGCATGCCGGCACGGGCCAGCCGCTCGAAATGCTGGGGGCGCACCGGGGAGCCGACCTCCTTGTAGAAGGCCCGGATTGCATCCTCCAACCCGGCCTCCGATGGCCCGGCGAGCGCGATGCTCACGAACGCCTCCACCAGCTCGGGGGAAGGGACCTCCGGGCATCGCTCCGCTGGTACGGTCTCGTCGACATCCAGCCGCACGGCTGACGGGGCGATGAACGTCCGCGTGTACCCCTGGCGGATCTTCTTGGCGTGCACCTCCCGCAGCGAAGCGATGGCGCGGTGCGCGGCATTCGGCTCGGTGGGCATGGTGGCGCGCTCCGTACGGCCGGGCCGCCCGTAGAGCCCGTGGTTGATGTGGATTCGGCCCGTCTCGGACGCTATCGCCGTCAGCTGGTACCCCGTCGCGTCCTTACCCAGCCGGAACCCCACCACCACCGTCGGCATGACGCTCCTCTACACCTCGCCCACCGTGGTCCCGGAGTCTAAAGGCGCGCAGGCCCCCACGTCCGGCAGTTCCCCCGAACGATGCCGAGACCAACCGACAACGAGGGATCGCGGCCACGTACCACCCTCGGTGAGACCCGCTTTCGAGGCCGATGCCACCGCCCTGGTTACCGTTTCCCTATATGTGGACGTTTTCGCCCTCTTCGGTGCAGCCCGGCCCGACACCAACAGCACCGGCCACAGCTTCGTCGAGCACGGTGGACTCGTCGATCCTCGCTGTGCCCAATTCACTCAGCCGAGCACCGCGCAGGAAGGTGCCCCTCAGATCAGCCTGCTCCAGCAGGGCATCCGTCAGGTCTGCGCCGCCGAAATCTCCGTCGCGGAGATCAGCCTCGGACAACTGGGCACCCCGGAGGTCAGCAGTGTGCGCCACGACCCCGCGCAGCGACGCCTGGTAGAAACTGCTCCCCGCCAGAACAGCCCCAATCAGCACCGCCCCGTCGAACCGACTGCCGACGAACAGCACCCGGTCGAGACGGACGTTGTTAAGGTCGACCCCGGTCACGTCAACATGACTGAGGTCGATCTCCATCTCGTTGTCACGCTGGGGCCGCCGTCCCAGAACGGTCAGGGCCGCGCGCACATCACCCGGGGCCGGGGTGCCGCCTGGGCTCTCCGGATCACGCGGGGCGCGCTCGTGGATGAAGCCCGTCAGCACCTGGACGACGGTGTCATGATGCTTCTCCGAATCGTGCATGACGCCCTCCAGCGCATGGACCCCGCCGAGCCGCTGTGCCAGCGCCGCGGACCCGAGAAGATCCATAGCCTTCACATACCGGTCGGCAATCTGCGCCTCACGAGCCAACTCCTGCTCTAGGCGGTCCTTGTCACGCGTGTGCTTGAACGTCCGGGCCGCGACCACCAGGCCGGCAGCTGGAACCGTACTGGCCACCACAATCGCAAGAGAGTTCCGGAACCCTGAGACCACCGTTGCCTTCGCAGAGTCCCCCAGCTGCCGAAGCTCCAGTCGATCGAGGACCCAGGGGGCCCGCCACAAGAGCACCACGATCCCGCTGAGGCAGATGACCACAGTCACCGTTGCCCCGAGCCCCTTGAGCCACAACTGAGTCATGGCTGCCTTCGTGCGCTGCATCACGGGCGTTCCCCCTGGTGGCCGCATGCTCTGGGCCGTGGACGTGGAGCACGAAACACAGCGTGAAGCCGGATTGTCAGTGGCAGTACGTACGGTGGGAGGCAACACCCCAAGTGCTGGCTGCACTCGCCACTGCCCCGCGTCCCGACGGCGCGGGGCAGTCGGGCTTCCGGGGCCGCAACGCCCATGTACCCGGCCCGCAAGCACACGAATCCGGCCATCATCACCCCAGCCCCCGAGATGCGCCGTCGGCACGCGGGCGAACCGCCTACCGTGACGCTCGAACATGAGCCACAGGGGGCGCCGATGCAGATCACGGTGATGTCGCAGAACTTCGGGCGAGGCGGCTGGAAGCACTCCAGCGGCGCGATCGAGGATCGGTGGCCGCAGCTCGCCGAAGCGATCAACAGCGTCCGCCCAGACGTCCTTCTCGGGCAGGAAGCGGAAGGGTGGTCCGCCGATGGGCACGCCCGCCTGATCCGGGCCGAACACGACCTCGGCATGGACGGCATCCTCGCCCCCAGTCCCTCCGGCCTCGGCCCCGTCACCATGTACCGGCGCGACACCATGGGCCGCCGCACCTACCTCAACCACGACTTCTCCGCCCACGAGACTCACCATGGATTCGAAGTCGTCGGCTGGAACCTGCCACGCCTCCCCGCCACCCTCACGGCCGGCAGCGTGCACCTCACCCCCTACGACCCCGTGCGCGCCGCCAGCGAAGTCTCGTTCATGGGCAGTCGGGTTCACCGAGCCGGAGGCGGCTTCGCGATCCTGGGAGGCGACTTCAACTACCCGCCCGTCGCGGGCCCCGAACCCGCGTACGAGCGGATGCGCCCGTACAACAAGGGCTCCCGGCTCCAGGTCACCGACCCCGAAAACCCCGGTCCGCCGAAGCCCGACCGGAGCGTGGCCTGGCGGATCGCGGGCAAGGGCTTTGTCGACGTCGCCTGGCACCTCTACAAGGAGTCCGGTGACGAGAACCTGCTGGGACGCACCGGCAGCGACGACCGGATCGACTGGATCCTCGCCAGCGACGCCCTCGTGCCCTGCATCACCGACTACGGCGTCGTCGACACCGGTTCCGACCACCGGGGCATCTGGGCCAAACTCGACCTGTCCAGGGCCGAGAACAGCGACGTATGGAGCTACCGATGACCACCGCCCTTCCCCAGGCCATGGGGGACTTGCTGCCCGCGGACTCCCCGTTGGAATGGCGGGCCGCTGTCCGCCGCGCAGCCCAGCTGCTCGCGCCGAGCTGGCCCACCGACCCCGCGGAGCGGGCACCCCTCGGCGGCCTCGCCTCGCTCGCGCTCATCCTGTACGCCCTGCACCACACCCAGAGCCAGGAGTCGGCCGCAGTCTCCATGGGTGTGCTGCGCGACGTGCTGGACGGTGGCCTCGACGTCAACGACGAGCCGTTCACCATCAAGAAGCTAATCGCCGATGGGCTGAGCGCGGCCGGCTACCGGGTCCACGATGCGGAACCCGTCATGTGCCGGGTCGCTGCTCGCGTGCTCCACCGAGACGCACCTCCGGTCTTGAACACTCCCATCGGCGCCGTAGACATTCCCTTCGGTATGGGCGGCGGCGTCCCGGGGCCTTCCGATCTCCGCTTCGCCGCAGCCTGGCTGAAGCAGGTGCTCGGCGCGCTCGACGAGGAGATCGTTGCCGCACTGCCATCTGCCCCCAAGCCCGCAAGCCCGGGAGCTATCACCAGCACCATCTCCTAGGCCGTGTATCGAAAGTGGATCAAGGTGATGGGGTGACCGTCGTTCGGGGCTAGGCTCACCGGTCTGGTATCGATCTGAGGAGACGGACGAGTTGGCTGCTGTGGTGCTTGTTCACGGCCTGTATCACCGTCCCGAGCACTTTGCGGTCTTGGCGGAACGGTTGCGGACCGACGGAACCGAGGTTGCGGTGCCTGAGCTCCACCGCGGCTCATTGGCTGCTGACACCGCCGCCGTCCAGGCCGTCATCGACGCGTTGCCCGAGCCCCCGCTCGTCCTCGGCCACTCCTACGGAGGGTCGGTGATCACAGGGGTCTGCGGAGTGGCACACCTGGTCTATCTGGCAGCGTTCGTGCTGGATACCGGTGAGAGCGCGGCCGGTTTGGGCGGTGCGTCCCAGCAGCTCAAGGACGCGATCGTCGCTGAGCCGGACGGTTCGACCACCCTGCACCCCGGCCTGGCTGTCGACACCCTCTACGGCGACTGTCCTGAACCCCTCGCCGCGCGGGCGGTCGGTCTGCTGCGTGCGCAAGCCCCGGGCTGCGGACGAGGAGTCCCCCAGCACCACAGTTGGAAGGAAACTTCCTCCACCTACGTCATCTGCGCACAGGACCGGGCTATCAACCCCGGCCTCCAGCGGACGATGGCCTCGCGCTGCACCGACGTGCGCGAATGGCAGACAGGCCACTCCCCGTTCGTGGGGCAGCCTGACCTCCTCGTGGAACTCCTGCGAGAACTGCTCAGCACCCGCATCCCGCCCAGGCGAAACCAGGAAGTCACAACCACTCGTTGATGGCTGCGATCAAGACGGTCGCCTCATATCGGACCGCCAGCTTGATGCCCCTATGGATGTCAACCGGTTGAGGATGGGGCGTTGTTCTTCCTGGGCGGGGCGATCGTCTGGTAGATCTCTCGCGCGACGTACCGTTTGAGGCAGCGGATGGCTTCGCGGCGCGTCTTGCCCTCGCTGATGCGCCGTTCCAGGTAGTGGCGGGTTGGGGCGTCCCAGCGCAGGCGGGCCAGGACGATGGTGTAGAGCGCGGAGTTGGCTTGGCGGTCTCCGCCGCGGTTGAGCCTGCGGCGCTGGGTCTTGCCGGACGATGCCTCCACCGGGCTGACGCCGCAGAGTGCGGCAAAGGAGGCCTCGCTGCCCATCCGGTCCGGGTTGTCTCCTGCCGCAACCAGCAGCGCGGCAGCGGTGTCCGGGCCGACGCCGTAGCGGTCCAACAGTTTCGGTGCGCAGGCCGTGATCGCAGTGGTGATCCGTGCGGTGAGGTCGTTCACCTCTTCGGTGAGGTGCTGGATCCGCCGTGCCAGCAGCCGGAGTGTGTGGCGGGCTGCCGTTGCCGGGGCTGTCCCGTCTGCGGGTTCCAGCCCGGAACACCGTCGGATGAGCTTGGGGTTGCTCAGGCCGGCCAGCGACTCCCGCAGAGCAGGGTCTGCTGACACCAGGACGGCCTTGAGCTGGTTGATCGCCTGCGAGCGCGACTTGATCGCGGAGCTCTTGGCCATCCTGAACATGCGGATCGTCTCGACCGGGCCGTCGCTGGTCTTGGCAGCGGCGGTGGCCCGGCCGGAAAGCACCGCCTGTGCGGCAGCCGCCGCGTCGATCGCGTCCGTCTTGCCGCGCCGGCGCCGTGTGGCCTTGTCCGGCTGGTTGACCTCGGTGACGGTGATGCCTTCGCGGTGCAGGTACCGTGTCAGCGCCGCACCGTAGGAGCCGGTGCACTCGACGCCGGCCCGCTGCAGACGGCCGAAGGAGCGCGCCCAGGACAGAAGTTGCCGGTAGCCCTCCCTCGTCGTCGGGAAGCTGCGGGTGTCCAGCATGGCTCCGGTAGTCGTGATCACCGCCGCAGCGTGGACGTCCTTGTGAGTGTCCACGCCGAGGATGACGTCTTCAGCGTGTTCGGCCGTGTGATGACGGGGGCGGGTGGGCTGGGGCATGCTGGGCACGGTCGCCTGTCTCCTGAGCACATGGGGGACACCGGTGGCCGACGCCGGGCCGGGTGCGGTGGTCAGGACTGTGACGGTGCCTGTCGCGAAGGCCCCTATCGGGACACACCCACCGGTCCGGCGGCAGCACGCACCGCCCCAGACGGCAGTCGGCAGATCAAACTCAAGGCAGGCAACGCCAGTCGTACCTCGGGCCAGACCGCCGCCCGGGGCGGCACCCCCACATCCTCACAGTCGTACCTGGTGGCGACGGCACGGTGCCTCTTGAGGCGGTTGATCGCGCACTCGACCGCGTGGCGCTCGCGGTAGTCGACTGGGTCGAAGCGTGGCGGCCGACCGCCGCGGGATCCGAGTCTCTGGCGGTTGCGCGCCTGGTCGGCCTTGTCGGGGATGGTGCAGCGGATCCCGCGGCGGCGCAGGTAGGCGCGATTCTTGCGGGAGGCGTACGCCTTGTCAGCGCGCACTCGATTGGGACGGACCCGCGGCCGGCCCGCTCCGATACGGGGCACGCGCACCTTTTCCAGAACAGGTTCGAACTGTGGCGAGTCCCCACGCTGCCCGGCGGTCACCACGATCGACATGGGCTTCTGACCTTGCTCGACGGCCAGGTGCAGCTTCGTGGTGAACCCGCCGCGTGAGCGTCCCAGCCCGTGATCGCGAGGCTCGGAGGAGACACCGCCTGGTGGTTCTTTCTGCAGGTCACCATGCTTCCGGGCCCCGGCTGCATGCTGATGGGCGCGGCACACCGTGGAATCGACGCTCAGGTCCCACGTGATCGCACCCGTCGCATCGGCCAGGGACTGGAGCCGCGTGAGGACCTGGTGCCACGTGCCGTCCCGTTGCCATCGACGAAACAGGTCGTAGATCCGGCCCCACGGCCCGTACTCGACGGGTATGTCCCGCCACGGAACGCCCGTCCGCACCCGGAACCGTATGCCGTCGATCAGCCGCCGCCGGGACCAGGCGGGCGGTCGCCCTGCCTTGGCCCGCTTCGGCAACGACGGCTCCAGCAACGCCCACTGCTCATCCGTGAGATCTCCCCGCCCCATGACCACGATCATTCAGCGCGCAAGATCCATTTTCGATACACGGCCTAGGAGCATCCCTGTGGCACACCACACCGAGTCGACCAGGCGGACGCTTCCGGACGCGATGGGCTACCTTGTCGCCTCCGTGGCCCGCCTCGTTTCTGTAGCCGCTCCCAGGTAGCTCACCGGCCCAAAGCAGACTCTGCTTCGGGCCGGTGAGGGGGTTCTACCTGTCGAAGGTGATCTTCAGCTGGGGCGGATTGGCCTGCCCGACGCCGTGGGCGTGGTCGTAGTAGGTGTCGGAGGTGCTGTTGCGCAGCTCGCGCCGGGTCTACTGATGGCAGGTCAGGCGGATCCCGTGGCTGGGCGCCCTGGCGCCTCTCAGTCGCCTGCCGCCCACTGCTGATCGATGTGTCCGTGGCAGTTCCACAGAACCAGGCGTGTGCCGTTGGCGGTGCTCCCGCCATCAGCTAGCCCCACGCACTTGTTAGCGGCAGCGTTGCTGCGAAGCTCGCCGCCGTTTCCGTACCACTGCTGATCAAGGTGGTAGTGGCAGTTCCACAGGACTAAGCGTGTGCCGTTGGCGGTGCTCCCGCCATCGGCCAGCCCCACGCACTTATTGGGGTCAGCCTGACTGTGGTAGGCCCAGACGTTGCCAACGAGGCTGAGAGACCACCACTGGTCAGCGTGTTTGTGGCAGTCCCACAGGACCAGTTCTGTGCCGTTGGCGGTGCTTCCGCCGTTAGCCAGTCCCACGCACTTATTGCCATCAGCAGCAAGACTCCGCAGAGTAAATCCACCGCTTTGCGCAGCGGGTTTATGCGTCGCTTCGCTCGCGGTGGCGGTACCAGGCAGGGCCAATGCCGCGATTCCGGCCGCCGCTGCCAACAGTCCAAGCCGATGGTTCAGGCGAGGTCTCATGCGCGAAATCTCCCTCGGATCATCCGATTGACCAGGGATGCTGTTGCAGAGTGGGTGCCGAGGGCCGATGAACAGGGCGTTTCAGAAGTCTCCTTGCCCTTACTCCCCTCACCGTTGTCCACGGCCTCGTGTCCACTATGCACTCGGTAATCGCAGTGTGGCTACGGGCTGAATCAGACAGCCGGAGTAGGTTCCGGGTTGCGTCCAGGCGATCGTAACTGCGCATATTCACTGAGCGCGGGGTCCCCGATCGTTCGTCGTTGATGGCCCCACTTGCCGTCGAGCGGGGCCATCAAGAGCTGATGCAGGGCAGAGCCCTCAGGGCCCTATCGGGTGAACGTAACCTTCAAGACAGGCGGATTGGCCTGTCCCACACCGTGCGCGCGGCCGTAGTACGCGTCGGAAGTGCTGTTCGGGTCCAGAGCGATGCCCCGCGACTTGGCCGGGTCGAAGATGTCGGTGATGTCGACCCACTTGCCCTCGTTGCGTCCCCAGCTCACCGACTTTGCGGAGCTGTAGCTGGAGAACGAGCTGGGCTGTGATCCGTGTCCGTGGGTTTTGATCACCGCGGTGCCGCCGGAGCTGCTGTACCAGTGATCGAAGTAGAGGAAAACTTCCGCCTTCTGGATCGTGGCGCCTGCCAGGTCCCTGGCTACGTCTGTGGGGAAGCCGGCCAGTGCTGCGAGGGTGCCGTGGTTCTCGGAGTAGTAGCCCTGGAGGAGCTTATCGCCGTAGAAGTCGCTTAGGTTCGACCGGCGGTCGTAGGAGCCGGACCATGCGGCCTGGTAGGTCTTGGTGTACTGCTGCGGGACTGGCTTCGGGTCCGGCTTGGTGCCGCCGGAGCCGCCGACCGCGTTGAGCCCGCCAGTTTCGGGTATCTTCGGGCCGATGTCCTCCACGTACAGAACCGCCGGGTTGGACTCCCCGCCGATCATGCGGACGTATTGGCCGCTGGGGCCCTCTTTGTTGTCGTAGGTGAACAGGAGCCGGTGCCGACCTGCCCCGAGGGCTTCGCCGGAGCGCACGAGTTCGAGGCGGCATCGCTGCCAGGACGTGTTGCGGGTCAGCTGGTAGACGGCGCTCTGGATCATCGGCGAGTTCAGATCCGGGGCCTTGGTGCCGCCGTCGCGGAGCCTAAGGCGCAGCTCGCCGCCTGCGACGGATGGCATCGCGTGGGCGTCCAGGACGATGCGGTACATGCGGGTCGGGTCGGCTTCGAAGGGCAGCTCGACCCAGCCGACCTCCGTGGCGGTGGTCGTCACCTGGGCGGCCTGACGGTTGTAGGCGATCACGCCTCGGGGAAGGCGGTCGAGGATGGTCTCAAGGTTGTCGCCGCGCCACGTGAGCTTCCCGGCGACGGCAAGGGACTGGAAACCGGCAGCGCCGTCCTCGCCGATGGACGCGACGGAGGTGCCGTCGTGGCTCGTCAGGCTGAGGTAGTTCGGGGCGCCGGTGACGAGAGAGATGACCTGCTCGCCCTGCCCGTCATAGAGCCGGACGCCGTCCGGGGCGATCTCGGCCCGCTCACCAGTGACCGCGCTGGTCATGACCGACCGGACCTCGGCGTTGTCGAAGGAGACCGAGCCAGCCGTGCCGGTGCTCTCCAGCCGCGCCTCGGCGCGGACGGCTCCCTCGGGGGCGCGGACCTTGCCGGAGATGCGCCGCCACTGCCCGTCGGCCTTCGGCTCCGGGGCGGTCACCGAACTGGTGTTGAGGATCTTTCCCCTGGCGTCTCGCCACACCAGGGAGATGCCGACTCCGGAGCCCACCCACGCCTTCGAGCAGCGGTAGTGGATGCCCAGCCAGTACATGTCGCCCGGATTCACCGCAAACGGGTCGTAGGGCATCCAACGGGGTTCGCCGCCCGTGGTGGCGATCGTCAGGCAGCACGGCGAGTCGGCACCGTCGCCCTCGATCTTGGCCCAGGACATGCCCAGGTCCGCCAGACGCGACTCGGTGAACCCCGTCTCGAACCCGGGGTCGGGCAGGAGGTTGCCGGTGCTGCCGATGCTCAACTTGTCCGCGGTGATCGCCCCGGCTGCGATGTCCGCCGTGCGGGCCTGGCGGGGCTCCCCAACGACGGCAGTGGTCGCGGCGCTGGTGGCACCGGAGAGGCTTCGGGTGCGCAGGCGTACCCACCACTGCTGGTAGCCGAGGGTCACGGTGACGGTTCCGCCCTGCGCGGTCTCCACGGTGCCGCGCAGCGTGGAGGCGTCCGGTTCGAAGTCCGGAACCGCACCGATGTGGACTTCGACGCGGGCGAAGTCCAGCGGGGAGACGGCGTTGTTCTCGAACTTGCCGTCCCAGGCGACGACGAGGGTGCCCAGGGAGGAGGTGACGGTCGGCTTGGCCGGCACGGGCGGGACGGGGCCGTTGACGACGGTGACGCCGCTGGTGCCGTCCGGCTGCTGCCCGACCAGGGCGCGCAGCGACCCCTGGTCGTCGTAGACCTCCAGGGTGGCGTCCTCCAGCGAGGCGTTGGTGAGTTTCGGGGCGCGGGATATCGCGGTGACCTGCTGCTCCAGGCGCGCGAGACGGCGGCCGATGTCTTCGGGCATGAGGGGGTATTCCTGTTCTGTGGGGGGTTAAGAAGAGAGTCCGTAGTGGTAGGACTCGGCCGGGTCGAGGGTGAGCGTGGCGCTCTCCCCGCCCGGGGTCTCGGGGTGGACGGTCCAGCCGGTGATGCGGCACCAGCCGGAGAAGTTCGTCCACTGGTCGCGGACGGTCACGTGGACGTCGTCACCGACCTGCCACGCCCCGATCGGGGCGGCAGGGTGGTCGCGGACGGTGATCTGCTCGACGGCGCCCATCACCTGCCGCCAGGTCCGCTCGGCGCGGGCCCGCTCGGCGAGCACATCGACGCCGCGGACCTCGGGGAGGTCGAGGACCTTCTCCAGGCGCAGTCGGTTGTTGCGGACGGCGTCGGTGGACCGCTGCTTGGCCCGGCCTTCGCCGACTCCGGTGGCGATGACGACCTGCGCGTACTCGTCCGCGCTGTAGGTCACCGGCACGCTGCCGACGATGTTGATGCCGGTGGAGAAGTAGATGTCGGTCCGCCGGGCGCCGAGCCGGGGGTAGCCCAGCTGGATACGGCGCACCGGGCGGTGCCGGGCGTCCCAGTGCACCGTGCACGTGTGATCCGGGGAGCCGGCGGGCTTGAAGAGGCTGTCGAACTGGTCGCCGAGATTGGGGTTTTCCCACCAGCGGGAATGCCACGGGTCGGCCGGCGTGCCGGTTTTCGCCGCGGACACGGTGTCGTCCACCGCGATCCCGGGGTTCCCGTCGGGGACCGACTGGGCGTAGGCCACGATGTCCCGGGCGATCTGGCACGGGTCCGTGTACACGTACGGGGCGCGCCCGCCGAGTTCCCCGTCGACGTCGTGCCGCCGGCGCAGGTACGACGTCCACCCGGAGGCTTCGATCTTGAGGGCGTTGCCCTCGGGGACGACCTGCCAGATGATGCCGCCCCAGCGCAGCAGTCCGTCCCGCTCCACGTAGATCAGCGTGTTGCCCGGGTCTACCAGGTCGATCGACGTGTGCGCGAGCCGGGGCGCCAACTCACCCTTCAAATGGCCGGGTCCGTTGAGCTGCGGTCCGAACTCGACGTCGGTGAGCGGCAGATCGAGGGTGAGCCACTCGCCCGTCAGCGCGTCCTGCGTCAGGTACCGGTAGGTCACACCGGTCCCTCGGTCCACTCGACGTCACACACGATGGACGTGCCTTCGTCGACCTGAAGGAAGCCCGTGTGCCTCGGGTTGAGCTGCGTCTGGAGAAACAGGGGCTGCGTCGTGCCGCGGTACTCCGGCAGGACCAGCATGCTGTCCGCGATCACGGCCGTGATGCGCCGCACGTCCTTCTGGTCGTCGTCGAGGATCGTGTCCTCGCCCTCGCGGGCCCCTAGGCAGATCTGCATGGCGCCGAAGACATCGGCCCCCTCGAAGCGGAGGCCCGCGATCGTCATGACGATGGCCGCCTGCGTCGCCCACGCCGGGACGGGCAGCATCCACCGGGCCTCGCCAGGCCAGTTCACGTACTTGTCGTCGGTCTTGCGCAGCTCGTTGGGCTTGCGCGGGTACGCGGTGTACAGGGTGCGCTCGCGCCGGGGGTTGGCCACCCGGCGGACGTCGGTGATCATCCCGGCGGTGATCGCGCCGGTCTTCGCCGGGATGTCGACGCGGGCGAGCGGGATGCCCGTGATGCCGGCCGGGACCTTCGTGGTCGTGGGGTTCACGTTGGGGATGACCTCGAACGTGTTGATCTTGTCCTTGGCCGGGTCCAGGCCGCCCTCGTACTCCGGGTCCGTGACGCGCAGGATGATCAGGTCCGAGCGGGGCGTCGCTCCGGCCGGGGGGACGGGGACGATCTCCTGGCCGATGTTGTAGGCGCTGTAACTTCCCTGCCACAGGGCCGCCTTGCCGCGGATGATCGCCGAGCCCTCGCCGACCACGACACCGGCGCCGGGCGTCGACAGAGGCTGGACCTTGAGGTCGGGGCCTTCGGTGATGCCCTCACCGCCCCGCGCGAGGCCGCGGATCATCATCCGGAAGGTCTGTGCGCTGTGGCTGGCCCCGTTGGTGAGCAGCGGCGCCTGGACGAGCGTCATGGTGGTGAACTCCTTGAACGTACTGAAGTGGGGGAGGGGTTACAGGGACCGGTAGGCGTCGCGCCACGCCACGGTCAGTCGGCAGGTGGCCGTCGGGTCGGAGGCCGTCCACCGCACCTCGGTTCGGCCCGGGAGGATGCTGAACGCGCCCAGGTCGGAGTCCGGGGTCAGCAGGACGTTGCCGCCGTTGTCGCGGACGACATGCCGCCGACCGGGCCGGGTGTCGATGCGCAGCCACTGGCCTTCATCCAGCGACACCTGCGCCTTGAGCGTCCGGCCGGTCTCGACCTGGGTGATCTTCGGGTTCGCGCACGGCCCGTACACGGTGATCACCGGCCAGGTCGCGACGTCGCCCTGGTTGGTGACCCAGCCCGGCCGGCGCTGCCCGCCGGACTCGCCGCTGGAGACCCGGATGGGGGCCTGCACCGGGGCGGTGAACCCTCCGGACGACAGCCAGCCCAGCCGCAGGGAGATCTGCTGCTCGGCGTCGCCGTAGAACCAGGGGTCGGTGGCGGCGAACTCGACGTCGAGCGGGACCCAGCCGAATGCGGCCTTCGCCCACTCCGGGTCGAGCTTCCGGAGCCTGCCGAACAGCACCTTCGCCGGGGCGCCGGGCCACTTGATGCGCAGGGGCATCACGGCGCCGCCGACCGTACGGACCCCGGGCGGATCGGCCGCGGCCTGGAGCTGTTCCACGAGCGCACGGGCAGCAGCCGCGTCGCTTGGGGTCTTCACCGCGCAGTCAATGCGGATCTTGCGCTCGGAGTACCAGTCCGGGGCCGCCCAGACGCCGTCGGCGCCGGGCTGGTCGGTGAGTTCCCCGCGCCCGTCGGGCCGACCGAGCCCTTCGATCTCCGCGACCGGGATAGACGTGTTGTGCCCGAGCAGGACGCCGCCGAGGTCCAGCTGCCAGTCCTCGAGTACGGGTGCGTTCATCGGAGCACCCCGCCGCGCTTGGCCCGGCGCACCTGGTAGGCGACTGCCGAAGCGATTCCCTCCGGTGTCGCCGAGGACCCGGAGACGTTGATCGTCTGCGTGCCGATCGCCGGGGCCTGGTGCACGACGACGACCTGCATGCGCGACCCGGCGGCATCGACGAGCTTCCGTGGCGCCACTGCCAGGCCGAACTTGTCGGCAACCTGCGCGAGGACGGCGGTCGAGCGGCCGCGCTTGGCCGGGCCGAGCGGCAGGTACGCTTCGCCGCCCGTCGAGCGTTCCGCGAACTTGATCAGCCCGTCACGGCCCGGCGGGGAAGAGTAGATGCCGGGTTCCCACAGGCCGCCGTTCGCGTACGCCCTGCCCGCGTTCGCCTTGATGAGGTCGTTGAGGAACCGGTTCGCCTTCGTGCCGGCCCGCTTGATGTGGTCCTTGCCCGCGTTGGCCACGGTGATAAGCCGGTCCTCCTCCAGGCCCGTCGCGTCGGCGACGGTGTGGATTCCGCGGTTGGGTCCGAGCGCGCCGAGGATCTTCAGGAGGTCTGCCATCTGCTCGCCGTCGAGCACCTGCCCGGCGGCCCAGGAGGCGTCGTTGGCCTTTTTCGCCTTGCCCTGGTCGCGCACTGCCTCGGCGGCGACAGCCTTCGCCGCGTCGTCTCCCTGGGCGGCCAGCCGAGAAGCAAGGTCGCCGAAACCTGCGTTAGTCAGTTCAGCGAGGTTTCGCTGGAATTCCTCGTTGTTCTTCGTGGCCGAGGTGAGCTTGTCGCTGTAGTCCGACAAGGCCCCCTTGGCGGTGCCGGAGAGCTTCCGCAGGTTCTGCGACATCTCCTTGATGTACTTGTCGCTGCCGTTCGCCATCTTCTTGACGACGTCGACACCCTCGGAACCCATCTGCTCCAGGGCAGCAGCCACGTCACTGCCTGCCTTGCGGGAGATGATCGTGAGGTTCTTACGCCATTCCTCGGCCTGGGCGGCGGACTTGCCCAGGTTCTTCTCGAACAGGCCGATGTCGAAGACTTCGCTGTCGCCCTTCTTGCGTGTGGACTTCGACGCGACATCCGAGGGTGTGAAAACCTGGGGGCCGCCGCCGGGGGTGTATGTCCAGTCGGTCATGCCGCCGGAGGCGTGGTAGACGACTTCACCGCCGAAGCGCCGGGCAACCTCGGACAGAATGGCCTTGGAGCGGGTGCGCTTGGTTGAGGCGAGAGGGATGTACGCCTCTCCATGGGTTTCAGGCTCCGCCCATACCCGCCATGTTCCGCCCTTCGCAATCTGGGCGACATGATTCTCGCGAACGCCGCCGTCCGCGTAGAACTCCAGCACACCGCCGTTCGCCTCATGCTTGGCGCCGCCACCGCTGGAGTTGGTGACCTCGTTTTTGACGATCGTGACGGTGACCGTCTTGTCCCTCAGGCTGTCAATCGCCCCTTGAATGGAGCTGACTTGGCTCTGTGCATTGCCCGTGGGGACAGAGACAGTGACTTCCTTGTCCTTGATGTCAACGATCTTGAAGCCAAGCTTCTCGACCTGGTCTCGCGCCTCCTGGGTCGGGGCTGTGACCGTGACCTCTTTGCCATGCGTCGTGGCGAGCTTGCTCTTGAGCTCTTCCAGAGCCGAGACGGCCGACTGTGTATCGGAGGAGATCGCGACGTGCTTCGCGCCTGGGGTCGCGGCGATCTTGGAGATCAGCGAATCCAGGCTCGACCGCGCTCCGTCGGTCGGCGCGGTGACCGAGACTTCCCGGTTGGGCAGGTCCCTGATCTTGAAGCCGAGGGCCTCCAGCTTGGACCTCGCGTCGTTGTCGAGCGACGACACCGTGATCGTCTTCTGGTCCGGCGTGGCCTTCAATGCCTGCTGGACAGCCATGAGCTGGGCCATGACAGGGTCCATGCCGGCGGCCTGGAGGAGGATCGACACCTTGCTCGGCACAAGACCGGCCGCGTCCGCGAGCTTCGCTGCCTGATCTGCCTCTAGGCCGAAGCCTTGGGCGGTCTCGATTGCGGACGCACGGGCCTTGCTCATCTGGTCCTGGGCGGCCTGCAAGGACTCCGGGACGGTCTTGCCCTGCGTCTGCGCGTACTGGAACGCCGCCAGGGAGGCTTCTGCCGTTGAACTGGAAAGGCTCTGAAACGTGTCGTAGAGCCGCTGGCCATTGCGTGTAACCGTGGACAGTGAACCGTCAACGTTCAGGAGGGATTTACCGAACCCCTCGGACTCGTCCACTCCATTCTTGAGGCTGTCTTTGGCGTCGCTGATTGCCTTGTTCATTCGGGCCTCGGCAGCGGAGAAGTTGACCGATCCGCCTGCCAGGACGTTCAGGGCGTCGTGCAGGGCGCGGGCCCGACTATCCGCATCCGCCGTGGTGTCGGAAAGGCGGCGCATGGCATCGCTGAACCGGCCGAAAGGACCGACGGCGTCGGCGGCGCCCTTGCCGCTGGACCCGACAGCATCGGCGACGTTCCGCGCGTCCTTCTGGGCCTTCTGCATCTCGCCCTTGACGGACTTGATGGCATCCGCTGCGCGGGCGGCGGCAACGCCTTGCTCCGTGTAGTCCTCCCACGCACCGGACATGCCGGTGTGCCATTTCGTCTGTTCCTTGGCCGTGTCCCGGAGCCGCTTCTCCAGGGCGTCCAGACCGCCGCCCTGGTCGAGATAGGCGTCCGTGAGCTGCCGGGTGGTGACACCGGCCTTCTCCATCACGTCGACGAGACGTTTCTTCCCGTCGGAGACCTTCGCTTCCATGAGATTCTGCACTGCTGCGGCCCGGACGCTCTCGGTTGTTGCGCCGTGGGATTCCCGCAGCGCCTGGGTGAGGCTGCTGATGCGGGACTGGTGCTCGGCGGCTGCCTGCGCGGCCTTTTGCTGGTGGTCGGCGAGCAGCGACAAACCGACACCGGCGGCGGTGAGGGCAGCGCCCCACGGGCCGCCGAGCGCGCCCATCAGGCCGCGGGCCGCGCCGCCCAGTCCGGCACCCATGGCGCGGGCAACGCCGCTGATCCGGCCTTCCGCGGACCGGAACGCGTTGGTCATTTGCCCGACGACGGGCACGCGGGTTTCGAGGACCGCGAGGGCCTGGCCGATGCGGCCGATGGACTGGCCGGAGTTCGCGGCGAGTTGCTGCTGCACCCGCATCTGGTCGCCGAACGACCGCCACGCGCCGACGACGGGGCCGGAAACGTTTCTGCTCATCGTCATCAGGGCCGGGTTGACCCTGGTGGCGAGCATCATTGTGGTGATCGCCGTCTGTACAGGGCCGGGCAGTGCTGCGAACGCGCGGACGATCCCACCAACGGCTTCGCCGATCGGGCGCAGGACGGCCGAGACGGTGCCCAGGGCGGACAGCGCCAGGTTCAGGGCGGTGGTGAGCGTGCCCAGGGCACCGGCCCCGGCCCCCGCGCCGTCGCTCACCTCGGACAGGGCCCGGCCGATCGGGGACAGCGCGGCGCCGAGGTTGCGCAGCACCTCCATCGCGGCCTTGCCGGCGTTGACCAGGACGCTCAGCGCGGACGCGGCGGCGGTGAACGCGGTCTGCTTGACGGGCTGGTCCAGGCCGCTGAAGGACTGCTTGACCTTCGCCCAGCCCCGTTCAACGGAAGAGGAGACGCGTGGCCCGAGCAGCGTGACCAGGTTCTGCCCGTACTTGATGGCCGACTCCATGTACGGCGTCGCAGCCGCGAGGCCCCTGGTCGCCAGACGGGTGATCTTCTCCAGGCCCGGCGCGGCCGCCGCGTAGAGGACTTGGCCCGTGTTCTTGCCCTGGGATTTCAGCTGGGTGAGCGCACCGGCGAATCCCTTGGTCTGGCTCGCCGCGATCTCCCCGGCCGCCCCTACTCGGGAGACGGCCGACCGCATCTGGTCGAAGGCAGCGGCTCCCTGGTGGGCCATGGCGGCGGCGCCGGCGAGCGCGGGCTTGCCGACGACCTTCGACAGTGCACCCAGGAAGTCCTTTTGGGACATCCTGTGTTGAGCCTGCTCAAAGCCTTCGATGACGGTGCGAAGGCCCTTGAAATTTCCTTGGGCATCCCACGCCTCGATGCCCATGTCCCGCAGCCCCTCCCGCATCTGCGCGGTCGGTTTCGCGAGGTTGGTGAGCATTCCCCGCAGGGACGTACCGGCCTTCGAGCCGAGGATGCCCGCGCGGGCGAGCATGGCGACGGCAGCGGCCGTGTCCTCCAGTGAGACGCCCAACTGGGCGGCAACGGGCCCGGTGTAGGACATCGCGTAGTAGATGTCCTGGAGGCCGCCGGACGCAGCGTTCGCGCCGGCGGCGAGCACGTCGGCGGCCCGGCCCGCGTTGTTCGAGCTGAGCCCGAACTGGTCCATGATGTCGCCGAGGAACCTCGCGCTGTCGGCGGCGCTGAGGTTGTCGGCCGCCGCGAGCTGCATCGCGGCGCGGGCGTTATCGATCGAGGACGCCGAGGTCTGGCCCGCCTTGGCCAGTTCGAGCATCGCGTCCGCCGCTTTGGCGGCGGAGGTGCCGGGGATCTTCAGGTCGGCGCCGAGTTCGCGGGCCTTCGCGGATGCCTGCATCATCTCGGCGCCGGAAGCGCCGGTGACGGCCCCCCACTTGTTGATCGCGCGCTGGTACTCGTTGCCCTCCTTGGCGATCTCGTGGAGACCGGCGACGATGCCGCCGCCGATCAGGAGACCGCGTAGGTGGTGGAGTTCCTGCCGGGCCGAGAACACGCCCTGCCGGAGACGGCCCATGGAGGCGTGGCCGTCCGAGCCGAGGCGCCGCAGGCCTGCGCCCGCGCTCGCCGACTGCCGCCCGAGGTCACGCAGGCCGCCGGCCGCCCCGGAGGCCCCGGAGCGGATTTGGTTCAGGTTCCGGTTGAGGGCCTGGACCCCGCGATCCAGGCTCCGCATGGCCTGCGCGGCCTGCCGGACGGCGGAGAGAAGCTGTGCCGCGTCAGCGCGCATCTGCACGCTGAGCGTGTAGTTCGACACCGGAGTCGGCGCCCGTTCTCCCCCGCGCCCCGCCTAACGCCCCTTACTGCCCGTGCTGCTGCCGCACCTCCCGGGGGACCAGCCCGATACGCACGCCGTACCCGTCCGGGCCGTCCGGCACCTGGTCCTGCTCCCGGGAGATCAGCTCGCACCCCACGCACCGGACTGTTGTCGTCACGTACGCGAACCGGTCCTCGTCCCACTCGGCGGCCCGGGTCCCGCAGTGGCCGCACACTGTCCGCCGGTAGGCGGCGTAGGCGAGGGCTTTCGCCCGGTCGGTGTCCGTCCACCGGCCGTCCCCGACTCCGAGAAACACGGAGTGGGGGATGCCGTAGCGGTCGCACAGCTCCAGCTCATCGCGCAGCTGTACGTCAGCGATCAGCCTTTTCCCAGCTCCACCGTGCTGGCCCGGGTAAGCTGCTGGGCCTGCCACGCCGCTTGGAAGAGCATGTTCGACTCGGAGATCGGCCACGCGTCCAGCAACTCCTGGGCCTCCGCCGGAGTCAGGCCCTCCACCGGCTGGCCGGACGGGTCACGCTCCACATGCGCCGCCGCGATCAAGGCCGCCGGGAACGCCTCCGGGTTCCACAGATCCCCGGCCTCGGCCTGCTCCTCGGACGGTGGGAACTGCTTGATCAGCCCGTCCAGCACCGGCCGGGGCAGGGCCCGGAACGTCAGTTTGAGGGCGGCCGCGTCGAACGCCTCCTGCGCCTTCGCCACCGCGGCCTCGGCGCGGCGGGTCTCCTTGCCGTCCTGCTGGCCGGCAGCCGCGTCGACCGTGCGGCACCGGGCGGCCTCCGCCTTCGCGGCGTCCAGATGCTCGCGCACCGCCGGGTCGTCACAGAGCACCAGCGTCTGCTCTGGCAGAGTCCGGGCCCGCAGCCGGGCCATCTTCGCCGCCCAGTGCGGATCACGGGCGACCGTCTCGGCCGGCGGGTTGAACACGGTGTGAGGGGTGGGGGTGGTCATGCGGGGTGGCTCCAGGAGAACGCGCGACGAAGAGGGAGAGGGAGAAGACCGGCCGGGCGCGGGCGGCCGCGCGCCGTGAACGGAGAGGAGGGGAGAGCACGCTGCTGCGCCACGCCCGGCCGGGAGAACAGGGGGGTCCGTTACTCCTTGGCGGGGCGTTCCGGGGCGGTGACCGCGGGCGGGATGGCCGCGTCCTGGACCGGCTTCTCGGTGATCGAGAAGGACACCACGAACTTCGCGGCCTCGTTGTCCACCGAGTACTGCGCCGAGCGGCTGCCGACCCGGACAGGGAAAACGTCCATGCTGCGGCTGCCGGGCACGTCGCCCTTGCGGAGCATGGTCACGAACCCGGTCGCGTCCTTCGTGAGCAACTGCTCGATCTGGTCGGAGACCTGGTCCTCGTAGAAGGTCAGCGAAGAGTCGTCGGCCTCATCGGCGCCAGGGATCTTCGTCTCGAAGGTCGACCCGAGGGTCGGGGTCTCGATCGCCTTGTTCGACAGGGACCACCCGTCGATCGCGGCAACCGCGTCGGTGAGATCCGTGCCAGCGGTCAGCTCGGCCCGCGTCGGGACGTGGCTGCCGTCACTGATCTTGGCCAGCCACAGGACGCGTGTCACACCGCGTCTGGAGAATTTCTGTACCTGCACTGCTGTCCGATTCCGGGACGGGCAGCCGTGCGATGAAAGGGGGAAGAAACGGCGGCCCCGTCCCTCGACGTCGTGTCGGGGGAACCGGCCCGTGCCACCGATGTGGCCGGACGTCCGCGCGGGGGCCTCCGCGGTGAGGATGCAGCGGCCAGCGGGCGACCGTGGTCGCTGCACGTAGACGACCATACGGCCACCGGCGGCAAACTGCGCAGCTCAGCGGGCAGGACCGCGCGGGCGGACCTACGGTCGAGGCGTGGACTTCAACATCACCAGCGACGAGGAGCGCATCCTGTTCCACGTGGCGAGCCGCTTGGAGGACAGTCCCCAGGTCGCGGAGTCCGAGATCGCCGAGAAGGACCGGTTGGCGTTCCGCTCCCTCATCACGAAGGGGTGGATCGTCGGCCTCACCACCGAGGACGGCAGCCTGTACACGGAGACGCTGACCCCGCTGGCCCAGGCGGCGCTGTCGAATCGCCGTGACGTCTGATGAGCGCGGACCAGCTTGTGCCGAGGTCAGGGCGCGGGGACGACCGCGTCGATCAACAGGCGAACGGCCTTCAGCGCCTTGTCGGCCCGCTCGGGCCCGGCCGTTTCCGCAACGGTCACCGCAGGATGCAGGATGGAGACCAGACGTCCACCCATCACGACGGCCGGGTGATCCCGAAGGCCGGACCTGAGCCAGTGGGCATCCCACTGGCCGTATGCGAGATCTTCGGCGAGCTGCTGTTCCCTGCCAAGTCCATGTGTTCAGGTTGAGGACCCTGCGGCTGGTGGCCTCCGGAGGGGGGCAACGCATCGCGGTCACTCGGATGGCGGATGTGGATGTGGCATGCCGTCTGTGGGGTGAGGTCCTGAGAGAGGATGCACCTCACTCAACCGTGGCGTGCTCGGCGGGCTCCGCTGCCCGCCCACCAATCTCAGGAAGGGCGAGGCGATGGCCAGAGGCAATCAGAGTGGCGGCATGATCGCGGAGATGAACATGGACCCCGGAAAGTTGAGGAAGAAGGGGCCGCGACGCTCCGTGGGCCCACTGAGCAAGGACACCGCCTTCATCGTGGAAGAGATTGAGGAGATGGAGGGGCCAGAGGGAGGGATCAGTGGCCATGTGCTGCGACTCCCCACGAAACATGGGAAGGCGAAGGCTGTCCTCGTGCGGCGACTCCCCACGAAACGTGGGAAGGCGAAGGCTGCCCTCACGATCGGTGCTCGTGGCAAGGGCAACGGGATGAGCCTTCCTCGACTCGTTGCCCTCCGGCCGATCTTTGCGCCGAAGGACAGCGACGGTCCCCTGCTGCAGGCGTATGTGCCCACGAACCTGAGTCGGCCGGTGGAGGAGGGGAGTGTGGTGGTGGTGCGTGGGTATGACCGCAAGCCGAAGGTGGACGTGCCCGTCGAGGTGAACCTTCGCATCGCCAAGGTGATCACGAAGCCCCGCCAACTCATCGAAGACGACTCCCTGTGGTCGTCGAAGCGAACTGACAGCTATGCCATGTCGACCTTTCAGCAGTCCAGGAATGCTGGCGCAGAGGTGGATCGAGGGGCGTCGACGAAAAAGAAGGTGAAGTAGTCAGTTCGCCAGCCCAACTCAACTGGTGCCTCCCCTGACGCTTGAACACACTCAATCATCAGGGAAGGCGCGCTCGGCCTGGGTCGGGCACCACGTTCTCGAGTGCAGCTCTTCGCGTAGGGCGATTGCGTCACGCTCGACTGCGTCGGCCAGAGAATCGGTCACACGATGCCAACGAGGACCTGGGGACGTCGTAGCGGCTACGCGGCGAGATCGTGTGACGTGGTCGGCGCGGGGTGCCGGACGGCAGCCTTGACGGCCATCTCCAGGGTGTGCCGACCCATCTCCGCAGCGGCCGGGTGGGTACAAACGGCCTCGTAGATCGCCTCGGCAGCGGTCCGCCACGCCTCCCACTGCGTCTTCCACTCGGAGTGCTGCTCGTCCGTCCACTCCGAAGTGCGCCCGTACTCCTGGAACGCCCGCACCTTCGCGAATTCGGCGTCGGCAGCGCGCTGCAAAGCGATCAGCTCGGAGGGAACATCGGTGGCGCTCTTGTCGGACATTGGAGCGATTTTAGGCCACGGGGTGACGTGATCGTGTCCGCCATGCTGGCCGAGAGCCGCCGCGCTGGCAGGCAACCCTTCGACTGAGATGGTGCACGTCACCCGGGCGCCAGGACGATAGCGGTCGCATCGTCCCGATACCCCTTCTCGTCCTCAGTGGCTGCGGCCACGACGGCATCGGCCAGCCTCTGGGGATGGTCTTCGTGCTCGCGTACGAGCGCCTCCAGGACCGCGTGGGTGACACTGCTGTGCACACCGTCGCTGGTCAGGAGCACGAGTTCGCCCGCTGGAATGTGGCAGGCGTCCACGGAACCGATTCCGCACAGGCCCAAGGAACTCCTGACCCAGTTGTCGTGCTTTCGGGCGAGGAATTCCATCTGCTCAAGGAGTTCGACAGGCCCACCACCGGAGTTCTGCCGGAGGTACTGCCCGATGTTTTGATCAGTGGTCCGTTGTCGAAGCAGGCTGCCGTTCCATCCGTAGGCGCGGCAGTCGCCAGTCCAGGCGATGGAGGTCGGGCCGCCTGGCTCAGTGACAGCGAGAACGGCGACGCCGTCCGGGCCGGTGCCCCTGCGGCCGGCTGGAGTCGCTACCAGTTCAGCGGCGGCCAGGATGCCGAGCACCGCCGTCTTGCGTGCGCCCACGCGGGCAGCTACTTCAGCGGCGACGTCCGCGAACCGTGCGACCTCGACCTCGCTGCCGATGCCGTCCACGATCGCGGCCCCCACCACCTTGGTGCCGGGGACCCGATGAATGGCCGCCGCGTCTGCGTTGACCTCGCGCACCCCCTGCCGAGTCGCCTTGACGGCAGTGATCGTCGACTCCTGTTCGGTTGTCATGCAGCCCACCGTAGGAGGAACAGCGGCTCGCAGGTGCAGACTTGGTCAGTTCGCAGAGTGTTCGAAGCTGCCGTGGAACGGCCCCGCCTGTGCGACAGGGTTGAGCTTGCGGCGCAGACGGGTGTCGCGCAGGGCGTGCAACGACTTCCCTGTCGCTTTACGGAAGGCGGCGTGTGCTCGTTCCCGGGACAGACGGGTTCCAGTCGGCAGTGCGAACACGGGACCGGCACTGCGCCCGGCGATGAGCAGCGCGAGTTCGTTGGCCGCGGCTTCGGAAACCTCGACTTCGCGGGGGCCTTCCTTCGACTCGGAGACGGCAAGGACGCGCTCTACGAGACGTACGTCGGGAACATCGAGGGCCAGCAGTTCATCTATCCGCACCTCGGACTCGTGCAGGAGCCGCCAGAACGTACGCTGCCCCAACGGCCTGCTGGAGTCCGCGAGCAGGGCCGCTACATCTTCCTCCGGCACGACCAGTTGTGCGGTATCCGTGATCCCCCTCCGCCATGCCCTCGCCTGAGCCATCAACCTACCCGGGGCCACTGACACTGGCGTGCGGGCGGGCTGTCCGAGGCGCGAAGACACGCGTGGGCCCGATCGCCTGGTTCAGGCACTGCCGATGCTGAACCGAATCCTCAGGGCGTAGGTCACCACGCCCTCGCCGACCGACGAGGGATCGGCGCCGTCATCCGCGATGAGTGCCCGGCCCCACACTCGGCCGCCCGGAACCACCAGAGGGTGCGCCCACTCGCCGGTGGTTGCCCGGTCGAGCAGGGCGCGCCGTGCGCGGTCTGCTACCCACTCGGCTTGGTCGGTACGGCTGGCGACGACGGTCACCTGGTACACGAGGTAGGCGTCCTCGGACCGGTCGCCCAGTGGGGCGCCGCCGACGTCCCCGCCCAGGGGGTACAGAACCAGGTACGGCAGTGGTGCCGGGTTCCCGCTGGCTGTGGGCAGGGCGCCAATGCCGCAGGGTTTTCCCACGGCTTGGCTGAGCATCGCTCGCACGGTCTCGGTGACGGGCGCGCGGTCGATCACTCGTCGACTCCGTTGGTGAAGTCGGAGCCCGCGAACTCCTCGATGCTGGCGGCGTCGTACCGGCACAGGCCCAGGGCGTCCCATTCGGTGAGGCCCGGGGTGGTCAAGATGGTCAGGTTGCGCTCGCCGTCGTCGTTGAGGATTTCGGCTACCACGACGGCGCGAGCGAGTATGCCCAGCTCGGCCTCGCCGACCACCACGGCGAGCGAGGCTTCCAGGTCCTCGCAGAGCCACTTCACAGGACCGTCCTTACGGCTGTGCCCAGCTCGCGCGCGATCGTCGGCCCGGCTTCTTGGACGGCGGGTCCCAGGTGCGGGAAGGGCGGCTGATGGTAGACGCGGCCGAGCGAATCGGCGCCAGCGAAGCCGTACTCCAGCCTTCGCGCCTGCGGGGCGGCACTGCCCACCACGCCGGTCACCAGCGGCCCGGCCCCGGATACCTCCGCCTGCCACGATGCCCTGTACCGGCCCGAGATGACGTTCGGGCCCGGCCGGCCGGAGGCGTTCTGCTGCACGCGGGACTTCAGCGACTGGGCGCTGTGCCCCATCACCGTGTGTACGGCCGCCATGGCGGCGACGCCATTGCGCGTCAATGCTGCGGCCAGCGCGGCCGGGCTCGTGAAGTTGCCTCCGCTCACGCCGCGTTCGCCTCCCGGTTGTGCTCCTCCAGCCAGACGGTGCGCAGCACCGGGATCGAGGAGACCTCTCCGAGCGCGGCGACCCGGTACGTGCGGCCCACCGCCTGCTCATCCCGGGACTGGGCGACGAGCACCGTGTCGTTCTCCCGCAGCTCCGCCGCACCGAGTGGCAGCAGCATCCGGTACCCGGTCCGTACCTCATCGACCCAGGCGCCGTCGTGTCCGCTGCGGGCCCGGATGCGCTCCCGTCCCCGGTACAGGCCCGCCTGGCCTGAGTGCACCACCAGCGGGTCGGCGGGCACGAGATCACCCGTCACCGGGTCCAGGACGTCTTCGCCCGTGCTGCGCGTCACCAGCACCTGGTCCGGCATCAGGTGCCGCTCCGTGAACGCGGAGATGCCTTTGACGTCAAGCACCGGCGGCCCACTCGCACAGCTGGGACAGGACGCCGCGGGTCAGCTCGCCCGGCTCCCCGTCGAGGTCGTCGCGGGCCAGGACGGCGGTGTCGAGCTGCCGCCAGTCGATGCTGCCGAGGAAGTCGAGGACGACGTGCCGCAGGTCCGCCGGCTCGGCGACGACTTCGGCCATGCCCTCGAACTCCAGGCCCTTCCAGCCTGGCTGGATGTACAGCGTGACCTCCGGGTCGCCGTCCACGGTCTGCGTGATGCGGTAGGCCTCGACACCGCTGGCGACGTCGTGCCCGTCGACCTCGATCGTGACCGGAGCATCGGGGCGAGGTGCGCAGATGCGGACGCTGCGGGATTCGGGGTAACTGCTCATGGGCCCGACCATAGGTACGCGAAGCGGGAAATTCGGCCGGTGCGGCCTGCCGCCGGGCGTCCGGGAACCGGGTCAGATCGCGAGGGCGCGCGCGGCGAGGAGGAGCCCGATCGCGGTTCCCGCCTCCGTGATCTTCCCGTCCTGCACGGCCTGGACCGCTGCCTCCAGGGGCATCCACTTCACCGTCATGCGCGCCTCCGTCGAGTCCCGGCGCACGACACCGTCCTCGAGGGCGGTGGTGAAGAAGAGATAGGTGCTCGCGGAGGTGGTGGCCGGCAGCGGGTGGAAGCGGGTGAGCAGGCGCAGTTCGCCGGGCCGCTGGCCGGTCTCCTCTTCGAATTCCCGCCGCGCCCCGGTCTCGGGATCCTCGCCTGGTCGAAGTCCGCCGCCGGGCAACGCGAGTTGGCGACGGCCCTGGAGGTAGAAGTTGTCCTCGACGAGAGGGATGTTGCCCGATGCGTCGACGGCAACGATGCGGGCGCCTTCCGAGACGGCGACGTGCTCGTACGTTCCCGGCGCCCCATTGGGCTGGACTACCCGGTCACGGTGAACGGTCAGGAAATCGCCGCGGTGTACGACCTCGCTGCTCAGTCGTGCCCAGCCGGACGTCCGGAGGTGGTTCTCCTCCGCGCGGTTCCCGTTCACGCCTCGCCCCCTTCGGGAGTGACCCGAACGCGCTTGAGCCGCGCACTGTCCTCCAGGCGCGGCTCAACCATGTGTGCCCAGCTATGCGGCATTCATGTGGTCGGCGACGTACTGCTCGCGAAGGGCGGTGGGAATACGCCCGCGGGCAGCGACCTTGATGCGGCGCCGCTTCGCCCAGGCGCGGATCTCGCTCGTGGTCGGCTCGACGGTCTTCACGTCGGGCGTGGCCCTGGTGGCCTTCCGGGGAGCGGCGGCGCGACCGGACCGCCCGGCCGCGAAGTACGGCGCCAGCTTCTCCTCCAGTTCGGCGTAGGAGTCGTCGCCCAGGTCGATGACGACGCGGCGGCTATCGAGCGAGATTACGCGTTCCTTCACGCTCTCGTCGCGCTCGTCGGTGAGGTCGTCCACGAAGTAGGTGTCAACGCGCTTGGCCATGAGAGTTTCCCTTCCGTTCGGCGCAGAACGTACCCCAATATTTTCAATTGACGGCCATTTTTGGGGCAGTTCAGATAGGGGCGGCTAAGGGATCGCTAATCCGAAGAAGAGTCATCGTGAGCTGGATACTCGCCCGTCCGCGATGAGGTTCCACATGGCTCGGCGCATGCGTGCCATCAATAGCCGTGCAGTCACCCCATGTTGCGAGACGAACAGTTCGGCCAGACGCGCAATGGGGATCCCCGGGCCAGTCGTGCAGGTATCTACCTGCGGCGGCGCGGGCATAGGGCCACGGTGGTGAGCAGATCGCGTCCTGCGACCGGAGTGTCATCCGGAGCCGTATCGGAGGCCACGGCGGTGATGCGGCGTTCCAGCGCGGACACGTTGGCCGTCTGGTCCACAGTGACTACGCCATTGACGGACACCTTCAGCGGTTCGGTCAGAAGTTTCGCCAGTCGCTCATTAAGGATTTCCAGTGCGACGGCGCGCGCTGAGCGAAGGCGTAGGTACCGGGTTTGAAGGTCGGTCGGGTCGGTATCCGGGCCAAGCTGTGCCAGCAGCCAGCTCATGGTGTCACTGTTCAAAGAGAGGGCGCTTTCGTGGGAAAAGGCGGCCGGGAGAAGTGGGGGCTCCTCCCGGCCGCAGCGGTGGTCGGTCAGTCGTCGGCGGGTGTCGAAGCGGACTTCCGGCTGGCCTTCTTCTCCGCCACGAGGATGGGAACCTGGTTGTCCTGCCAGCAGGCCGGGTTGGTGATCTGGCTGGCGACATCCGGGTCGCTGACCTCGGTGCCGGGCGTGAGGATCAGGGGGATGCGCTCAACGGGGTCGAGGACGTGGACGGCGCCAGCGAGGATGCCGGGCGCCTTACCCTGGGCGGCGCCCATTAGAGGACCTTGGCCGTTATGTGGCAGTCCGGGCTGTAAAGCACGGGCATTGCGCAGGCTGCGCCCTTCGTCCAGATCTGCACCGGGTCGTCCTCGACATCGCGGGTGACGATGATGCCGGGGGCATCCTCGCGCTCGATCGCCGGGGCCGTGCCGCGCGACAGGGCCAGGGACTCCGCGGTGGTGCCGTACTGCGTCTCGCCCCACTTCGCGCGGTCCGGCGGAAGCATGATCCACCGGTCCTCGGGCATCACGCGCTTGGACACGTTGTTCTGCCACACCTGGGCGCGGTAGAAGGTCACCGGCGGCAGGCCGTACGTGCCGCGCACGCTGTTGACCTGCTCCGGGTTGAGCGTCGCCGTCGGCGTCTGGCCGCCTGCCGGTGTGCCGTAGTACGCGGCCCGGTAGGCCATGTTGGACGCGAGGTGCGACCACGCCTTCCGGGAGGTGAGCACCATCTCCGGGGCCGGGGCGCCGATGTCGTCGAGGTAAGACATCCAGCGCAGCTCGTCCGCGATCGGGTCCGACGAGGCGTCCGACCAAGGCTTGGGCGCCGTCGGCATGTTCGCGGCCGGCACCTTGTAGTCGACCTCGACCGTCAGGCCGTTCTCGCCGGTGAGGGAGAACTTGCCGTCGAGCAGCACATCGGCGGCGGCGAGTTCGAGACGGGAGCGGATGGCCTCCACGTGGCGCTCGACGTCGTCGTACAGCAGCTCCACCAGGCGGTCGTCGTCGGCGCCCCGGGAGGCGTCGAGGAGCAGCTGCTCCAGCTCCGTCACCACGAGCTTCTGGCCGAGCGCGGGCAGCATGCCCTCGACCTGCGTGGTCTCCGCCTGCCGCTGCGCGAACGGCACGGAGGCGTCGTAGGCGCGGTACGAGGCTGCGTTCACGCGGCGCTTCGACTGCCGGATACGCCACTTGACGTCCTTGACCTGCCTCTCGCCGAAGACCGTCTTGGTCAGCAGGAAGTCATCGGGCGTGGGGATGGTGCGCGCGTACACAGTCAGGTCGGTGACCGACACGCCCTTGAGAAGGTCTGCGACGCTCATGCGGTCACCTCGCCGAGGAAGCGGATCTGCGGGCTGGCGGGGTGCGGGGCGATCTTCGTGGGGTCGATGCCGCCGGGGACGTGGGCCGTGTTCACGGAGCCGTGCCAGTACAGGGCCGCGGGGACGTTCTTGCTGCCCGGGGTGTACGGGGCTTCGGTGTACACCAGCCCGGCGAGGTGCTGGCGGCCGTCCTTGGCCTCCGGGTCGTACGGGCCGTACAGGCCGGATGTGGTGATCCGGGCGACCGGGACACCGGAGCGGACGTACCCGTACGGCTGGCCCGGCTCGGGCTCGGTGAAGTGGACGCCCTTGGTGAACGTGCTCAGGTCGAGGGTGATGGTTTCCGTGGAGTCGGTGCCGTGCCGCGATGCGAGCCAGTCGCGGTCAGCGGTCACCGTCACGGAGGTGGTGTACGGCTGAATGGTCACGCCGTCCTCCTGGTGGGTCAAAAGGCGGTCGCGCCCTCACCAGAGGTGGTGGAACGGTCCACGAAGAAGGGGCGTGGTCCCCGAAGAGGCAGGCCGCGCGCGGCCTGCCGGTCAGGTCGTCGGAGGCAGGAGCCCGCGGCGGCGTGCCATTTCCAGCCCGGCTGCGCCCGGAGTGTGGGAGATCCCGGGCGAGCGCGGCGGCGGAACGGACGCGGGAGCACCCGCAGGCGCCGGTACGGCCGGCAGGTGCGCGGCGGTGCGGGCGAACAGCTCGGGGCGGCGGGCGGCGAGCTGGCTCACCGCATCGGCGAGCTGAGCGTCGTCGGCGTCGTCCTCGACACGCAGCAGAACCATCGCGTCGTCCAGGTCCTGGCCCTTCGCGCCCGCCTCGGCCAGGTAGGAGCGCCGGACCGCTGCACGCTCACGAGCCTCCGCCGCAGCCTCCCGGGCCGTCAGAGCCTTCTCCCGCTCGGCGAACTGCACCTCGCGGTATTGCGCGTCGCTCAGCTCATCCTGCTGCGCCTTGCGGACGACGGAGACGTACTGCTCCAAAGCGTCGGAGTCGGAGAAGCCGAGCCGCTCGACCAGGGCCCGGACCGCAGCCCGGCCTCCCTGGTCCTTCTCGCGCGCCAGCATCGTGGCCAGCCGATCCTGGCGGACCGTGAGCTCGGCGGGCGAAGTGTCCTGCGGGTCTGTCGGGGTGCCGGTCATGAATGCGTGCTGCTCCCACACAACGGCCCCGCGCCACTGGCGAGTCTACGGAAACGAACGCCACACGCCATCCGCATGCGTCCCGCGGCACCGTCGGGCCGGGGAGGCTGGGCGGCAGACCCGCCCCCGATCGGGCGGTAACGACACTGGAAAGATCCACACTATGTCTGACCTCGCAAAACACCCCGTATCATCGCCAGGCGCGCAAGGGGTGCCGATCCGGAAGAACTGGTGGAAGCGCAGACCGGTCGTCCTGTGGGGCGCCGCCGCAGCTGCGTGCGCCGCCGGGGCCACCGCCGTCCTGCTGTGGGAGCCGTGGGTGGACCGCACGCCGTTCACCGCCACCATCGTCTCCGCCTCCGCCGACGCCTACATTCGCAACGGCGGTCACGGCCGTGCAGGCGAGCAGTGCACGCCCAACGCACCCGGCGAGACCGTCGTCATCTTCGACAAGAGCGGGAAGCGCAAGCTCGCCGAGGCGACCACCAGCCGGACCGGGCAGCGACTGCCCGACTCCTACGGCGACTTCGCCGGCTACTGCTACGAGGCGACCCTCGTGAAGAACGTGCCCGGTGGCGAGGGCACCTACAAGATCCAAAGCGGGGGCGGCACCATCTCCTCCATGTCCGAAGACGACCTCCGCCTCTCGGCTGACGAACAACGCGAGGGCTTCAAGAGGACGCGTGTGCCCGCAGACGACTAGGGGCTGTCCGGTGGGTCATGGTGGCTCACCGGACACGCCCTTGACGTGCTGCCCGACCGTCGTGTCGGAGGTTCAAGGCTGCTACGTGACGGGGGTGAAGATCCACTTCTGGCGGGGTCCGCCCTTGGCCATGCCGTGGACCAGCCCCCTGTCTTTGCCGACTGTGCGACATCCCGTGAGTTCCCCTGAGCCCCGCTGAGTCCCCGGGCCTGTGGCCAGGGGCTTCTTCCTCCTTCGAGTGCTCTGCCGCCTTCTGACGTAACTTCGGGATTCTTGAAGCGTTCTCACCTCGTCCGACCGATCCACAGTCGGACCGAAGGTGAGGAGGCTCGGGTTGGCGGCGCTGGCGGTCGTACGGGACCTGCGTGAGCACTGGGCGCCCGCGTCGGCGGAGGAACTGGAGCGGTTCGAGACCGACGCGCTGTCCGGGTTCGTCCTCGCGAGAGCGTCGGCGGGTCTGGCCGACGGCACGATCCGCGGGGACGTCGGTCACCTGGAGCAGATCAGGAGCTGGTTCGGCCGGCCGCTTTGGGACATGGAGCCCGCCGACGCCGACGTGTACTTCGGGAAGGTGCTGCGGAACTCACCCAGCGGCACCCGGCTGGCCCGGTCGCAGGCGCTGACCACGTACTTCATGTTCCTGGAGCTGCGGCACAAGGTCGAGCTGCACCGGATGACCGGCCGGGTCGTCGAGTGCCCGATCGACGAGATGAACCGGCCGCGCGGTGCGAAGGACGCGGCACTGCGGATCCCGCCGAGCGAGCCGGAGGTCGGGACGCTGTTCACCGGCTGGGGCGGCGAGCTGGCCACCTGCCGCAAGTTCGCCCCGACCGCGCGGAACTACACCGCTTCGAAGCTGATGTCCCAGGTTGGCCTGCGGGTGAGCGAGGCATGCAAGCTCGATCTGGACGACATCAAGTGGGACCTGGGCCGCTTCGGCAAGCTCCATGTCCGCCACGGCAAGGGCGCCCGCGGCTCGGGGCCTCGCGAGCGGATGGTGCCGCTGATCAACGGCGCCGACCGGACGCTGCGGTGGTTCATCGAGGATGTGTGGGGCCAGTTCGACGACGACCACACCCGTCCGGGCGCCCCGCTGTTCCCCTCCGAGCGCAAGAACACCGACGGCTCTTCGCGTCGGGTGGGCGACGACGCCCTGCGCAACGGTCTCAGGGACGCGGCCAAAGCGCATCTGCCGGGGTGGGGCGAGCGGCTGACGCCGCATGTCCTGCGGCATTTCTGCGCGTCCCAACTCTATGGAAACGGCCTGGACTTGCTGGCAATTCAGGAGGTTTTGGGGCATTCGTGGATCGCCACGACGATGCGATATGTCAACCCTCGGGAATTGCATCAGACGGGCGAGAAGTCGCAGGTCGCCAGGTCGCGGCGAGGGCTTGAAGGACTCCGAGGCTACTACGACCTAGCTGCCTGACCAGGCATGTTGCCGACCGCATCCCTTCTGATGCATGATCCTCCCTCCAGAAGGGATGGTCTGGAGTGGTGCATCAGCGCAAGGTGGCCCTGGAGGGATCGGCTCAACTGGAGCTCGTCTCCGGGGTAGTCCAACTGCGTCCCGAGGACGCGATGTTCGACGCGATGCTGCGGGGCTGGCGTGCTCAGCAGAAGTCGCGGGGACTGAAGGACGACACGATCGATCCGCGGGAACGACTCATACGCCGGTTCCTCGAGTTCGCGAACGACTACCCGTGGCAGTGGACGCCGGCCCACATGGACGAGTGGTCGGTCTCGTTGACCAGCGAGAAGCATCTGGCACCGTCGACGATCCGCAGCTACCAGGGCACCGTGCGGCTGTTCAGCGAGTTCCTCATCGACGGCCGCTACGGCTGGGGCCCTGCCTGCGAGGAAGCCTTCGGCACCTTTCCGGCGGCGGTCTGTCATGAGTGGAACACCATCGCCCACCTCAACGATTACGAGGGCGACCCGGAGGCGAAGCCGTTCACCCGGGAACAGCTGCAGCTTTTCCTCGACTATGCCGACGACCAGGTCGAACGAGCGGTACGGGCGAAACGCAAGGGCGCCCTGGCGGCCTACCGCGACGCCACCCTCTTCAAGGTGATCTACGGATGGGGGCTCCGCCGGACCGAGAGCTCCAAGCTCGACGTGGTCGACTTCGGACGCAACCCGCAGGCCCGGCAGTTCGGCCGGTACGGCACGCTCAACGTCCGCTATGGCAAGGCGAAGAAGGGCCAGCCTCCTCGGCGCCGGAACGTGCTGTCGGTGATGGACTGGGCCGTCGAGGCGGTAGCCGACTATGTCGAGAACGTCCGTCCGCGCTTCGGATTCCCCGACCACCCCGCTCTGTGGATCACCGAACGCGGTGGACGCCTGCGGCCCGGCTCGATCAACGACCGGTTCGAGGCATACCGCGACGCCCTTGGCCTGCCGAAAGAGCTGGTCCCGCACTCCTTGAGGCATTCGTACGTCACGCATCTGACCGAGGACGGGGTGGACCGCCGCTTCATCCAGCAGCAGGTCGGCCACGAGAGCGACAGCTCCCTGGCCATCTACACGCACGTCAGCGACGACTTCATGAACACTTCCCTGCACAAGGCACTGGCCCCGGCGTTCGCCGGGGCCTGACAGGAGGGACCCGGCGATGGCCGCCAAGCTCGACTACCACTGGCACCTGCGCAAAGTCATGGCCGACCGCGGGATGTTCTCCACCACCGACCTCATTCCTCCGCTCGCCGAGCGCGGTATCACCCTGTCCTCGAGCCAGGTCTACCGGCTCGTCGTCGAGCGACCGGAGCGACTGAGCCTGAAGATCCTCATGGCCCTGCTCGACATCCTGGACTGCACCATGGACGACCTCATCGAGCCCATCGCGGTGGTCGGGATCATGAAGAAGCCGAAGAAGGCAGCCGTCGGCGGCACAGCCCCCGACACGGAAGGACTCGGCGGACTGCGGCCAAAGCGGGCTCGGATCAAGGGCGTTGACCGGCCGTGACCACCACCGGCTCTCTCGACCGCTCCGTCGCGGACCCGATCGGCCTGATCACGGACCTTGTCGCGGAAGCCGAGAGCGAACTCGGCTCCGACACCATCCGGACCGTGGTCACCGCGGTCGCGGGCGGCCGCGCGAAGTCACGGAACCTGGCCAAGTTCCTGGCGACGCGATCCGCCGTCCTGACCGATGGCCGTTCCCCGGCGCCACGGGCCGTCGGCGATCTCCTCATCGCCCTTCGCAAGGCCGGCGCCTCGGCGGTCTCGCCACCGGTCTGCGCGGACTGCGGGAAGGGGCTGCGAAGCCTCCAGCGGCAGGGCCAGGACTGGTACTGCTCGGTCTGCATCAAGGAGACCAGCGAGTGCGCCGCCTGCGGCAACACCCGGCGCGTCACCTTCCGGGACCGCAAGGGTCTGCCACGCTGTTCGATGTGTCCCGACCACGATGACCGTGACCCAGTCACGGTCATCTACACGGTGATCAACACGATCGCCCCGGGCGCCGACCGCGACGTGGTCGCCGAGGCTCTGCGCCGGTCGGCACCCCACCGTCCCCACTATCGGCAGCGAGTGGTCTGGGCCCTGGAGGAGAACCCTCGCCTGCTGACCGGCGAGGCCCACCTCTCCCCGCACCGCGCCATCTTGAGGTTCATCGACCTTCTGCACGAGGCGGGTGTCGCCGGGATCGTCCGGCCGTCCTGCCCTCGCTGCCACCGAGTGGTTCGCATCGACAAGCCGCTCGACGGGCAGCGGGTGTGCCGCAACTGCATCGCCAAGTCCCGCGTCGAAGAATGCGTACGCTGCGGCGCCCGACGCGAGCCGGCCACCCGCGACGAGCAAGGGCGACCGCTGTGTCCGAACTGCCTGGTCACCGACCCCGCGAACGCCGAGGTCTGCAGCGGATGCAAGGAACGGCGGCGAGTGCACACCCGCACCGCCGAGGGCCCGCTTTGCCCCAACTGCTGCCCCCTGCCGGTCCTGGTCTGCTCCATCTGCGGCCTCACCGCTCCCGGCAACCACTCGAAGCTCACCGGCCTGCCCCGCTGTCGCGGCTGCTTCCAGCGCCAAGCCCGCTGCACCACCTGCGGACGCGTCCGTGGCATCCATTCCGGCACCACGGACGCTCCGGTCTGCGGCCCCTGCACCAAGCCGGACGCCGAGCTCTGGCACCCCTGCCCCACCTGCGGGCAGGCCGAGCGGCTGCGTTCACCGGGGCCATGCCGTCATTGCACTCTCAAGCAGCGGCTCCACGAGCTTCTCGCCGACGACTCAGGCTCCATACCCCCGAAGCTGCAGGCCCTCAACGACGCCCTGGCCGACACAGAACGGGCCAGCACGGCGATGCGCTGGCTCTCCGGCGGCATCGTCTCCACCGTCCTGTCCGATCTCGGCTCCGGCCGTCGGCCCCTGACACACGAGGCCCTGGACGAACTCCCGGCGGGCAAGGTCGTCGAGCACATCCGCAGCGTGCTCGTGGCCACCGGCACGCTGCCCCAGCGGGACGAGCAGATGGTCCGCCTGGAACGGCATGTGAACGATCTCGTCACCTCCCACACCACCGCCGAGGGACGGAAAATCCTGCACCGGTACGCGACCTGGCACCTCCTGCGACGGCTCCGCCGACGCAGCCGCGGCAACGACATCACGCACACCCAGCTCACCGTCGTCCGCCAGCATCTGCGGGCAGCCGTCCACCTCCTCAACTGGATCGAGGCCCAGAGCCTGACACTTGCGACCTGCCGTCAAGCCGATCTTGAACGCTGGATGACCAGCGACGACGTCCGTCACCGCCGGGAGGCAGGACACTTCGTGCGCTGGGCTCTCGCCCAGAAAATCGCCCGCGATCTCAGCTTCCCGGCCGTCCGATGGAACGGCCCGTCCCAGGCGATGGACGACGAGGCCCGCTGGGCCACCGCCCGCCGTCTGCTGCACGACGACACCCTCAAGCCCGAAGACCGCCTCGCCGGCCTGCTGTTGCTCCTCTATGCCCAGTGGCCCGCGGCGATCTCCCGGCTCACCGTCGACCACATCGAGGAGACCGACGGAGCAGTCCGCCTCCGCCTCGGCGCCGTCCCCGTCGACTTGCCCGGCCCCGTCGCTGAGCTCGCCCTTCAGCAGGTTGCGGTTCGCCGGAGCCATGCCGTCCTCGCCCGGACAGATTCACCCTGGCTCTTCCCCGGCGGCCAGCCTGGCCGCCCGATCAGCGTCTGGGCCATGGGCGAACGACTCCGCAAACTCGGCATCCGCCTCGCGGAGACCCGCTCAACCGCTCTGTTCCAGCTCGCCACCGAACTGCCCGCCGCAGTCCTCGCCCGCACCCTCGGCATCGACATCACCGTCGCCGTCAAATGGCAGCGAGCCGCCGCCGGAGACTGGGCCGCCTACGCCGCCGAGGTCAGCCGCCGGAACTCGCAAGGCTGACCCATCCCGATGTCAGTCCCCGCTGACATGCTGCTTTTCATGACGCACGCAAGCCAGCCCGACCTCGTCCAGATCACCGACGCACGCGAGATCACTCCCGAACTCCGGCGCCAGCTGATCGACTGCTGGATCGCGGTCACCAACTCGGGCGGTGCCGCCGGATTCCCCTTCCCCCCGGTCCAAGACGACGACGTCGCGCCAGTCACGGACAAGCTCCTCGGCCGTCTCCATCCGCAGCACAGCCGACTCATCACCGCCAGATTCGGTGACGGTCTTGCCGGGTGGGTCGTCCTCAACCGCGATCCCTACCGGCTCGTCGAGCACTGGGGCACGGTTCACCACCTTCAGACCCACCCCGAATTCCGCGGCCGCAGTGTCGGCTCCGCCCTCATGCGTGAGCTGCGGAAGATCGCCCGCGACGAACTGGGACTCGAACAGCTCCATCTTGCGGCCCGAGGAGGGGAGGGGCTGGAGGACTTCTACAGCCAGCTCGGATGGCGTGAGGTCGGCCGCTGGCCCGGGGCCCTCCGCCTCGCATCCGACGACACCCGGGACGAGGTCCTGATGCTCCTCGATCCCCTCTGACCGCAGGGGTATTCAGACAGTTCCAATACCCGACTCCACCATTACACGTCCAGCAGACCCGGGTCGAGGATGCCTGGGCCGCCGGGACCGAGCGGGCCGCGAAGCGGCTGGAAGGGCTGATCCGATGAGGTGGAACCTGCGGCTGACCGCCGCGAACAAGGGTATCTGGAAGGCGTCCGAGCTTCAGCGGAGCCTGGCCGAGCACGGGCTGGTGATCTCGGCGGGGAAGATGTCCGGGCTGTGGTCCGGCCAGCCGGTCTCTCTCAAGCTGGAGGACCTGGACGTCATCTGCGTCGTCCTGGGCTGCGAGATCGGCGACCTGCTGATCCCCGAACCGGCCAAGGTTCGCCGCCCCGGCGAGGAGGGCGGGCAGCAGGCCGCCGCGGTCGGCGCCCCCGCGCCAGCGGTGGTGCCCCGCCGTCGGGACGGCCGGTCCCTGCCTCCGCGGTGACGGGCCGGTTGGCGCGAGGACGGTAACTCCATGCTGGAGCCGAAGAGTTGCCCGCATTGCTTGGGCTGGGGGCTGCTGTTCATGCGATGCTGCGGAGGATGCTCCTCCTTTGCCCGCCCCGGTTCGGACGGCCGGTGCACCGGCTGCACTGGATACGGCCCGCTGCGGAAGGGGTACTGCCGGCTGTGCTGGTGCCAGGCGCGTACGGATGCCGCGGCCACCGGCGCCAGAGCGGAGCCACTGCTGCCGACGCTGCGGCATCACCAGTTGTTCTTCGCACACATGGCCCCGCTGTGGGAGCGGGTCCCGCGTCCACGGCCGCCGAAGTACGAGCGGCGGGGGCGCCCCCGCAGGCCCGATCCCCCTCCGGCGTCGCCGCCCGGCGGCTGGCTCCAGCCCGCTCTGTTCGCGGCCTGCCGCAACTTCACCCACATCGACCCCGACCAGCACACGGGCCCGGACAATCCGTGGCTCGCCTGGGCCCGACACACCGCCCACCGCCTGGGCGAGGTCCGTGGCTGGCCCCGCAAGGTCCGTTCCGGCGTCGACCGAGCTCTGATCATCCTGATGTCCCGGCACGTCGGCGGCGATGTCGTGCGCTATTCCGAGCTCTATCCGGCCTTGCAGCCGCGTCGGCTGAACATGGAGCTGACCATCGAGGTCCTCGAACACATCGGCGTCTTCCTCGACGACCGGACGCCGTCCTTCGAGACATGGCTGGAGTGCAAGCTCGACGGCATGGCCCCCGGCATCCGCCGCGACGTCGAGCACTGGATCCGGCTCCTGCACGACGGTGGCCCCCGGTCAAAGCCCCGGGACGAGGCTACGGTCTGGAACTACCTCAACCGCATCCGGCCCGTGCTGATCGAGTGGTCCAGCCGCTACGACCACCTGCGCGAGGTGACCCGTGACGACGTCCTCGCCCAGCTCGACGCCCTGAACGGAAGCCAGCGTCAGCACACCCTCATCGTGCTGCGGTCCCTGTTCGGCCGGGCCAAGAAGAGCGGCACCATCTTCAAGAACCCGACCGGCCGCATCCGCGTCGGCCAACGCGAAAGCGGCATCATCCAGCCCCTGGAACCCAAGCACATCGACAACTCGGTCGCCGCGGTCACCAAGCCGGCGGACCGCCTGGTCCTCGCCCTCGCCGCCGTGCACGCCGCACGTTCCGGAGCCATCCGCCGCCTCCAGCTCGACGACCTCGACATGGGCAACCGGAAACTCACGATCGACGGCCGTACCCGACGGCTGGACGACCTCACAATGCATGTCGCCCGCGAGTGGCTGGAGTTCCGGCGCCGCCGCTGGCCCAACACCGCCAACCCGCACCTACTGATCAACAAGATCACCGCCCTGGGAACCGCTCCGGTCAGCCAGGTCTCTCTCACCGCACCACTTCGTGGTCAGGCCGCAACCCTGGAACAGCTCCGTGTCGACCGCCAGCTCGAAGAAGCCCTCACCCACGGCCCCGACGCACTCCACCTCGCCGAGGTCTTCGGCCTCGACGAGAAGACCGCGATCCGCTATGCGAACTCCGCCAAGGCTCTCCTGGAACGGCCCTTGGAAAGTGACCCCGCGACTTCACCACGAACCCACGGGTCCACCCCCTAAAATCCGGGCATCGGACCCTCGGGTTCCCTCCGAACAACCTTCAGTTTTCGCGAACCCGCGGGGGTCTGGGGCTGCCTTTAAGGAAGCTGACACCGGGGGGCAAAGTAACCCACGGGTAATTTCAAGGGTGCTTACGGCGGGCGGCCGGGTCGCGCTCGGCGACGTGCCGGGCGACTGCGTCGCCGCCGGGGCGGGCGTAGCGCCCCAGGGGCCGTACGGAGGCGTGGCGGGAGCGGTCCGGCAGCGTCAGCGCGCTGGGGCGGTGGCTGTGACCACCCGCAGATCTCACTTAAAGTAGTAGGCTGATCACGGAAAGGTAGCGTGTCGATAGTCTTCGGGTCGCCTCGCGGTGTCTCTCCAGCTGACTGACCCGCCCCCGGTGAGGAGTGATTGAGCATGGCCATCGACGAGACCGCTGATACGGATGAGGAGACAGCCGAACTCCCGGAGGGTCTGGCCGCCCCAACAGCCGATGATGTAGGGAAGGGGGACGGGGCCCTCGCCGAACTGCAGGCGCAAGGCATGGATGTGTCGGTGCAGAAGTACTGGTGGGGGTTCGAGGTCCACCTCAATCAAGCCGCCGCCGACGCAGTCACCAAGATTGAGGAGCTTGTGGCGGGGATCGTGGGCAAATTCATCCCCAAGTACGGCAAGCTCGTGGCCATTGGGCTCAAGATCCACGCGGCCTGGATCAAGGCCGTAAACGGGCCGGGCGGAGTCAAGTGCGTATCACCGTGGACCTCGCCCGCCGCGCTCATCCCGGTCGGCAAGCGCGCCGCAGACACGAGCCTGTGGTGGACCGTATTCCATCCCGACAAGGGCTGGAACCAGGATCAGAGATTCCTGAACCACTACACCGGTGTCAAGCCTGCGCTGGCCGAATTCCAAGAAAAGCTCATCGCTGCACACCGCGGTGACAGCGACAACTGGCTGTGGTGCACCGTCTACAACCCGGACACCGGGTGGAGTGACGACCAGCGGCTCGGCGATCACAACACGGGGGTGGGTCCGGCTCTGGCCGTCTACCGCGACAAGCTCTACTGCGTGCACCGCGGCGGTGGCGACAACTGGCTGTACTAC